>JBDNHU010000450.1:0-7478 GCA_041688615.1 Mariniblastus sp. | reverse complement strand
GCTTGGCTTCCGCCTTTCATGTTGCTACCGTTGGCGAATCCTTCACGCTGGAGAACGCCGACCGCCATGCTGGAACGATAGACGCTATTGCAGACGGTCACGATCTTTTGCTGGCGATCAAGTAGGACGGACTTTTTGGCTAACTCGTTAAGCGGAAGATTCACCGTCGCGCCAACTCGCAGTGCCATCCACTGGGCAGGCAATCGCACATCGACGATCAAAGGCGATCCATTGGTTGGCATTGCCGCGTAGAATTCGCTCGGATTGGCCGTTTTATTCTGGGCCAAAGACAGTGAGGCTGTGTTCCAGGTGTCCAGTTTGATGCAATCGGGTTGGTCGCCGACGCGATGGCGTCGACGAACCGCTTCTCGCAGTTGGTCATCGTTGTCGCCACAAACGATCAGTTTTGCATCCCCGGGCACCATGCTGCCGATCCAGGTCTCGAAACGCTCGCGGATACCTATGTTAACCGAGTTGGGAATATGGCCTGCTGCGTAGGCATCGGCGTCTCGAATATCGGCGACGTAGTATTGTTTGATATCGGACAATGCGTCGACGGGTTCCACGAAAGGCAATTCCTTGGGGTGCCAATCAATCAGTGGCGGACCTGTGCGATTGAGCGCCGCGTTGTGACCAAAATACTGTGACGCTTGAGGTAACCCTTCCAGGATGTTGGCCATAAATTCACCGCGATCTTTGTAGTGAAGGGATGAGTTCGCCGTGCGTTGTGCTCCAATGGTTGACGTCGATTTGTCGCTTAAGTGTGCACCGCAAAGCGAACCGGCACCATGTGCAGGCAGAATCTGCACTTCGCCGCTTAGCTTCGCCAACTTGGCGTACCAATTATCGAACATCATCGAGGCGAGTGTCGAGGCAGCTATGTCACCACCGAAGAGGTTGGGACGTCCAGCGCTGCCGATGAACAGCGTATCGCCGCTCAACAGCACCAGTGGCTTGGCAGGTTCTTGCTTGTGGGAAACCGACGCGAGCGTTCCATCGGGAGTGTGCCCCGGTGCATCAAGAAACTTGATGATGGCTTGCCCGATCTCAACGGTGTCGCCGTCCTGGATCGACTGGTGTTTGTACTCAGCCCCTGATTGGGCACTGACGTAGATCGGCACGTCCAAGCGACTGGCCAGTTCCATGTGGCCGACAACAAAGTCGGTATGAGAGTGCGTTAGGTAGATGCCTTTGATGGTTATGCCTTGTTGTTTACCGCCGGCCAAATAGACATCAATATCTCGGCCCGGATCCACGACAAAGCATTCATTGTCGCTGATCAGAAGGTACGAGAAATGCGAAAGGACCGACAGTTCGTATTGAACGATCTTGAAGCCGGGAAACTTGTAGGTGTCGATCATCTGGTAGTTCGCCCCTTCAGTGTTGTGTTTGGCTGCTTCGGCGTCTTGCAATTCAATTTCGCTAGATGCTGCGGGCTTAATAAATTCGACAGTCTTGGCAAGCAACACCGTCGTTGCGATCGCGATCATCGCAATGATGATTCGGAACCGCATGAGTGATTTCCTATTCGCGTTTTGTCGTGAGTTTTGTCGTGAGTTTTGGTATGAGTTTTGGTATGAGTTTTGGTATGAGTTTTGGTATGAGTTTTCGTGTGATGCCAGCTGGTTGCCAGTTTTTCCCAACCTTGCCAGCCATTTCCGGTCAGGGGGTGAGCGTTGGCATGTCTGGTTTCCAACCTGCGGGTGTGACTTCGCCGGTGGCTTGCACATTTTGGAACGCCTGCAACTGGGAATCAGTTCGTCGACATTTCTGCCAACCGATGGCATCAAGATTTCAATCGCTTGAACCACATCATCCGGGTCGATAATAAAACGACTTCGATTGTCAACGCTGGCATCTTCGTCGTAGACTCCGTAAAGTCCGTAGACTTGGCTGATGCGGCCCGCTGGATCGGTCCACTTGGCAAACGGCAAGCCGCCTGGAATCATCTTGGACAATTCAGTCGCGTTCCAAATCTTGTGGCGGAAGCGACTGTCCTTACTGAACGAGATGATCCGAACACCCAGTTGTTCGATCTCTTGGTAGCGAGCAGACACGGCCGCCAGTTCGGTCGGGCAAACGAACGTGAAGTCGTCTGGGTAAAAACACATCGCGACCCACTTGCCCTGGTAGTCCGACAATTTGATTGGCCGGAATCCTCCGTCAACGAAGGCGTTGGCTTCGAAGTCGGGTGCTGGTTTGCCAACACGCGCCGTGGGAGCGGTCGCAGTGCGTGCTGCTGTGCGTGCGGTTGTGGTGGTTTCTGTTTGTCCGGTCGCGATGGGGCCGCCAGCGGGGGCGATGCACAAGTCCACCGATTTGGATTTCGAGTCAGCCGCAGTCTTCGCTGCTGTCGACTGGGCGGTGACGATCGTTGCTGAAAGAGTACTGCATAGCAGGGCCAGGGCCGCACATGAGGTTAGCCTCTTCATAGTGGATTCCTTTTAAAATCACGCATCCTTTTCGTTCCAGGCAAGATTCATTTGATCCTCGACGTATGCAAAGCATTTGCACTTTGAATACGCAGTCATGGTAATCCCATGGACGCAATCCCAAATCGTTCCTTCCACCCATCCGCTGTGGCGGAAGTCGCTACAGCCTTGACCACTATCCAGAACTTGACTTGTTGCAGAGCAATGCGACTTCCACCAGATCATCGTTGCCACAGGATTCGAGTGCATTCAAGTGGAACCGATACTCCGGTGTGCTGTGGGATCGCACGCGCTGTAAAGTCACTCGGTGGTCGTGCAGCCCAGATGGTTGCTTGATACGTATACCAGTCGGACGCCTCAGTCTTCGGTCCGACATATTTCATCATTTCACGCACGGGATCGCCGCCATCGATGCCGTTTGCAAACAATTCGATGCGCACCGCGTCAGCATCTAAATTATTCAGAAAGAAGTCAACTTCGAACACGTGGTGTTCGGGGTTGCTTTGGACTCGAACTTCACCGAAGCGCAACGAGTCCCATTCTCGATCGACCGCTTGTTGCCAATCGATGATTTGTTTGCCCAGCGTGCCGTTGTTTGCTGAACGCGTTTGGTAAGCTGCGGCAGCGGGTAGGTAATGTTGTTCGGTATATTCGCGAACCGTGCGATTGGCAGAGAAGCGTGGCGTTAACTGCGCCATACTTTCTCGCATGCGTTTGACCCAGGCGGTGGGAATGCCGCTGGCGTCTCGATTGTAAAACTCTGGAACAACTTCCTGTTCCAGCAGATCGTAGAGCGTATTGGCTTCGGCCGCATCCCAAGCAGGATCATCGCCATGTTCGCGTCCGTCCCCCAGCGCCCAACCCACTTCGGGCGTGTAGGCTTCTGCCCACCAGCCATCCAGTTCCGATAGATTGATGCCTCCATTGACCAGCACCTTCATCCCGCTGGTGCCGCTGGCTTCCCACGGCCGGCGCGGTGTGTTCATCCACACGTCCACACCTTCCACTAGATGTTCGGTCAACAGCATGTCGTAATCGCTCAAGAAGATCACGTGCGGGCGAATTTCAGGCTGGCGGATGAATGCAATCCACTCGCGAATCAGTGCCTGGCCCGCTTGGTCTGCCGGGTGTGCCTTGCCGGCAATAATCAGCTGCACCGGCCGATCGACATTAGATAACAGCCTGAGCAATCGTTCGCGATCATGCAGCAGCAGGTTCGGTCGTTTGTAAGTTGCGAACCGACGCGCGAAGCCCAGCGTTAACGTGTGAGGATCAAACAGTTGTGCCGCCGCGTCAACGTCTTCAGCGGACGCACCCGAAGCTGCCAGTTGCCGCGTCAAACGCTGGCGCGCGTAGTCCACCAGCGACTGGCTGGCGGCGGTGCGTAATTGCCACAAACTCGCATCGGACACGTCGCGAATATCCCTCTCCAGGTTTTCCATCGTTCCCAGCCAGCGATCCTTGCCGCAGGCCTGCGTCCACAGTTTGTCGGCCGCCGCCGAATCCCAGCTGGGCATGTGGACTCCGTTGGTTACGTGGCCAACCGGCACATCGTCCTCGGGCCAATGAGGAAAAAGCGGCTCAAATAAATTCCGACTGACTTTCCCGTGTAAGCGACTCACGCCGTTGACCGCGCCGCTGCCGCGAATGGCTAGGTATGCCATGTTGAAACTCTCCGACGAGTCGTTGCGATTCTGTCGTCCTAGTGCGAGGAAATCGTGGAGTGATATTCCCAACTGTTTCTGAACGTAACGGCCAAGGTAATGCTTGATGAGATCCGGAGCGAAGCGATCAAAGCCAGCTGCCACGGCGGTGTGCGTCGTGAACAAGTTCCCGGCGCGTGTGATCGCCATCGCGACATCGAAGGACTGACCGGTCTGTTGCATCAAGTCGCGAGCACGCTCGACCGTCGCGAATGCCGCGTGCCCTTCATTCAGATGGCAGACATCGGGCTTGAGGCCCATCGCCATGAGCAATCGCCAGCCGCCGATGCCCAACAGTAGCTCTTGCTTGAGCCGCAGTTCTGGCCCGCCACCGTAAAGCTCGCTGGTGATCCCTCGGTGCGCTGGGATGTTCGCCGCATCGTTGCTGTCCAGCAGGTACAACTTCGTGCGACCGACCTGAGCTTGCCAAGCACGCAACCAAACGGAGTAACCCGGCAACTCGATCTCCAGCCGCAACCACTCGCCGTTATCCTGCCTCAGTGGCGTGATCGGTAGCTGCCCAGGATCGTTGTACGGATACAAAGCTTGTTGCGCGCCGTCCTTGTCGATCACTTGTCGAAAGTAGCCTTGCTGGTACAACAGGCCAACGCCAACCACTGGAATCCCCAAATCGCTGTAGGACTTCAGTTGATCGCCGGCGACATTGCCCAACCCGCCCGAGTAAATCGGCAACGCTTCGCTTAACATGAATTCCATGCTGAAATAGGCAACACAGCTTAGCGGAGAGTCTGGGTGCGTTTGCTGAAACCACGCAGGTGCCTGTGCTGCTTCGCGTCTGGTTTCCACAAGTTCATCAACTTGTTTACGAAACACAGGATCTGACAAAACCTGTTCGATCCTGTCGCGAGACACCGTCTGCAGTACGGCCCAAGGGTTATGCGTGATTTCCCACATTTTGGCATCAAGATGCCGCCACACTTGGTCGGTCGCATGGTTCCACGAGCATCGCAAATTTAGAGCTAGCTCGGCTAAAGAATCGAAACCTTCGATTTCGGTAGGAAGTAAATTGTAGATCGGGTGAACAGCGCGAGTTTGATCGTTCACAGGCATCGCATCCATTGGTTAGGCCTCGCTAAAAAATTGCTATTGAGTCCAACGACTTGGTAGGCTCCGAGTTTCTGCCGGAGGAAGGTTTTTCTATGCGAACTATGCTGACGCGTTGATACAAGTGCGACATTGTAGATTTTAGGAAAAGCCCATGGGGTAATCTTCTAGGGCTGGAATCACGCGGAGTGTTGGGCAGCAAGTGCTTGGGTTGGTTCGGCTTTTGGGACAGGCGTAAACAGATAAAGCAGTGATCCGCAAATCACCCAAGAGAATCTAATGTGAAGGATGTCCGAAGCTGTCGCCTTTTAGTTGAACCGGCGTCGGCGTAGGATCATGGTAGTTTGTCGAAGAGGTTAGAGGGTCGACGATTTCGGATCGCATCGTGTAACTTGGATGCTCGTCCGCCGTAGGCCGCGATTGTAGAAATGACTTGAGCGTACCGTGGTGATTGGTTTCTAGAAATCGGGTAAGTCCCGCGATCATCTCTCTGATGACAGATGGGCCTTGGCGATAAATTTCGGAAACAGCCATCGCCACATCTGCTCCGGCAAACATAGTTTTGATGACATCGTCGCCCGTGCGCACGCCTCCGCTTGCGGCCAAAGGAATGTGTAGGCCGCTGGTATGTGTTTCGACAAGTCCTTCCAACGTTCTGCCCAGAGTGCCAATGGGGGTCAGTTCCCAGCCAATTGTCCAGTGCATTCTGTAATTGTCGACATCCCAATGCGGGTGATGTGCAAACAGTACCAAGCTGTTGACTCCCACGTTTTGTAAACGCAATGCGGTAGAGGCCGGGTTGGTGAATCGAGGGTTCATTTTGAAGGCAATAGGTATCGTCACTCTTGACCGAATCTGCGAAACCCATTCCAGCAGGCGAAGTTCAACGTTCTCGCCTGTTTCGCTGGGGTCGCATCTTCCACTTTGCCAGTTCAGCTCCAACGCATCCGCTCCACTATCCTGTATTTCGACAGCATAGTCCAACCAAGAGCCCGTGATCGCGGCATTTAGACTTGCGACGATCGGTACAGAGTATTCCGCCTTCATCCTTTGGATGGTCTTTAAATATTCCTGGGGACCGCCGTTATAACGATCTTGTTGGGGAGCATAGCCAGATTGCTTAATTGCGGTTTCGGGATTTGATCGAACCAGCGAGCGATAGATTAACTGCTCTTGCAAAATCGATGGAAGGACAATCGCACCGACCCCTGCTTCCACCATTTGTCGGGTAGCTTCGAAATCGAGATTAAGTGGAGACGCCCCTGCAATTAGGGGCGAAGTCAATTCGAATCCCAAATAGGAGGTCGTTAAGTCAACGGCGCCACCCTGCTTTCTTTTGCCAACGCCAGCATGAATTGCGTTTGGGTCCATGATCTTTGTCTCCTGAATGCTTTCCTGCGCTGGGCTAGAATGTCGATCCGAACCACGAAACGCGGCCATACGTTTTTAATAAGTGACAGACCGTAGTCTTCTATTGGAATCACCGGTTTCCCCTGTAGTGTCGTGAGTTCCACTACGCCTTTCCCATGACACCTCAGGTCGCTCAAGACGATTCCTGGTTCCAGTAGTCCACGAGTCGGGAAGGGATTTCGGGAGCAAATGCCCGCAGTATTGGCACTGGTGTATTCTGATGGTTCTGTCCAACCAGCCAGACCATGTTTGCCACCAATCCACGCTAATAATTTTGCAACTAGCACGGCCTAATCCAATCGAGTACCCAGCCATTTTTTAGTGGCGGATTCTTCCATATCGATGAATGCTAAGACCTCAAAGTGAGCCAACATAAATCGTAATGGGTTGCAGAGGTTGGTCCAGGAATTGCGGTTCCCCAGCACAGGCAGATTGGCGAAGCACCAGCAGGTTCTAATGCCAAAAAGATTGAGCGTTTGAAGTGCAAAGCAACCGTCGAGCAAGCTATGGATCAACTTTTGTTGAATTGAATCGCCTCTGCTTACCGTGTTACTCCAACCAAGGGCGGCCCGTCCAAAAAATCTTCAAAAAGAATGATTGACACCTCGATAGATTCCATATACTGATTATTGAAGTACCAAGGAAAGTGTGCCTGCAAGAAAGATCAAGGACTTGGCTGAGAATGCCTGGTGCTTAATCGTTCTGACCGACACGGTTCTGGCCAAGAACGTGCTGGCCCAAGCGGTACGTTTGCGAATCGTGCAACGATTGCCGCAAGACACCGTACCGCAAGACACCGTACCGCAAGACACCGTACCGCAAGACACCGTACCGCAAGACACCGTACCGCAAGACACCGTACCGCATG
>JBDNHU010000449.1:0-3155 GCA_041688615.1 Mariniblastus sp. | reverse complement strand
TGGTCGAAGTCCTTTGTCGTGTATCCTCCCAGAGATTGAATTTCAAACCAAACGAATCTCTTTAGCCCAAGAAGTGTTCGCCACGTCGGCTGATATTTATTTGGTAACGGGAGATGTTCGGGAAGATCCGACTGATTTGAACACCGCCGATGGCAGGCCGGCGACTATCCAATGCGCGACCCAACGAATCGCTCGGATGTTTTGCAGTGATGCTTCAGAACTGCCCGTCGGCCTGATTCAAGCCGTTGCACTTCAGGCAAAAGAAAGTCAATTGTCGACAATCCAGGCAGCGATCAAGCAACGTTTGCTTTCGGATTTAGCAATCGGCTGGATTGCCATTTGTGGACAGGGTGAGTTCTTATTGCGGCAAGCGATCCAACGCTGCGGCTTCGATGGACCAGTGATTGGGTTGTCCGAACAACTGGGGGCTGAATTTTCGCCGGTCGCCCCAGCATTTGCGGTCGCAGCATTGTTGAAGCGGCAAGGTTGAAGCGGCATCGTTGAAGCGGCATCGTTGAAGCGGCAAGGTGCAGCAGAACCACCGATTTAAGGTGCAAACGATCCAAGCTAATACAGGTTGGGCGTCCGTGCCAACGCCCAAGACCCGCTGGATTGACTTGATTGCATCGTGGCGAACGCGAATGTTGTGGCGAACACGGTTGGACGTTGAACACAGCGGCGAATCCATTTGCGGCGGTGCTGGTTTACTTTTCACGGATTCTTCGGTTAGCCTGGCTTCGGGCATGTTGCCTCGCTAGGTCGCTGCCAGGATTCGTTGCGGGCGTGTTGTTGCCGGCAGCGGCAAACTGATTGCAAAGAAGGCTTGCGCCTTGGTCCGCTTGCTGGGGCGCTAGACTAAGGAGAAGATCAGGATCTGTTAGACCCTTTACGTTTTTGATGTTTTCCTCGTTCTTAGCGTTCGGGGCATAAGAGTAGACGAGCACGGCACGCGGAAGCGAAGTTTCACGATAAGGCGGATGGAAAATTATGACTGAAGATCAATCCGAAAAAGACGCATCCGTTCGTTCCCGAGGTGGACTGTACCATACGTATCAACAGTATGATCCGGTCCGTTTTCCGCCACCATCGGCGCCGCCGGTAGATATGGTTTCGCCCATGATGGAATGGATGATGCTTAACGGCGGTGATTCGAATGAATTCACGGAAGAACAAATGCGCCGCGCGGTTCGTTTGGATCCGTCGCAACTAGGGAACCTTGGCCCTAGCCTGCAATCGCTGATGCAATTTCTGTTGGAACGAAAACGAAAAATTTTGGCGACTTATGAAACCGATTCGGTTCATCAAGAGGTGGTTCGTCGTTATCAAAATTTGATCCAACAAGTAAAGCCGCCTCAACAATTGCGGGACGACTATTTGTTGGCTGCCAAGCGACAGCAGATCTATTCGCTGGAACGACTTTGGTATCGACTGTCGGATGATCGCAGCCATTTTGCCAGGCATTTGATGAAATTGATTGGCCAGTTGGAAGTCCAAAACGACGTGGAGCAGTTGCGTAGCCGCTATGAATTCACAGGCCGAAAGTCGTTGACGCCAGACGCAGCGATTGACGTGAAAGCCGAGCTAGAAAAAATCGATCAATTGTTGGAACAATTGAAGGACGCGATGGAAAATGGAACCGTCGGCATCATTGATCTGGATGACTTGCGCGACTTCATTGAAGAGGGCGGTGGCGAAGCGTTAGAACAGGTCAAGAATTTTCTAGATCAGCAGTTGGAAAGTATGGCCGAAAACCAAGGTCTGGATCGAAAGGATGGCAAATGGCGTCTTAGTCCCAAGGCGATGCGGCTGTATCAAAAGAAATTGCTGTCGAAAATTTTTAGCCAGTTACAAGAATCTCGCTCGGGTCGACACGAAGACAATGTGAAGGGTGAAGGCGCGGTGGAACTGCCCAGCACCAAGGATTACCAGTTCGGCGATTCGTTGGCGTCGATGGATCTTCCGCAATCGATTACCAATGCAATCATACGCCAGCAAGGCAAACTGCCGCTAACACTGAGTTCGGATGACATTCAGGTTCATCACACCCGCAACAATCCCAAATGTGCCACCGCGGTGATTGGTGACATGAGTGGTTCGATGCGCTATGACGGACAGTATTTGAACGTCAAGAAGATGGCGTTGGCGTTAGATGGTTTGATTCGAAGTGAGTACCCTGGCGATGTGGTTCACTTCTTGGAAATGTACACCTTTGCCAAGCAACGTGGCGTCGCCGAGATGATGAATGTCATGCCCAAACCCGTGACGATTCACGATCCGGTTGTGCAACTGCGTTATGATATGAGTCGGGATGACATTACCGAATCGATGGTGCATCCTCACTTTACCAATATTCAGCGCAGTCTCGAGTTATCAAGAAAGCTATTGGAAGTTCAGCCGACTCCCAATCGGCAGATTATTTTGATCACCGACGGCTTGCCGACGGCCCATTGCGAAGGCGAGTATCTCTATCTTTTGTATCCGCCGCATCCATTGACCGAAGCGGCGACCATGCGTGAGGCGATGCTGTGCAAACGCGCAGGAATCACAATCAATATCTTCCTTTTGCCCAGTTGGTCGCAGTCCGAGGAAGATATCAAGTTCGCGTACAAAATGGCCAAGGCAACGTCCGGACGAGTGTTCTTTACGTCGGGAAGTGATCTGGATCGGTTTGTAGTTTGGGACTACGTCAAACAGCGACGCGAGATCATTTCCTAGATTCACTTAATGGATTTGGCGGCATCATCGTTACAACCGTCAAGGCTTGCAGCCGATGCCCCTAAATCCTGCAGATCTGCCGATGATTGGACACGATCGCTGACGAGGAGGTAAGAGTTGGTGGGATCTTTCGGGGTCCAAATTACTCGCTTTCCAATCGCAAAGGATCGTAACCGATGACATTTGTAAATAATCTTGCGAAGTCCTTCACTGCCATCACTGACGCTCAGAATAAGAGCCAAGTTTCGTACGCCGTTGCTGGGAAACAGTTGGATGCGGTACGCCAGCAGGGTGACGCTGCAGTCCAGTTGCTCCAGGCCGCTGCAACGGTTGGCAAATCACCCAACACGGGCAAGGTCTTCGACGCCCAAGGCTAAGAACGTCTTTGGTTAGAGAAGTTCCGGGTGCGAGTCAGAACGACCGTACGCCTTGCCTGCGAT
>JBDNHU010000448.1:0-3829 GCA_041688615.1 Mariniblastus sp. | reverse complement strand
GTTTGTGTTGTCGTTTTTGCGGTGGTCAGCATGTTTTGCAGCAGTATTTTTTCCCGCACCAACTCTGCTTTGGTGACCAGCTACATTCTGATCTTGCCGATGTTGTTGATCGCGGCTGGGTTGTGGTTTGGTTTGCGAAATCAATCCGCGTTCCGTTTACAGTTGATTCTGACGTTGTTGCCTGCGCTGGCGTTGCCCACGTGTGTCTATTTGATTTACTTCATGGCCGATCGCATGTTGTACCCGCCTGATATCGGCAGCGAAGGCCGCGAGGTGGTAGACCAAGATGTCGAAAAGCAAGAGGTCAGGGGACTGTATATTGACCGTGACGCCTGGCCCGATCGCTGGTTCGCACCGGCCAAACGTGACACGTTGATGAATGACGGCGATAATCCGATTTATGATAAGGAAATGCGTTCAGAGATTTTTAGCCAGGGCACCTTGATGATGCGAGTTCTAATTCAAGTTGGCTTTGTGCTGAGTGTGGTTTTGATGCCGACATTGTACTTCGCTACTTTGTACGCATTTGTTTTTCCTTGCTACATTGTGCTGTTCAATATTTTACTGGGCCCCGTATTTTCAGCAGGTTCGATTACCAGCGAACGCGAGCGACAGACGTTAGATCTTTTGTTGACCACCACGATCAGTCCCTGGAGTATCGTGTTTGGAAAATTGGTGGCCAGCCTTAGAGTGTCCACCGTGCTGACGCTTTTGATGGCATGGCCTCTGCTATTGGGCGTGCTGCTGAATTTCACTAATATTTACTGGAATGTCTTGCCCACGATTTTTGGCTTTGTGGTGCTGATTTTGATGACGTGCCTTTCCACAACGGTAATTGGAATGTTTTGCTCGTCGTTGGTGCGGAAGACGACTCACAGTATGATGTTGACCTACTCAATTGTCATCCTGCTGTATTTTTTCCCTCCGGCATTAGAGTTTTTTATCCGGTATTTTCTTAGTGACCAATCCGCATTGGACTGGGCCAATATTGTTTCGGTATTGTCGCCATTTTCTGCTGCGTCCAGATTGCCCGCCTACAATAATTTCGACTCGAATCTTGCCATTCCCTTCCAGGGTGCTATCACGCCGGGGAGTTATGGAATTGGCAACTATGTTCACTTTTTGTCCTACCTGGGTGTCACTACTGCTTTGATTCTGTCGATGCTGGGCATTCTGGTTTACCGCTTCAATCGCCGTTGGCAAGTTAGCTTGGGTGAGGGTTCTTAGTGGTAGGATCATGGGGCCTGTTTGCTGATTTTTGGTGAGTTAGTTTTTGGCGAACTGAGGTATGGTCCAATTCGGGGTGGGTAGATTTTGGGTGAGTCGAATTAGGCTCGCTGAATTGGCTTGAACGAAGTTTGCTGCTTGCGTTTGGCCGCTTGAACCGTGTTAAGTTGATTATGAATTGGGGGCTTCCGTTTGGTTGGCAGGCAGCCCAATTGGTGGCGGTTTCGACCAAGACAAACGTCCATCCTAAGGAGGATTGAATAATGAGTGTGTCAGGTGGTTTGCAGTGGGGTGCTTTGCCCTTAAGTTGCGTCTTAGTGTCAATTTTTCTGACGTCGATTTCTGCGCAGGCGATTTCTGCGCAGGTGGGTTCTGCGCAGGCGGTTGCCGCAGCACAACCAGGGTTGGTTGGTTTGGAGACCACTTCCCGTTCTGTCGACACGTCTGATTTGGTCGAAGCCAGGACCGGAAGCCTAGCGACGGTCAGCGGAGGTGACGCTGCAGTTGTTTTGACAACCGCTCGTTCAGACGGTGCTGGGGATGCGATCTCCCTACCCGCCGCTGTTTCAAGTCCCAACATTGTATTGATTTTTACGGATGATCAAGGTTACGGTGATGTGGGTTGTTACGGGGCCAAGGGGTTCCAAACTCCTAGCCTAGATTTGCTAGCCAAACAAGGCCGTAAATTCACTGATTTCTATGTTGCGCAAGCGGTTTGTGGTGCTTCTCGTGCGGCCTTGCTTACGGGTTGTTATCCCAATCGAATTGGGTTGTTTGGGGCGCCTGGCCCCAACGCAACGCATGGCATTTCCGCGTCGGAAATGACGTTGGCCGAATTGGTGAAACAGAAACAGTATGCGACGGCGATTGTGGGTAAGTGGCACCTGGGACATCGCTTACCATTCCTGCCCTTGCAACATGGATTCGATCAGTATTATGGGCTGCCCTATTCCAATGATATGTGGCCGCATCACCCAGAGAAGGTGAAGTTCCCTCCGCTGCCACTGATTCGCAACAATCAAATTATCGACTCGGATGTCGACGGCGATGATCAAACACATTTGATTGAAGATTACACAAAAGAGGCGTGCGATTTTATTCGCAAACGCAAAGACGCGCCTTTCTTTCTGTACCTGGCCCATAGTTTGCCTCATGTGCCTTTGTATGGAAACAAACGATTCGCCGGTTCCAGTGAACAAGGCCGCTATGGCGATATTATTCAAGAGATTGACTGGAGTGTTGGAGAGGTTTTGAAGTGTTTGGATGAAGTGCAGGTCGCTGACAATACGTTGGTGATCTTCACAACGGATAACGGACCGTGGCTTTCGTACGGCAACCATGCGGGCAGCACCGGTGGACTGCGCGAAGGCAAGGGAACCGCGTTTGAAGGAGGTGTTCGAGTGCCATGCCTTATGCGTTGGCCAGGCAAAATTCCAGCAGGTTCTGTGTGTCGCCAGCCGTGTGCGACCATCGATGTCGTCCCAACCATTGCCAAGTTGATTGGCGGGCAACTGCCAGATCACAAGATCGACGGATTGGATATTTCGCCGTTATTGTTCCATGACGACGTTCAATCGCCGCATGAATTTTTGTACTACTATTACGGTACCGATCTTTGTGGCATTCGGAGTGGTGATTGGAAGCTGGTTTTCCCCCACCGTTTTCGTTCACTGACCGGTGCCCCAGGGAATGACGGTTCGCCAGCGGGTTACTCGCAGCAAACGTGCAAAATGGGGCTGTACCACCTACGCAACGATCCGGCCGAGTCCATCGATCTACAAGACCAACACCCTGAAATCGTGGCAAGGTTAGAACGCTATGCCCAGGTGGCGCGGACTCAGATGGGCGATAGTTTAAATAAGGCCAAAGGTAATCAACTACGCCCGCGAGGTGTTTGGCAAGATCCCAATGCCGCAAAGTAATCGCACGTAACGTGTCCCACGAAAAATGTCCCACGAAAAGTGCCCCAAGTGAAGCGTCGCTTGAAGACGGGTCGGTGTCGCCAGATGGTACGCGACACCGCCCGATTTTCACGGGAATCCCTAACCTTGCGGCGTCCTACTTGTCTGGCACCTGGCTTATCTTGACGCGCCTGGCTTATCTTGCAGCGATTGGTTTATCTGGCAGCGACTTCAAAGTGTTCGGCGAATGCGTTTCGGTACGCCAATTCGTTCGGTGGAAATATTTTGGCGAACTTCTGTGCTTCGACAGCTCCCCGTTGGAATCGAGTCTTCGGGAAAATCGGCATGTTCATTGCGGTGATCGCCTTGATGCCGGCAGCGGCCACTTGGCCCTTCAAGTCGTACAATTTACCGTGATCCCATTGAGTCAATTCAATGAATGGGATACCTTCGGCCACCGCCACCACATTGGGCGTTGCGAACGGTGAAAAACCGACAAACCCACAATGATCGGCCGGAGCAAAAGTGCGCACGTGCCCGCGACTTTGTCCGCCACTGTACGTCAGGCTATGCTTAATCTTGTCGACCCCCCAACCCTCTTGATAGAAGAACGGATTGTTCAGGACGCTGCGGATCGTCAGTTCAGAATTCTCTTCAATTGGGTAATCACGCAGGTTTTCATCGCCACCATCACCATCCAG
>JBDNHU010000447.1:0-6246 GCA_041688615.1 Mariniblastus sp. | reverse complement strand
TGGCCAAGCAAACTAAAATCACTCATGGTGGTCTCCCCAACGGCTGCTTACCGTTGTCTAAAACTTGAAACTTTCCGACTGAGCAAGTTTGCTCAGTGGGAGACCACTTTTCAAGTTTTAACAATTTTGGGGACGCTTCCCGGAAAGTTCGGAATCAAGCCAATTAACATCACCAAATTGAAACAGGTTTGGATTTGGACTGATTTGATGATTGCGAGGAGCCCAAAAACGCTTACAATGGAGGGTATCGAAGGATTTGAAGTGAATTCTTCTTCGTTCAAGAGCTGGAGGTTACCATGAAAAAGTTTTTATCGATCGCGTTTGTTGCTTTGTGTGCTTGCGCAGTGAATGGTTGCGGTGCGGATATCCCGGCCGATGAGGACATCAAAGCGGCCAAGGCAGATCCTGAAGCAATGCAACGGGCCATGAAAGAAATGGTCGAAAAGCGTGCCCAGTCTGGTGCTAAGGATACTGGCAAGGTCAGCATTGATGATGTTGTCAAGCAAAGCACAGGGGAGGGTGGCGAAGAAAAGTAGTTTCCTACTTTTTGACGTACTCATTCAAATAAAAAGGCTAAGTGAATCTTATTCGCTTGGCCTTTTTCTATTTCTTGACACTCTGTTTTAGAAACAACTTCTTCAAGTGATCACAGTAATCGGACAGTAGTGGGTTACATGGTTCATAGTAAAATTCAATCGCGTGGAATTGTCATCAATCGTAAGAGAACTGGCCTTCTGTCAGGGTTTCCTTAGAACTCTTGCAAATAGTCCCAAATCGCCTTTGCAATATCAACCGAGCAAGCTGTCGCCACACCGTCCCATCCGGGAACTCCGTTGACTTCCAGCACGTAATGCTGCCGCGTCAGGGTGTCCCACACAAGATCCACGCCGGCGAATGGGATTCCGAGACATTTTGCGGCAGCGATCGCTAGTTCTAAGGTTTCGCTAGAAAGTTGGACTGGTTTACTTGCTGCACCGCGCGAAGTGTTCGTTCGCCAATCGCTTGCATGACTTCTTTGAATCGCCCAATGTTGGTTGCCTAGAATGAGAACTCGGGTATCGACATTTTCATGTTGAATAAATTTTTGCTGGTAGATCACGCCATTAAGTGTTTCAAGTGAACGGAACACTCTGATTGCATGGTCCTCATCGCAGACACGGATCAACCCACGACCTTCAGATCCGAAAAGTGGCTTTACTACGACATCGCCGCCAAGGACCTGAAAACCTTGTAGTGCGGTTTCCCAGTCTTGGCTGGAATGCGTTGGCGGAACGGGCAGTCCTGCTTTTGCTAATCGTGTCAGGCACAGGTATTTATCAATTGCGATTTCCAGCGACTTGGGAGGATTAAAAACCGTGGTTCCTTGCGACTGGATTGCCCAAAGTACGTCCATTCGAAACACGATCGATTCCAAGCTGCCGCTAGACATAGTGCGGACAATGACTTGGTCCTGCGGTAGCACTTGTTTGTCTCCAATAAAAACAACATCACAAGAAAGTGATTTCGAAAATTCTTCCCCTTTTGTATAAAAAGTTGCGAACTGGGGCGTGTGAATTCCTGTAGTTATGCTCGATGACAGTTCGGAAAAACAGTGGACAGTGGTGTGCTGGTCCAATGGAGCAGTTTTCACCAGCTGTCTGACATATTTTCCATCTGGGTTGCCTAAGATAAACACATTTCTTTTCATCCGATTGGCTTTCTGAAGGTGAAGCAGGAACTTACCAGGGCAAGCGAAAAAATAGGTCATTGATTCGGAAGCAAACCGAATGCTAGCGTTTCTATAGTTCTGGTTTCTTGCTCAGGTCTGTCGGGTGAAGTGCGTTGAAACTTTAGGGGATTTAGAATCTGTCTTGCGAAAACAGTGTTGTTCCGGTATTTACCACGTTCCCGGCAACGTTTTCAGTTGTCGGTGGGATTATGTTATCAATACTTATCGGGACGGCCAACGAGGAACAGGTTGGCAAGGGTAAGTAAAAGACCAGGGATGGTTATTATGCGAACTAAAAGCTGTGGCGTGAACTACTTGTTTGGTGCGCTGATGTTGATGGGGCTCTTTTTGGCGATGATCGAACTGGGGTGTGCGCCGTTAGCGACAGGTCCGGCGATGCCGCCCAACCCAGCGTATAATCAGTATTTGGCTCCGGTTGCCCATCAACCACAGGCGATGCAATCTCTCCAGGCACTTAGTCCTTCTGATTCGCAAGTTCAAACCGAACAAATTAGGTATCAAAGTAAGGATCAGCCCAAGGGTCAGCTTTACGACCCGACCAGTCAAAAGTTGTATGTAGATGAAGAGTTGTCAGCAAATATTGACAATCGCCAGGTGGTTAAAGAGGTAATCATCGAAGGGAATCGCCGCGTTCCTACTCCTGAAATTTTGCGAAAATTAAAAACACGGGCAGGTCGATACTTTGATCCAGATTTGTTGCAGCAGGATATTCAATCGATATGGAAAATGCAGACGATTCGCAGGGTGCATGGCCCATTTATCAACAAGACCGACGAAGGAATTATCATCACATTTCAGGTGGAAGAGCATCCTTATATCAGTCAGTTGAAATTTGTCGGCAATCGATCGATGTCCGATTCGTACCTTCGGCGTGAGACCGGCTTAGAAGAAGGTAAACCACTAAATGAATTTGAGGTTCGGATGGCTCGTGAAAAAATCGAGCAACTTTACCATGGCAAAGGGCATAGCTACACATCGGTTGAGATCTTAGATTCACAAGATCCAAGCCAAATAGTGTTCGTCATTTACGAAGATAAACGACGGAAGGTTGGGTCGGTCAGCTTTGCTGGAAATACGATTGCGACAGATTCTCGCTTGGGTGTGATTATCAAAAGTAAGCCTCAGAAACTCTGGATGTTTGGCGGGAATTTAGATAGAGAGCAAGTGGATCGCGATATCGATCTTTTGACAGCGTACTATTTTTCACTTGGATTTTTCAATGCGAAGATAGGTCGTGAAATCGAGACCAGCGCGGACAGCGGCACCGTGAATCTAAAATTTGTTGTCAATGAAGGCCCTCGCTATCGCATTCGTAAAATTCGATTTGAAGGTACTCAGCGTTATCCCGAGGAGGAATTGCAGGCTTTACTAAAGTTGAGGCCTTCTGAATCGGAAATGCCATTTTTCAATTCCGATACGATGAATGAAGACGTCGTGACACTTCGGGATTCCTACGGCAGTGTTGGCCATATTTTTGCCGATGTCCAGGCCCAACCGCACTTTTTGGACGAACCTGGCCTAATTGACCTGATATATAAAGTGGATGAAGGCAAGGCGTATCGCGTTGGGCAGATCAACATCCACATTGATGGGGATGGTGTAACTCAGCGCAATGTCGTGCTTAACCGAATCACTCAAAAACCAGGCGACCTGATTGATATTCGACGCATTCGGCAGAGCGAACGACTACTGAGGTCTTCTCAGTTGTTCGGTGACCCTCAAAACCCAAGTGCGCAACCGCGAATTGTGGTCAAGCCAAAAGAATCGCTAGAATTTGATCGTTAATAATCTTGTTTTGGGGTGATTGCTTGTGTCAGAGCCAAGCAGCACGATTTTCCAACTCAATGCCTTGCTTTAACATAAACCTGGCTTGATTAAAGACTTTGTATGAAACGAAGTTTAATGCAGACAAACAAGAACATGGATGTTGACCGAATGTATTTTTTTCATTCAAAGCTTACGCTGATCGCCCTGTTATTTTCCCTTGTCGCGGGGGCAGGGACCTTGGTTTTCGGTGTCCAAACGGAAATTCCAGGTAGACTCACGCGACAAAATTCGTCCGATCCTAATGGGGCAATGGGTCGGCGTTTTGTTGCAAGTTCGATGTTGTTTCAAGCCAATCATTCAGTGGGTAGCAACGAATCGTTGGAATTGAATTCTGCGCCAGCAACGGTTCGGCAAAATTTGGTGCGAGGGCAGGACGTTTACGGCGCGGCTTTACCGCCGACCCAAGCAATGGCTCCCGCCAATAGTGGAGCCTATTCAAACAATCCATATGCGAATGCGCCCGACGCCTACCAGCAACCACAAGGTCCATTTTTGGGGCGGTCGCGAGGGGGAATTGATCCTGCAAGCGTTTACGCCAATGGTACCGCTCAGATCCCTGGTGGAAATCTTTCGTATTTCAATTCGGTGCCGTCGATTGTGGGGCAAGGAACCGATTTCGCAGACTTGAATGTCTATGCACCTGAAGGTCAGACCGGAAAATTTTTGTTTGGTGGAGCCTATAATTCAGATGCTGGTCTGACAGGGCAAATCATTATCGACGAACGAAATTTCGACATCTTGCGATTTCCAAGAAGCTTTCGAGATGTCGCCGAAGGCCGCGCTTTTCGGGGCGGTGGTCAACGTTTTCGGATGGAATTGGTACCAGGGTCGCAGGTTCAAAGGTACTTGGTAAGCTTAACTGATCCCTATTTGTTTGATTCTAATGTCAGCTTTAGTGTCAGTGGTTACTACTTCAATCGGCAATATTTCGATTGGGATGAGGAACGACTTGGCGGGCGAATTTCGCTGGGATATCGCCTGACACCTGATTTAAGTATTTCAGCAGCGGTTCGAGCAGAGAATGTGCTTGTTGACCGCCCGCGGCTTAATACGTCTCCGCAACTAAATAATATGCTAGGCGATACCGACTTGTTCGTGGGTAGCGTAACGTTGACTCACGACACCCGTGACCATCCCTTTCTGCCGACCGAAGGCCGCTTTTTCGAATTGGCCTTGTCTCAAGGGTTTGGCGAATTCGATTTTCCACGTGCCGATTTGGATTGGCGACGATACTTTTTACTGTACCAAAGACCGGATCGATCTGGACGGCACACCGTTTCAGTTGGGACAAAGTTAGGGTTCTCCGGTTCAGACACTCCGCTTATCGAAAACTATTTTGCAGGTGGTTTCTCGACGATGCGAGGTTTCGATTTTCGCGGGGCGAGTCCGGTTGAAAATGGCGTAGTCGTCGGCGGTCAATTTCAGTGGCTCAATACGATCGAATATACGTTCCCTTTGACCGCGGACGATATGGTTAAGGGCGTAGCCTTTGTTGACTTTGGCACCGTAGAACAGGATGTGCAGCTGAAATGGGATTCGTTCCGTATTGCCCCAGGTCTTGGCTTAAGAATCCACATGCCTGCAGCCGGTGGTGGTGGCGCTCCTTTGGCGTTCGACTTCGCTGTACCTTTGACTCGTGATGAGACCGACGATACCAAAATATTCAGCTTTTACCTTGGGTTTATCCGCTAAAATCGGAACGGTTGACTTGGTATCCGAAAGCGAGATGCTTTTTTCCCTGCGTCTAGTGCTTGAATTTATCCTATAGCAACCATATCGGGTGAATTCTAAGAAGTACGTTGAGCAGAGACTAAATATGTTGATTCCGTTTAGCGATGAAATTCGCTGTCCACATTTGCCAGTAATAACGTTCCTGTTTTTTGTTATGCATATGGCGCTGCTAATGGTTGCGCTGGATGGGAACTTTCTCCAAGAAGCAGGCCGACTCCATGAGAGTCGGTTGTACGAACACTGCGTCGAGAAAGGTATCAGTCATTCGTCTTGGCAGCAAGGGAATTGGATTAGTTTCTTTACCTATTGGGCTCTGGATAAATCTTGGTTAGCATTCTTGGCCAACGGCATGATTCTACTGGTCATGGGGCCAAGTTTAGAGAACCGTGCGGGTAAGTTGCTGTTTACTCTCTATTATGTTGGCTCCGCAGCGGTGGCAGGCCTTGTTTATTCAATTTTACCTGAAAATACAGTTTCAAGTGTTTCTAGCAGTGGTGCGATTGCAGGGTTGTTAGGTGCCTACGCTATTCAAATTGATCTGCAGACTCGAGTCCGAGCAATCTGCATTTGGTACGATCAAGACGTTTCTGGGCTGATGTTGGCAACTTTCTGGTTTATTGCACAAGCCGCTTTACTGGGCCACCAAGTCTGCGAATCGCCAACGGGTTCAATGGCGTTGGTTTGTAGTGGATTCCTAACTGGAATCGTCGGCGGTTACTTGACTCGTGAGTTTACACCCAATGTAGTTGTCGCTCGCTACGGTGAGTTGGTCATTGTTAGCCGACAGGAAGAAGCGTTAAATGTTGGGCAAATCGCCGTTGGGGATGTCCGTTTTATTGTTGAAACTGATGGTGATCTCTGAATACTGTATAGGTTAATGATTCTTGGATTGACTTACAAGCCTCTTCGCCGGTGTTCTTTCCTTGAGCCGTAGGCGAAAGGAAAGAACACCGGCGGCG
>JBDNHU010000059.1:0-3250 GCA_041688615.1 Mariniblastus sp. | reverse complement strand
GCGTTAGTGGAGTTTCCTACTTCAGCAATTCAAACCCAAATTACAACTTTATCACTTTGGCTATGGGGCAAGCCCCCTTTAAGTTTTTGGTGGCTAAAGTCTGTAACACTCGACAGTTCGATGATGGTCGATGGTTGGTTGGATGTAAATTCGTTCGCCGTCTAACCTAATCAGGACCTATCTGCGGAGAGATAGAATTTCGCGATACTAGCCCGCGATCGATTGAGGAGTGGTTTGGTTTGAACCATCCGCTGATGGTTGATGGCTGTTGGCATCGGTGAAAACCGGTAGCATGATCGTAAACATCGTCCCTTTGCCCACGGTGCTGTCCACTCGAATGCGCCCACCATGCTGTTCGATAACTTCTTTGCAGGCAGCCAAGCCCAGACCGGTGCCGCCTTTCCCCGATTCATCAGGGCCAGATTTCGTCGTAAAGTAAGAGTCGAAAATCTTCGGCAAGGTTGCCTCTGGAATTCCTTCACCGAAGTCACGAACCGAAAGCGCCACTGCCTGCTTTTCCTGATCGTGTTGCAGGCGAATCAAGATTCTACCGCCGCTCTTCATTGCTTGGCGGGCGTTGATCAAGAAGTTCATCAATACCTGTTGAATTTGATTGCCAATCGCACGAACATTGGGGATGTCTTGCCCCGGATCAACTTCCACGGTGATCCGATACTGTTGCATTTCCCTTTGCAGCAGCAGCATTGTTTGCTCGATCAACTGCGCCAAATCAGTGGCCCCGAAATCCACGCTGCGATTCTTCGCCATGCCTAAAACGTTCCGCGTGATAGTGGCGGCTCGTTCGCCAGCAGCCAAAATCTTTTCCAGCGCCTTGTCGCGAGTGGGTTCATCTTTGTGCCGGATCCCCATTTTCGCATAGTTGATGACGGTCATCAGAATATTGTTAAATTCATGCGTAGTCGTCCCCAACAATTCGCCTAGGGCAGCTTTGTTTCGAAGCTGAGCAACTTGGTTTTGCAGGCGAACGATCTCTTGTTGCAATTCGTCGGGGTGCGGCATTTTTTTTCGCGAGTTGGAGGGGGAGGAAGCGGAATCAGTTTGCCGTTAAAATCGCGCGTCAACATTCTACGACTTACAGGTCGGTTAGTTTCGAAGGCGAAGTTTCTACTTGGGATATCGTCGAATCCGCCTGGGATTCTCCAACGCAAAGTCTTATAATCGCACTTCGCTGGCACGAAGTTAAGGTGGGTTGTACGGGGTAACTATGGCGTGTTGACGGTGAAGAATTCGCCGAAAATCGTATGCTGGCAGTTTAGGTCGAGTGGTCAAAGCGATGCCAGCCTGAAACTATGCTGTCGAAGTTTCAACGACTGCGGAACGTGATTCGAATTTGTAGTTTTTTCTGTGAATTTATCAAAGGACACTCAAGGATGAGTCAAGCGACGGTTGACCGGTTTGCCCAGGGAATTGAATTAGTGGAGAGTGTAGGGGTTTTTGTCCGCTTCGAGTACTTGCATGGTTCTGGCGGAGGGCTATGTCAGCTGAAGCAGCAGCCGCATCTTTTTGTGGATCTGGCGCTGGACATCAATGATCAATTAGAAAATCTAGAGCAGGCTTTAGGCCTGCTGGTCAGTGAAGATTGGAAGGGTCTAGATTCCGCTGGGATCAACCAGTGGTTGAATCGCGCCTAGTGTTGTCGATATTGGTCCGCGGGCAGCGCTCTGAAATGAGTAAACTTTGGGCGACTGGATCGCAGAGTAATCGTCGCCTTATCGATTGCATCTAAGCAGATGGCAGATCTTGGTACCAGCATCTTAGAAATTGATGCCATCGGCTGGGTGAATCTCCGCTGGTAGAAATACTGGCGTCAATCGAACCTTCTTCCCAACGATTCCAGATGTTTGGCAATACAACGGTTTCGAAATTAATCAGCTGTACCGGATTGGCGTTAAGCCAGGCATTGGCAGCGGCCACCGCTTCATCAAAAGATTCGTACACACCTTGGCTAACCAGGCCTGGTGCCTTGAGTTGTTTGGGAACGAAATCAATGTACTTCATTGGGTGGCCCTTAGACTTACGAGGTTCAGACGATGCTTTTACCGGCGACTTTACAGGAATAATTTCCAGCTTCGGTTGTGGGTGAAAGATTAGGCGGTGACCTTTTTGTACAGGTTTTGTGTTTCAATATATTTTTCAACTGCCCGCGAGGTTCGGTAGCGAATGTTCTTCCCTTCGGCGATTCTGTTGCGAAGGTCGGTGCTGCTGAAATCGAATCGTTGGGTTGCCAGCAAGGACTCTTGCCAGGAATCGATTCGCTGCTGCTCAACCAACGGTGCTAGGATTTTCCAATCGAAGGATCGATCGCGAAATTCTGAAGAAGTATTTCGGTCGACAATCATCAGTTCCGCTAATTTTACGATTTCTTCAGGCTCGCGCCATTTACCCAGGTCAGCCAGGGAATCCAGCCCAATCAAAAGGTAAAGTGAATCTGCAGGGCGAAGTTCTTTTAGTTGACGAAGCGTATCAACGGTGTAGCTAGTGCCGCCACGTTCCATTTCGAGATTGGAAATTTCAAAGTTGGGGTGATCCGCAATTGCTAGTTGCAGCATTTCCAAGCGTGCCTTGTTATCAGCGATGGGTGAAGTCGCCTTCAGCGGCGATTTGGCCGCTGGCACGAACAAGATTTTATCTAATTTGGCTAGGTCCAAGCACTGTTGAGCCAGTAGCAGATGACCATAATGAATGGGATCGAATGAACCGCCGAAAACACCAATATTCATAACCTGTAGGGTCCCAACCGCATTATGTAAGTGCGGAATCTAAAGAATGATCTGCTTGACGAAATGTGGGAAGTGACGGCCAATTTGGCCCCAAGTGAATGGGCTTAGCAAGACGCCGTTGAAACAGTGAAACAGTGAAACAGTGAAACAGTGAAACAGTGAAACAGTGAAACAGTGCTTAAGTAAGCAGTGCTTAAGTAAGCAGTGCAACTTAGTTCAGCCGGTGGTGCTCGCCTGACCAGGTCAATGGTCGCGCACGCTCACAAGTAGCCAACGCACTCATTGGGGTAGCGGCTAATTATGGGCAGCGGGTCTTTGCGGCAGCGTCTATCGGCTTTTACTTCGCCTGACCAGAAGTCTATGGTAACATGCTGCCGGCACTGTCCAATGGGACCGGCCAAGTGCCAGCAGGCTCTGCCACGGTTGGCCTGTGTTTTTCGCGATCTAGGGCTGGGATGTTGGGCTGGGATGTTGGGCTGGGATGTTGGGCTGGGATGTTGGGCTGGGAT
>JBDNHU010000446.1:0-5206 GCA_041688615.1 Mariniblastus sp. | reverse complement strand
CCGCCACGACCGTCGGGTGCCGAATGTGGAACCTATTCACTGGTTACGGCGATCGAAGCGACAGGGCTGAAAATTGATCGGAAGTCTTTAATCCTGGGAGACTACATTTCTGGTGGCCAGAACGGCAGTTCAGTAACAGACTTATGTAAAGCTGCCAATGACTTCGGGGCCTGGGCCCGTCCATGCCGGAACGCGAGCGTTTCCTTTGTTCGCCACTCGCCGGTTCCCGTTCTGGTGCATTTGAAATCAGATTCGAATGAAGACTGTGCTGGGCACTGGATTGCTTTTCTTGGTGATTCCAGCGGTAAAGCAATCGTATTTGATGTATTACAAGAAAAACCTTTTCGCGAAATGGACTACGCCGAATTATCATTGGCATTTCAAGGCGACATCATTCTGATCAGTGACTTGCCGTTAAGCTCGGTAACTTCGTTGGTGCATATTGTATCCGCTTACCTTTTTGTCTGGCCCTTTGTTTTGCTTGTGATCCTTTCGTTTTGCTTGCCGACAGCTCCGACGCCTTGGTCCATGCAGGTTTTGATTAATTTGGTATTTGCCGCTGCTGTGGGCCTTATTGACACCAGCCGTCCCGAAAGCATTTTTCGAAACCAAGCAAGCCCGGTTTCGCTTAAGACCTTAGCACTTTCAACCAGCCTATTGATTATGTCAACCATTAGTTATCGACTTAGCGACTAACAAATCCGTTTCAGAGATGACCGCGTTGCCTTTATTTTGCCCGCTGCAAAGTCTCTTGGGTATGGGCGCTGCGTCTGGCCGTTGATCGAATGGACGTTATGAAATGTTAAGCTGTTTTGAGCGGGTCAACACAATCTGACTTAAATGTTCTACAACTACCTCTAACGTCATATCGTCGGTTTCAATCGCCATCGCGTCCAACGCTTTAAGCAATCGGCCAACCGAACGACATTGATCTCTTCGATCGCGTTCCAACTGATCGGCTAACACTTCATCATAAACGGTGGGCTGGCCTTGCGATTCCATTTGGACCTGACGTCGCCGAGCACGATTTTCAACCGAGGCGGTTAAGAAGAACTTGCAAATTGCATTCGGGAAAACGATCGTGCCCTGATCACGACCTTCGCTGACAAAATTGTCACTGTCAACAAACTGCCGCTGCAAAAATACTAAGAATTGGCGAATCTGAACATTGTCGGCAACATAATGAATATCATTAGAAACTTTCGGCGTTCTTATCTCCTGCCCAAGTACCTTTCCGTTTAGGTGCAAGGCACCATTTTTAATCTGCAACTTGCACTCCAAGCCACAATCAACCAGTGCATTGGCATCGGACAAATTAACTTCGGCCTGCTGCGCATGGTAAGTTAACGCCCGATACATTGCACCGGTATCCAAAACGTGGAACCCGAGGCGTTTGGCCAATAGTATTGCAATCGTGCTCTTACCTGCCCCAGCTGGTCCGTCGATCGTAACGATCATTAACTCGGAAACCTTGAAAGAAGACCAACGACAAATCCAACAAATACCTCAATTGAATTGCGAAGATTATGGGCGATCAAAATTCGACCCATAGTTCAAGTTGTTCAAACGGGCTAATATCGCAGGCAACCGCTCCGTCGCTTACCTTGCAATTGGGAACGTAATGAGGATCGTTCGCTGTTAGGGTGACAGTTCTGGCTGCGGTCGCAAAGTCCAGTCTGAACTTTCGATTCTTGCCAGTGGTTTCTACCATGCGAACCTTCAAGCCTGCAAACTGACCGTCCACATAACGGTTCTCCCAAGAAGTAAGGATCACATGCGGCGACGAACATTGAAACAACCAAGCTGCCGCAGGAATGTTTGGTTTCAACGAACCACAAGGGACACTCAATAGCGGTGTGGAACTAGCCAAGGAAACCGCCAACACATTCTTGGGGCTCAAACCGATCCGGTACTTGCTTCGAAAGGGTTCGTGCGGTTGATGCGAAATCAATGAATCTAGCTTTCCATCGGCAGGGACGCGATGAAACGCAAGACCGTTGGTCAACACAGCCAAGCGATGCCCGGTCCCAGAAAACTCGACCAAGTGCGGTGCTTCGAAATAGGGCCGGGAAGCGTCCTGTCGCAATGTATTCAAATCACGAACAATGTCGGCTGAAGGCTGGGCATGAGCCAAACGCCATCCAAAATAGCTCCGATATCCCTTACCGATTTTTGCAGACGCATCGGGCGGGAATTGGTAAGACTTGTCGTCCGACAACTTTACGCCAAACGATTCGCTAACAGGTGTTACGACGCAATCGACTTCCAAGAACCGACTGCCGCGATACAACTGGTAGTGAATCTCGAAATCTGCAATCCGTTTATTTAACACTCGCAATGCACCAGTGGCTTTGATTTTCGCAACGATCGAATTGCTCAAGACCACTTGCACGTTCTCAGCATCCATCGAAGTGTAACCTCCCTGATGAACCGCCAGACGTCGCTTTCCATCATCACCTTCTCGACGACTCCACAACTCGGCCAAGTTCGACTTCCAGTCACCACCTTTTGACTTGGCCAACAATTCTTTAATTTGCGACTGCAATTTCGAGTCAAACCAAGCTAGTTGAAGTGAACACAAATTACTGCGCCCTTCGTAGTTGTGAATGGACCGCAATGCGCCCGTCTTCACATCGATGGTTGCTTCCAAGAATTCATTTCGCAGCGTCGATTCACCGGACAAAATTCTAGGTTGCGACTTCTCTTTGAGTGCGGAATTTGCTGACGTCAACTTCGCTAGATGGATGTAACCCATTGCAGGAATATCAACCACTGCGTAACTGCCCGACGAATCCCGCGATTGTCCATACACCTGATCGACTGGCACGGCATCCAAGGATCGCTTGCCCAACACTTCGGGTGTCAACAACATTCGCTGCACCTGAGCGTCGGCGTTAAAAATCAGACAGTCGTCGCTGCCAGAAGCGGCCAATATTCCAGCCAAACGGCAAGACATTTGACTTTGCAACGAATTCAACTGGTCCACATCAATCGGCAATAACTGACTTGCCTGTTGCAAAACATCTTCCGACCCCATAGTCGCCGAATCAGTCACTTCGGGGGCGGCCTGATCAAAGTTCAATTGACCGGCAGCATCCGCTAGATCGGCAAACGACCGCTTCCCCCCTTGGGCAAGCTGCAACATGCCGGCCAAGAATTGAGTCTGGCGCAACCGGTCTTCCGTCTGGATCAAACATTGAACTTGCGACACCACATTCAACTTGGGGCCGCTAACGCTAGAATCCACCGCATCGCTGGCATCCACGTGTAACGCCAACGACGACGCTTCTCGTTCCTGGCTTAACATGCGCCCAAGATCGTTCGCTCGATAATCGGCCGAACTGATGGACTCGCTATAACCAGGGTCATGAACCGCATCAAAAACGTCAGCCAGCGTGCACCACTTTCCAAGAGCGTCACTTCGACGGGTTGAATTCACTAAATCATAAAAGACGGGTGACACTGCCGACGGCCAATGCACCAACTGGGTCACAGCGACATGATCGATGTCCAATGCTTCGCCAATTTGAATACCCAAACGCAAAAAAGTGGCTGGCTGCGATGCATCGCACATCGTCTTGGTTAAACTATTAAGCGTCTGGCCATCGATGCCTTCCCAACGAAAATTGGCATGCGAACCCAAAGGAATCGTCGCGTCTTCGAAGTTCTGATGCATCGCGCCTCGAAAACCTGCCGACTTTAGAGGGCCAGGCAGCGTTGCTTCCAAACCAGGCGTCCGCCGCGCAAACACTTCAAACGGTCGCCCGACTTCGGCTTGTGCAAAAGTTTGC
Organism: Mariniblastus sp.; assembly: GCA_041688615.1. Lineage (GTDB taxonomy): Bacteria > Planctomycetota > Planctomycetia > Pirellulales > Pirellulaceae > M30B19. The sequence continues at coordinate 1,415 of JBDNHU010000446.1, read as the reverse complement.
CCCCAATTCACATTTCGCCGCACCGTTTCTAGCGACAGCAATGCATTGGGCGGTTGATTGTGACAGCCTCCCGCTAAATGGAGACTCCCTTCTTCGCAACGCTGTTTAACTTGTTCAAAGATTTCCGGCGACTTCGTCTTCAACTGCTGCAACAAAGACGAAGTCACAATCCAGTTAGACGCATAAGAATCGTTCAACTGCTGCCGTAGACTGGCACCTAAGGTCGTTGACGCCAATAAGGTCACATCCAAAAGAAACGAATCCATGGGATAGTAGCGATGACGCTCTTCCGACAACACGTCGTAACAGCGTTCGATCGCCAAGTCCATGGATTCAAAATCGCCAGCGGTTGCCGCGGCTGCCGCCTTTAGTAACTGCGTCTCAAAATGCACCTGATCCAAATTGCTTGAATATCGAAGTTGCCGGGTCAACAGCTCGATTTGTAAGTAGGTGTAGCTCAACGCATAGAACTGATCCGTGGTGTCCTGCGAAATCGCCGAGATCGCTGCCTGGCAACCAATCGCTGCTGCAATCTCCTGCACGTCGGCCGCTCGATCTCCGGAAACAGAAAGCGAAAATCCACCCTGATCGACACACCGCCCCAAGAAACCGCTAGGCAGCCGGTTCTTAGAAACCTTGGGGATCAAGATCACACATCCGTTGCAATCGGCCGGCGGTTCCTCAACCCGATTCCAAGTGGGCATCTTGCCGGCTTGAACCAGCAGGGCAGGGTGCCACGCGCAGGTCCAAGTCATCAGTAGATTCTCCGCATCGTCACCTTGATGGTGGGTCGGAAAATCTTCCAAACTGTGACAGGGCAGAAGCAAAAGCAGCTGTTTAAATTCCATGGAGACGCTTGTTCGCGAAAGTTCGGTGGCGGCGGTCAGCAAAGTCCTCGATTATAGGCAGGTTTGATCGTTTGGATGATAAGGAGCGAGTCTTTTCCGGCAATTCAAGCGGATTTTAACAAGTTGTAGCCAGGGAAAACCGGCAACACCAAGCAAATCCACCCCAAAACACTCACTTTCCCTATTATCAATGCAATGTTTTCGGCTGGCTTACAGCTGCTGCACTCGATTCAGAGTCTTGGATTTCTTGAACTTCGCGTGAAACGACCGTTAGAACAATCGTTACAAGTTGCCCGGAAAACGCAGGAATAAAAGTAGGAACTTGCAAATAGTAAGCGGAAGAATGGCTGTGATTCGTCTATACTGCTACTGAGTTTCGACTTGTTCACAAGGCGCCACAGCGATATTTCCTTGTTGAAGCTTGGTGTAACGTTTCTGGCGAGTAGCCTATTCGTATCTCAGCTAGTCTCAATCCAAGACTTGGTTTTCGTCGAAGCTTTCGCTTCTGGGCCTGTGGATTACTGAAATTTGAAGGTCTAAATGTAGGCAGCCAGCGGTTTTTCGGGT
>JBDNHU010000445.1:0-6546 GCA_041688615.1 Mariniblastus sp. | reverse complement strand
GGGGATCATGATTGCAGGCTTGCGGGGATCATGATTGCAGGCTTGCGGGGATCATGATTGCAGGCTTGCGGGGATCATGTGTGCAGGCTTGCGGGGATCATGATTGCAAGTTGGCGGGTGGGTGAATTTCAGTCTTGGCACAGGCCAGCGAAAGTCATACCGTTACGCCGGATAAACAGACGTTGGGTGTGGCAAATCAGACCCTACCCGACACCGAAGACACAAAAAACCTTGACGTAATTTTACCTCGCTTGCTTGTTGCTGTCCGTGCTCCGGATGGTTCGGGCTTGCCGAGGATGAAGACAACTTTTGCGGAGATCGCGGTCCGAGATTCGGGCACCAAAGTCGATACTTCGTTTGAAAGGGAACCCCATCGTGAATCTGGCAGAGTTACTTCGCCCTTTTTCGCCGCCGGAAACTAATTTAGTTGACCGGATCCGCTATTGGAAAGACGCAAAAGCGAACGACGTTGCAATTCGCTTCCTGCATGACGGTGAAAGCAAAGCCAGCGAGTTGACATTCTCTCGTTTGGACGAGCGAGCTCGGGCAATCGCCGCCAAGTTAACGTCATTGAACATGCGTGGCCACCGCGCGATTCTACTTTATCAATCCGGCTTGGATTTTGTCGAGGCATTCATTGGGTGCCACTATGCGGGCGTAACCCCTGTGCCCGCGTTCCCACCGCGGCGCAATCGCAACATGGGACGCATCGATTCGATTTCGCGGGACGCCCAAGCGGCGGTCGCTTTGACGACCAGCGATGTCTACGACCGAATTGACAGCGCGACCCTTTCGGATTCCCCAAGTCTGCAACGGGCGGTTTGGATTTCAACCGACAAAGTGTCTAGCGAATTGGCCAGCGATTGGATCGCCCCAAAGATTAAGGCCGATGACTTGGCGTTGATCCAGTACACATCGGGTTCAACCGGTTCACCCAAAGGCGTGATGCTGACCCAGAGCAATGTGATGGCCAACTGTCGAATGATTACCGAATCGTTCCAGGTTCGCACCGACGACCAAGCGGTCAGCTGGTTGCCACTGTACCACGACATGGGCTTGATCGGCGGCATCGTGAATCCATTATTCCTGGGTTGCTGCAGCACCTTGATGAGTCCGTTAGCTTTTTTAACCAAGCCGATTCGCTGGTTGCAAGCGGTTTCAAACTTCAAGGCCAATGTGACGGGCGGGCCGAACTTTGCTTACTCGCTTTGTGTCGAGCGAATTGATGAAGAAATGTGCGAAGGCTTAGATCTTTCACACTGGAAGTTAGCTTTCAACGGCGCGGAACCGGTGCGGTCAGATGTTATGGAACGCTTCACCAAGAAGTTCGCGCCTTACGGTTTCCAGCAAAAAGTTCACTTCCCTTGCTACGGCATGGCCGAAACCACTTTGTTGGTCACTGGCGCCGACCCGCACCGAGAACCACTGCTGGTGGATTTCGTTGCCAAGGATCTGGAGCGATACGTGGTGAAGGTTGCCCGCGAAGAGGACGACCAACCCAAACGGCGTTTGGTCGGTTGTGGACGCCCGATTGGCCAAGAAGAAGTCATCATCGTCGATCACGAAACGTGCAGCTTGTCGGCTCCTGGAACGATCGGCGAAATCTGGGTCAATAGCCCCAGTGTCGGCGTTGGCTATTGGCAGAAGCCAAGTGAAACCGCGGAAACATTCCATGCCACACTAGCCGACGATCCTAGCGGAACTCAATTCCTTCGCACCGGCGATTTGGGCTTTTTCCACGAAGGCGAATTGTTTGTTAGCGGTCGCCTAAAAGACATGATTATTGTTCACGGAGTCAATCGCTATCCGCAAGATATTGAAGCCACCGTAGAACAATGCAGCGAACATCTGAAACCCGCAGGTGCCGCGGCGTTTGCCTTCGAACGCGACGACAAAGAATTGCTAGCTGTCGTTTGCGAAGTTGAACGGAAGCACGACATCGATTGGAACAAAGTCATCCAAGCGGTTCGTTCAACGGTCACGTCCGAACATGAATTGCCGCCAGATGCTGTCATCTTGGTTCGTTCCAGTTCGATCCCGAAAACGTCCAGCGGCAAAATCCAGCGAGCGGCCTGTCGAAAGTACTTCCAGGAAAATAGCCTGCTTGTGGTGGCCGATTGGTACGCGTGGAAACAAAACGAAACGCTGCAAACCGAAACCGCTGATCAGACGGACGAACTGTCGATCCTGTCGTCTGATTCCAATGACGAAAGCATTCAGGACATCGCAGCAATCGTCATTAAGACGGTGAAGTCGGTAGCAAGAGAGCGCGGGAAGAACCTAAATCTGAACACGAACATCGTGGTGGACCTTGGATTGGATTCGCTAGAGCGGATGGGGATCGCAAGTCACTTGGAAGAGACATTCGGCGGCAGTTTCCCCACGGAAGTTTTGCAAGAGATTGAAACCATTCGCGAAATCTCGCAAGCGATCGTCACGCATATCGGCACCAAACCCGTCAATCATCCCGTGCAGTCCACGGTCTCGAACGTGCGTAGTCGCAAGTTCCAATCGCTTGACGAATTGCCTTCTTCGTTTTATACGATCGAAGAGATGCCCGAATACCTGCGATTCAGTCGAACTCGTTCTTTGATGATTGGTACCGGAAGCCGCAACCCATTTTTCAGCGTGCACGATGGTGTCATTGCAGATACCACTAAAATCGATGGACGCACTTTGGTCAGCTATTCCAGCTACAACTACCTGGGCCTTTCGGGTCACCCGAAGGTTAGCGAATCTGCCAAGGCGGCGATTGATGGATTTGGAACCAGCGTCTCGGCCAGCCGAATTGTCAGCGGCGAAAAGACAATCCATCAAGAACTGGAACGCGAAATTTGCGACTTTTTAAGCGTCGAAGATGTCATCACCTTCCCGGGTGGACATGCCACCAATGAAACGGTCCTTGGGCATTTAGTGTCAGCCGGCGATTTGGTGTTGCACGATTCACTTGCGCATAACAGCCTGATCCAAGGTGCTGAACTTTCGGGTGCCCGTCGTCGTTCTTTTGAACATAATGATTGGCAGCAATTGGATGAAATCCTTTCCGAAATCCGAACCGAATACCGCCGAGTGATCATTGTGATCGAAGGCTTGTACTCGATGGATGGCGACTACCCCGATTTGCCAAAATTCGTGGAGGTGAAAAAACGCCACCGTTGCTGGTTGTACTTGGACGAAGCACATTCCATGGGCACACTGGGTGCGACTGGTCGCGGGCTTTCTGAATTGTACAACGTGCCGCGTAGCGATATCGAAGCCTGGATGGGCACGATGAGCAAGTCGTTTGCCAGTTGCGGTGGCTTTGTTGCCGGTTCAAAGAATTTGATTCAGTACTTGCGGTACACGACCCCAGGTTACGTTTACGCAGCGGGTATGCCACCGGCAAACGTTGGAGCGGCGTTGGGAGCGCTGCGGCAATTGAGAATCGAACCTGAACGAGTCGGTCGTTTGCTACGCAATTCGCAATTGTTCCTGAACCTGGCCAAGGAAGCAGGTTTGGACACAGGCATGAGCCACGATTCGCCAATCATTCCAATCATTGTCGGAGATTCCCTGAAATCGCTGCAATTGTCCGAGGAACTGTTCTTCAAGGGCGTTAACGCGCAACCAATCATGTATCCGGCGGTGGAAGAGGCGCGTGCCCGAGTGCGGTTCTTTATGACCGCCGCGCACTCGGAACAACAGATTCGCGATACCGTCAAGATTTTGGCCGAAGCGGTTCGCAAGATCGCTCCGTCCACAATTAAACCCGTCGCGGGCACCTCGGCTATGGCAAGTAGCGTCAGCGCCTAAGCAACCCAGACCCAGCAACCGCAACTTGATTCAACAGGAAAAGAAAAACGGACGTCCTTAGCCATCCTGCGGCAATCATTGGCGGCCCCAAGCTAACCATTTCCCTGTCGAAATTAACGACGCTAAAACGCGATGGCATCTGCCATCGCGTTTTTTTGTGTAGGTATGGCAGCATCCCAACACTCGTAAACCCAACACTCGTAAACCCAGCACTCGTAAACCCAGCACCGGAAATCGTCGCACGCTAACTTCCCGCACGCATCACCGGCAAACTGGCGGCAAACTGGCGGCCGACGGCGGACTTTGATTTCACCGCATTCAAAGTTAATCCAGCAACCGCCTTGGGGTGACGTGACTACCCCTGGGAATTGGAATTTTCGATACTTGCCAATCGCTCGCGCGCCATTTCGCAGTATTGCGGCGACATGTCCACGCCGACATAATCACGACCTAGTTTTTTGGCAACGATGGCCGTGGTTCCACTGCCCACAAAAGGATCTAGAACGATTCCGCCCGCCGGACATCCAGCAAGGACACACAGTTCGACCAGTCGTTCGGGGAAAACCGCGAAGAGTGCATCCGGAAATTTAGACAACGGTATCGGCCAGACGGTTCTTCGATTGCGTCCCAGGGGATGAAACGCTTGGTCCCATCGACCGTCATGCAGATTACTGCTTCCGCTGTTTTTTCCTTTTTCCGGCGTACCGTTTCGTTTGCCGATATGCTTGCGTCCACCTTTCATTTTACTATTCTCTGAAAACGTCACATGCGGTTCGCGGATCGCGTCGGCGTCGTAGTGGTACTTAGTCGACTTAGTAAACAGAAAAATATACTCATGGTCGGTCGTCGGTCGATTGGTCACCGGCGATGGCATCGCGTTGGGCTTGTGCCAAATAATATCCGAACGCAAATACCAGTCTTGTTCGTCTTGCAATGCGGTCGCCACTCGCCAAGGCATTCCCAGCATACGGCCCTTTAGATATTTGTCGCCCAGATTAATCCACATCGTGCCCTCGCTTTTCAACACTCGCTGGCACTGGTGAAAAACTTTTAACAGTTGCTGGACATAATCGGCCGGTTTCGCCTCGGAACCAATTTGCCCCTCCGCTCCGTAATCACGTTGTTGAAAATAGGGCGGGCTGCACAAAACCATGTCGATAGATTCACTCGGCATTTCCACCAGTGTGTCCCGGCTGTCACCGTTCAGAATTTGATTGCGAAACAATTCGATGAACATTACAAAGAGCACCCGGTCCAGACAGTTTCAGTCCCAAGCGTACGATCTACGCTCGGACTAATTTGCGTTCAAAAGAGGCAAAAACGCTTCGAAATCTCTGTCTCCGCGGCTTCACCCATGACCAAAGAGCCTAGCAAAACTACCCGCTCTTTGAAACCCATCAGCGACGCCAACCCCACCTAGGGATTTCACCGCACAACCGTATCATCCCATCTAGCAATACTCACCACCCTCAGCAAAAACCGTGCTAAACCCGCATAATTTGATTGAAACAAATTAGCAGGCTTTTATCGACACCTGTCCATCAATCCAAAGCCTAAGCCACCAATTTCCTGCGGCGGTTCATGGCCAAAGCGGAGACTAGCATACCAGACACGCTGAAGAACGACGGTTCTGGAACAGCCATCAAATTGTCCACTCGTCCATTGTCAAATTGATGGAATGTGAACTCGCCTTGGTCCCAGGTTACCGAAGTCCACGAGGCAAAAGTGGTGTCAAAAACAAATTCCCGATGTCCAAACACGCCAGCGGTCGAAAATTCTTGACTTACGAATCCGCCACCTTCCAGAAATCCTGTGAATTCAACAGTCACCGCGCTCGGACTGGCCGAGAAAAGCTCAGACAATTCGCTGGAAATCAAATCAAAACTGTCGCCACTGACTTGAGTCAACGTAGTGGTGCTGGACGTACTGTCCGCGTACAACGAACTAGAAACCGTGAAGTTTTCGCTGCCAATGCCGTACGACTTGAGAGTCAAAACCCCATCATTGCAAAGATTAAACCCATCTTCGGTGTATTAATTTATAGGTTGTCTTTGGTCATCACGTTATCGTTGGTCATCATTATCAGTCAACCAATTGAGATCCCTTGTGACAATGTCGGCCCTGCAAACACCAGCACTCAAAGCAACTAGCGCAACCATGAAAACCGCTGAAAGTGCACTCTTGACCCTGTTCCCGTCTTTTCGAAATCTAGAATCACTTTCCGCTCTAACTGGGTTCTAATTGCGGTCGGCGAACTTAAAATGGAAAGCCAATCGAAGACGAAGTTGAAAGCGAACGCCGAAAACAATGTGCGACCCTTTGCATTGGGTAACCATGCTATCTTGCCCAGCTATAAAACTCACGGCGGCGGCTGGTAAATCTTTCTTAACAAAACCATAGCCTTGATCTTGAGTTGCCTTGATCTTGAGTTGCCTTGATGTTCGGATAAACACGATTGGCCCTGTTCTGCTAAATCCCTTCTAATCGCAGTAAGGACGGCTGTTGCCAGCCGCCCCCCGCACGGATCCGTACTTGAAGAATTACCTCATACGGCTCCTGCCTTGAGTCGGGCGTGAAAGCGTTTGTTGGGATAAGGGTGAGTGACGCGAGGACGTGGCAGATGCAACCTTGCAAGTCGTTGCATCCGAGTCCAAGTCCAGTTGCTGCGACCACGTTGACTGCGCCGACGGATCACCGCCAGCCAGAGCCGTGTGACTTCATCGACGAAACGGCACAAGCATTGGCTGTTGTCCG
>JBDNHU010000444.1:0-7969 GCA_041688615.1 Mariniblastus sp. | reverse complement strand
TGAATGATCGGCAGATCAAACTTGGTGCTAACAAGGATGCCAATTATTCCCCGTACAACTTCATGGGCTCAAAGGAAGAAAGCTTCCTGCAAGTCAGGTTAAGCAGTTCGAAAACTGCGTGGAAAGAAGCCAGTAAGTTGGCGTTTGAAGATGCCAAAGAAAAGGCCGAAACCTTGGCAGAAATTTCCGGTGGTTCGTTGGGGCGAGTCGTCGCGATCGCTAGTTCGGAAGTGGGAATTAACGATGAACCTGCAATGGCAATCCAAGTGATTCAAGAGATGTATAGCGGCATTACAGGCGGCCCAAGTGGATCAGCCTACGATGAATCCAACCACTCGGTAATCTCTCAAAGCAGACTTGCCAAGATCGCAGTCTCGGTGCGACTAGAAGTTAGATTTAGCTTCACTGCCAAACCGTAGTCGTTGGCATGAAACATCGACGGCTTAACTTGCGGTCGCATGTCCTGAGGGTCGCGTGCCTCAGGGTGTTCACACAGTGCGGTGGTTAGCGGCATTGCAACGCCCTTAGCAAGACTTCTGGCGGTGCTCCGATCTGGCGCACATGGATTTCGCCCAAAGATTTCATAGCGTCGTGATCTTTACTTTCGCTTTGTTCAAATGACCTCTTCATAGCAACAAAGGTGCATGTGATGTCCGCATGGAAAATGACTCCTGCGGTCGGCCCTTGATCACAGTCCCAACCACTAGGAAGGTCGATTGCAAATCGTTTTGCTGCGATTGCGTTTAACACCTGAACGATACTGGCCATATTCGCACGCAACGGACCAATGGCTCCGGTTCCGACCAAGGCGTCGACAACCCAAGTCAACTTACGCCCCTTCGATTGGTTCTGGCTACTTGCATCTTCCTGCGTTTTTGCGTTCACGCTTGATTCGCCGCACGCGTTAGAATCATTGGGTGATGACCAAGCCACACCCGAAATATGCGTGTTAAATTCGGCCACAACTTGCCCAGTCGACGCCTGAATTTGCTGGGTCGTCAAATCAGTAGACAGGACGCGACTAAAGATTTTCGTTTGCCTCAGAATCTTCCAGTTGGCCTCGCAGTCGGGGCTTAATTGATCAGGGTCACCGACCAATACCACTCCTATTGGGACGCCCGCAATATAAAGATGCCTGGCCATCGCCAGTCCGTCCCCGCCATTATTCCCTGGTCCACAGAAAATTAACGCCGAATCCTGGGTCTTATCGGCCAAGTTGAGCCACAAATTTGCAGCGGCCAAGGAAGCATTTTCCATCAAAACCAAACTTTGCATCCCAAATTCACCAATCGCAATGCGATCAACTGCGTTGGCTTGTTCGCGACTTAAGAAAATGGGATTCGCTTGATCACTCAGCATAGGGCACCATGGGGCAAAACGACAAAGATTGATCTAAGTTGAGAAAACGACATCAAAGGGCGACTTTAGGGGTCCGTTGGAGAACGACTAAGCAATGTCAACTGGGCACGTTGCCACCGTGGCCAAGACGTAACATAATGTGCGGTTCCAAACAGCTGAAATTCGCTGAAAAACCGCACCAATACGGCTATTCACGTCTTGCCTGAAGCCAAAGGGTCGGAATTTCACCAAGTTTGAGCGTAAGTCAAACTGAAATCGCTTGCCAACGCAAACGAAAAATTTCCTCGAAAAGCACATCAACCGTAAACACTACCCAACGATCGAACGTCCGCGAAAATTTGATCCGCAGGCCAGGCGCGTGCTAACTCCAAAGAGATAGAAACTGATGAACGACAAGATTCGTGCCATGACGATCACCTTCGACGATGTCCTGCTAGAACCTCGCTACAGCGATGTCATTCCGTCCGAAGTTGATATCAGCACACGGTTAACTCATCGCATCAGCTTGAACATTCCGTTGATTAGTTCGCCGATGGATACCGTCACCGAAAGCGAAATGGCAATTGCTTTGGCAAAAATGGGGGGACTGGGCGTCATCCACAAAAATTTGTCGATCGAAGCACAGACCGAGGAAGTCAACAAAGTCAAGCGTTCTGCCAACGGCATCATCGAAGACCCGGTCACCCTTAGCCCAGAATGCACAATTTCTCACGCCCGCCAAATCATGGAACAGCATAACGTCTCGGGCGTTCCAATCGTAGAGAAAGATGGACGCCTTGCTGGCATCCTTACCCGACGTGATTTGCGGTTCTTAGAAGAGGGCGACAAGCTGATTCGCGACGTGATGACAAGCGAAAACTTGGTTACGGCTACAGGGATTGTAACGCTAGAGGAAGCTGAGCGAATTTTAACGGCTAAAAAAGTGGAGAAACTTCTACTGATTGACGAAGATAGAAGACTGACGGGGCTTATTACGATTAAAGACATCGATATGCTCAATCGCTTCCCCAATGCCTGTAAAGATAGGCAGGGTAGGTTGCGAGCGGGTGCAGCAGTAGGCGTGTTTGATTTTCAGCGCGTCGAAAGCTTGATCAACAAAGGTGTTGATGTCTTGATCGTGGATTCCGCTCACGGGCATTCGTCAAACGTAATTGAGACCGTAAAAGAGATCAAACGGCAGTGGGACATCGACGTGGTCGCAGGAAATGTGGCTACCGAAGAAGGAACCAAGGCATTGATTGAAGCGGGCGCCGACGCAGTAAAAGTCGGCATTGGCCCCGGTTCAATTTGCACCACTCGAGTCGTGTCGGGTGTGGGTGTTCCTCAGATATCCGCCGTTTTGAGCGCGGCCAAAGCGGCCGAAGCTTCGCAAACTCCGATCATTTCTGACGGGGGTATACGATTCTCGGGCGACATAAGTAAGGCGATTGCAGCTGGGGCTCATTGCGTGATGATCGGCAGCTTGTTTGCCGGTCTAACCGAAAGTCCTGGTCAAACGATCCTATATCAGGGTCGAACTTTTAAGGCTTACCGCGGAATGGGTTCCCTTGGAGCGATGGCTCATGGATCCAGCGAAAGGTATCGCCAATCGTCCCAACCCGGCGGGAAATTTGTTCCCGAAGGAGTGGAAGGACGAGTCCCTTACAAAGGGGCGCTTAGCGATTTTGCTTACCAATTGGTAGGTGGATTGCGGGCTGGCATGGGATACTGCGGGACGCACACGATCGAAGAATTGCGTAAGGAAGCGCACTTCATTCAAGTTTCGGCGGCTAGTGTTAGAGAAAGCCACCCCCATGACATCGCAATCACGCAAGAAGCACCCAACTACAGCACCGAACACGGCGGTTCGGACTCGATCTAATTGCGCCAAAACGCAGGGTGCGGTATCCCCGAAAAATAACCCAAAGCGTGGCTTGGGTTGGACGTTGCGTTTGGGTTTGCCGACCCTTGGATTGCTACTTTCGTCGGTTGGATTGGCCACAATCCAGGGACAACAAATCGGGTCCGGTGTTGATTCGGGCGATTCAGGTCAAATCGTCCGTGCCACTGGTTACGCTCAACCGGGCACCCCGGATTCGGCGGCAGATTCATCGTCTCGATTCGCCGGCCGTTCGCAACGAAATAATTCCGGCGGTTCAACACTGGGCACCTTCCTGTTTGGCACCCGCAGTAGCACCCGCAGTACCAGTAGCACCCGCAGTAGCAGTAGCAGTAGCAGCGGAACGCGAAGAAATGAATCCGCTGCCTCAAATGCGCGGCAACAGCCACCCTTAAACAGTCAAACCTATTCAAGAGTCGAAGGCTATCCAGCCCAACAAGCTTACAGCCAACAACCGGCGGCACGCACGGCCGGTCCGATCACTCCCGAACAAGTTTACGCTGATGCATTTGGACGTGCCGTTGAAGCAGGTTATGCTCAAGCCGATGCCCAATCTTACGCTCGTTCCATCGCTGATCAATACTACAATCGCCTATTAGCCGCTCAACAGGCTCAAGGAGCGATCGCTGCTGGACAACAGCCTGCGCCAATGCATGCTTCGATGGCTCATCAAGCAGCCGAACAAATGCGTATTCAGCAACAACACAGCTTGGCCGCAGCCCAGCAAAACGCAAAACTTTGGAACGCGATGCAGCAGCAACGTGCCGCAATGTATCAGCAAACCATGGCAGCAACCTCGAACGCCCAATACCAAGCAAACCTGCTTGCTCAGCAAGAGAGTAACCGATTCCAAGCCGAGCAAGCAGCTGCTCGAAGTGCTTCCATTGCGATGGCCCAACAAATCAATCAAAACCAAGGGAATACCTACCCCACCACGCCTGGCACCTATATTGAATCTAATGACCGTGATTTGCTAACAGCAAAGGTTCTCCCCAGTCGCTTCACTCGAGCAGAAAATGACTCATCTAACTTGATGCTTGATCCAACGTACGATGATTTTATGCCGGAATTGGCAGAAGAGCTGATATTGAATCCTGAAGCCCAGACGCCGGTGCCAGCGGTCTTGCAATGGGAAACGCCAGAATCGCAGACTCCACAACCGTTGGAAGAAGCCAACCCGCTACGACGTACGCCTAGAAAATTACCAAACCTAGAACCGCAACCTTTGAATAATCCAAGCACGCCTTTGGAATTGGAACTGGAAGGCTTTACCGATCCTGAACTTAGCCAGCATTCGGTTCAGCATGTGCAAACCGTTTCCTATCAGCAACCGGCATTGGCGCAATCGTATGGCGGCCAAAACATGGCTCCTCAAATGATCCCATCGGTCTTGTCAGGAATTCAGCAGCAAGCACCTCAGTTTTACGAACAACAACTGTCGGTCCCACCGCCGATGGTGAACAATAGCCAGAATGCGAAGCAGTTTTCCGTCGAAGCCATCGAGGAAAATCAATACGAAATTTCCAACACGGGTTCTGGTGCGAATGATCTGCAACTGCCTGATCCGTTATTCCAAGATTCCAATCCTAACTTGACCTTGAACCAACAGTGGGAAGCGAACGATGACAGTACTGACCAAGTAATGCCGCCAACTGGAATTCGCGTTACTTCGGTATCTCACAGTAAACCGTCGGACCAACCTGGAAGTCGTTCAACCACTGGATTCCCGACAACTCGACGCAGCGTTTTACAGGACGAAGTGGCGACCGAAAATGGATTGGGACTTTCGGCTCAGGAAGATCTTCCTCAGGGAACAATCCGAGAGAAGCTTCCAGAACCTCGGAGTTTGCCAGATGACGAAGACGAAGGTCGCCAGTCGATTACCAAGTCCTGCGACCAACTTCGGCAAGAACTGTTAAGCAATTCGATTCGAACAATATCGCTGGATTTGAACCCACCCGTAAATTCCACCGTCAATGGTTCCAACGCCGACACTTCAGTTCGAGACTGGATGGACGCAAGCGGCGAGTTATTGGTCCAAGGTAAAGCAATTTCTGCAACGCAGACAACTGTTGAAATTGTTGATCAATCAGGCCTGACTCGAAACATTTCCCTGGCTTCGCTAAGTCCTAAGGATCAACGCTACTCCTGGGAATTGATGGACATCCCGTACGAATGTGAACTGGTTGCGACCAATATTTTCAACCACAACTTCGTTCCTAGCACCGTTACCTGGCACGCATCCAACCTTTGTCACAAGCCGCTGTACTTTGAAGATATTCAACTGGAACGTTATGGACACACCAAGGGTCCAATTCGGCAACCGGTGCGATCAGCCGTTAAGTTCCTGGGTCAAACTGCGTTGTTGCCTTACCAAATGGCAATCAATCCACCCAACGAATGCCAGTATCCATTGGGATTATACCGACCAGGAAACTGTGCCCCGTATCTTCGCACACCATTCCCTTGGGAACGAAGAGCCGTCGGATACGAAGCCGCCGCCGTGGCAGGCGTCTTTTTACTGCTTCCGTAATCAGATCACGATCGAACCATTGACTTAGTTTCGCGAGAGCGATTGGAACCGAACGACTCAGGAAAAATTTCCTTCGAGTCGTTCGGTTATTTTTTTATTAATCGCCGTCGCTTTCATCACAGCCTTGGGACGAAAGCAAATAATAGTCAGATCATCGGGTTTAGAAGGTTCACCGGTTGCGGGTGAAGTCATACGCTGTTTAACCGCATCGATCAGTTTCTGCTGCATCGATTGCATATCACCTTTTCGAACCACTTCTGTGATCTCCGCAGGCAGGAGATTATCAAACAGCCCATCGCTGGCCAAGACTAGCGTGTCGCGGGCCGTCATTTGACTGGGTGGACCGATTTCAATTCGCATCGACTCCGATCCAATAACATTGCTGACCAGATGGCGAAATTCATGATGAATCGCATCTTGTTCTTGAATTAATCCTGCTTCCAAAGCCATGCCAACCGGCGAATGCGGGACCGTCAAATGTTTAATTCTCCCACGATTGCTGGTGTGCAACACCATCGAATCACCCACATGGTAGATACGAAAATAATCAAACCCAATCTCGACAATCACAATCGTGGTCGCACAACCAATCTTTGAATCCAAAACGGCACGATTCGCCTTCTCAATGGCATCCACAATGTCGCTTCGCAAAGAATCAACGGAAGTAGAAATCGAAAGTCGATCAATCAAGGCTTCGATTGCGATCGAGGCAGCGACATCTCCGCTTTTAAGCCCCCCAACGCCATCTGCGACCGCCAACACCAGTCGACCATCGGCAAATGAAATCACAATCGCCGCGTCTTCGTTGACCGTCGTTTTTCTTGGCGAACGGCCGGAAAAAACCAGAACCTGCCCCAGTGAAAAATCAAACGACCTCATGGGTACATCAACATGATGAACGAAGCGAAAGACCTCAATCGCAGAATCGACACCCTGAGGTTTCGCAGTTTCGTCCATTATTTTTTCTTACGCTAAGCCACACAACACTAAACATCACCACCACAAAAACGTGTTCACCATCTTATTGGACATCCACGCCGATTCGCTTCAAAACCTGACGTCCTGACCCGTTTCGCCGACGACGCGGCGACCCTATTTTTCCAAGTTCCTACCTGCCTATGTTTGCAATCGCTAACCTGAAACTGAAGCAGATTTCATTACCAAACCCTGACCAAAGTTTTACACACAAGGATTCACAGGACTTCCAGCGGACCCAACTAGGTCTCGTTGAAATAACGAAGTGATCGGGGCAATAACCGTTCAAATGACGTCAACATCTGAGTGCCGTCGATAAAACGTTTCCGTTGGTCGGGTTCGGTAGCTTTCTGCATAAACTGGATCATGTCGGGATGAATTCGTCTTCGCTTCAATCTTTCAAAACCTTCCAAAGGCCACTCGAAAGGCCATTGAGGCCAAACACCCGTCAGCATTCGATAGATAATTAGACCTGCGGAAAATATGTCGGACCGAAAAGACGGGCGGCCCATGGCCTGCTCGGGAGCCATATGCCCCAAAGTGCCGGTGCCTGACCCCACAATGGATTTCCCGGATACTTTAGCAATCCCGAAGTCCGCCAAACGGATGACATCGCCAGCGAATAAGATGAAATTCGACGGCTTGATATCACAGTGAATGATCTTCTGGCTATGGGCGTAAGCAATCGCCTTCAACATTTGATGCGAATAGTTCAACGATGTTGGCAGACTAATCCGATGGGCAAGTCGATCAAAAAGCGTTTTTTCGCCTAGGATGAACGCGATAACAAACCGCCCATCAATCATGCTGGCATCTTTGAGGGGCAAAACGTTGGGATGATTCAACTTCGCGATCAAACGGACCTCTTGTTTGAAATCTTCCAACAGAGCCTCGGATATTAGGTGCTCATGCGGAATCTTCAACGCCACGCGTAGACCTTCGATCGTGTCCATCGCCCGATAAACGATCGCGAAACCGCCTTCAGCCAATTTGGACTCAATGCGATACTTGCCTAACATTTGCCTGGGACGAAGTACACTCATAACTTTAGAGACGAGGCTTTCATTTCTAGGAAATTCAAACGATCAATTACCATCCTTACCATCAAAAAACCGAACTAGACTATTTTATTTATCGCCCAAACCTTGGTCTTAACCTTGGTCTTAACCTTGGTCTTAACCTTGGTCTTAACCTTGGTCTTAACCTTGGTCTTAACCTTGGTC
>JBDNHU010000443.1:0-2431 GCA_041688615.1 Mariniblastus sp. | reverse complement strand
GGCCAAGCAAACTAAAATCACTCATGGTGGTCTCCCCAACGGCTGCTTACCGTTGTCTAAAACTTGAAACTTTCCGACTGAGCAAGTTTGCTCAGTGGGAGACCACTTTTCAAGTTTTAACAATTTTGGGGACGCTTCCGTATCACACGCCGCATTGCAATTAACCCAGACGGTCACTGGCGCCCCACCCCCAGGTTGTTGTAACCAAGTCTTCCCTAATACGAAATCACCGCATGCCAGCAACCCTAACATTATCGTAAAAAATCCAACATTCTTAATTTTGCCAACTAAAGAATTGGCAAGTTCCTTATGACTCATAACATTCACCTCAAGTTCTCGAAAACTGAAAACGCCCTGCCACTTTGACCTTCAAAGTTAGCTGATCAGGGTTGTTTGTAAAAAATGCTATTTGCTCATCGGAAGATAATTTACCGCCTGTATTCTTGACACGGACATAGACATTGACGGTGCCCCCGCCGTTGATTTGAAGCGGCAATTGACTCGTTGTCGTGCAAGAGCAACTTGACACACTCGAGACCAGAAAAATTGGCTGCACAGATATATTTTTTACTTGTAACTCATACACATGATAATCATTACTCCCGGTTGCTAGATGCTGCTCAACAGTAAGTATCGGATGCCTGTCCAACCCTAGTAAACTTCGACCTAAATCAACTCGCAGAAAAAAGACACAAAGCACGAAACTAGTCGCGAACACCACAACTCTCGAAAAGAACCTTGCATCCAAAACGGTCCACTTGAAGCCAAGAATTTGGAAATTCACTGAATTACGAAGCGTCTTTAACAACAACAGTGAAAAATAAAACAAACCGAAAATCGAGAACAGAAACGATGCCCAAGGCGGCACATAAGTAGTACCAAAACAATTGCATTGCCTGCCTAGGAAAAACGCGGTTGAATGTACAATAAGAAAACAAACGAAAATAAAATTGCATAAAGCAATTAAGTGAAGCGAGAAATCCTTTGTCCCTGTGGTCGAGATCCTAACGATCTTTGAATTTAAGAAAAATCTGGCCGTATTTGATAGAAGCAGGAAGCCCGCAGCCCCTTCAAGCCCAACACCAAAAGAAAACACCAGCCAGTGTATTGGCGTTTTGTGCAGCCACAGCGGGTCAAACATGATCGACGTTATCTTCATCAAAAACGACAAAGACAAAACGGCTCCAAACATCAGCAATGCTAATGTATGCCCGGTTGCTGGTTGCTGGTTGCTGGTTGCTGGTTCATTTCCACGTCCTCCGTTCTGCCTTGGGGAACAAAAAGTTCTTTGAAGATACCAAAGCAAAACTAGTGCGTCAATAAAAATATTTAAAAAAAACGAAAGAATAACGAATCGTAAATTTAACAGTAGAATCTGCAGCCAAAAACGCTTAACTCATTACCTGAGAGTCACTTATACCTCGGCGTAAGTTTCATCAATGTGAGGTGGTGCTGTTTTAGGGGGCCAGTCGGTCTCTTAGTTAAGTTTGAATTTTCTTTCGAACTGATCTGGCGTTTGATAATTGATCGCCGAGTGTTTTCGGTCGAAGTTGTAGTATTCGATGTAGTCTCGGATTTCCTTTAGGGCTGCGGTATAGTTTCTGTATTCGGTCATTTCCAGTTCCGTCTTGATGGTACCGAAACAAGATTCCATAAACGCATTGTCGTAGCAGTCACCCGCACGACTCATGCTCTGTTTCATACCTGCTCGTTTGAGTATCTTGCGATACATCTTTCCTGCGTACTGACCTCCACGATCGGAATGGTGGATCAACCCAGGTTCTGGCTTGTTGGCTTTTATCGCTGACTTCAGCGAGGCAATAACAATGGCTTCGGTCATATCAGTTCCAAGTTTCCAGCCGACTATTTTCCTTGAGCAACGATCCATTATCACTGCCAAGTACCCAAACTTCAGTCCTCGGATCGGAATGTAAGTGATGTCACCTACCCAAAGTCGATTCGGTCTAGGTACGAATGGCACTGCCGACTGATTTTAGAGGAGTTCGGCGCAGCGTGAAAGTTTACGGCGTAGCCGCAATTAAAAAAAACAGATAAATTGAGACTCACGGCGGGATTGCAATGGAACGCGAATTCCTTTGTCTGTAAACTTCCGCCGAACGCGACTCTCCTTGGGTAGAAAAATTGACCAGGGAGGGTCGATGTTTTCTTCTACCAAAACTAATCGCTTCAACGCATCATCATTTTAGATCATCAAAGATGCGATGTTGCAATCGGATGAGTTGCCGCTGGCGGAATTTATCGACAGCGATCCGTGGCAAGCTGCGTTTGATCGACACGACATTGACTTCGGTAGTGACGACGACGCCACCTACACTCCGGCCGTCACGCTCTGGGGTTTGATTTCGCAGGTTTTTTTCAAGGAAGAGAATCGAAGTTGCAAAGCTGCTGTGTGTCGCATCGCTTCGTTGTG
>JBDNHU010000442.1:0-3735 GCA_041688615.1 Mariniblastus sp. | reverse complement strand
ACTCAAAGGAATTGACGGGGGCTCACACAAGCGGTGGAGGATGTGGCTTAATTCGAGGATACGCGAAGAACCTTATCCTGGTCTTGACATGCTTGAGAGTCTCTATGAAAGTATAGAGTGCCCTTCGGGGAGCTCTTGCACAGGTGCTGCATGGCTGTCGTCAGCTCGTGTCGTGAGATGTCGGGTTAAGTCCCTTAACGAGCGAAACCCTTATCTTTAGTTGCCAGCGCGTTATGGCGGGGACTCTAAAGAGACTGCCGGTGTTAAACCGGAGGAAGGTGGGGATGACGTCAAGTCCGCATGGCCTTTATGTCTAGGGCTGCACACGTCCTACAATGCGTTGTACAAAGGGAAGCAAGACCGCGAGGTGGAGCAAACCCCAAAAAGCAGCGCTCAGTTCGGATTGTAGGCTGAAATTCGCCTGCATGAAGCTGGAATCGCTAGTAATCGTAGGTCAGCATACTACGGTGAATGTGTTCCTGAGCCTTGTACACACCGCCCGTCAAGCCACGAAAGTTGGGGGGGCCCGAAGTCGCGATGTCAACCGCAAGGAGACTAGCGCCGAAGGTCAACTCGATGATTGGGACTAAGTCGTAACAAGGTAGCCGTAGGGGAACCTGCGGCTGGATCACCTCCTTTCTAAGGATAACTTATCTCTTGAGATCTTCGGATCACTCGAGTTTAGGTGGGGGTTGCCATCTGGGTCCAGTTGAAGCTTGCTTCAACAAACCGGTCGGTCTAACACTAATTATAAGAGACCTGCTTTAGCTCTAGCCAGCCGAAGCAGGTTTTTTTATGCGCTGAAAGCGTCGTTAGGGTTGTCTGATTAATACTCGGGGCTTATAGCAGCTAAAATTGGGTTGGTACCGTAGTAAAAGCCGTCAAGACTGTCGGCGAATGGTACTGCCAGACTATTGACGATTATCGCTAACCAGAAAACAATGTATCGCAGACCACTAAGGGAAGGGGAATGAAATTGTCCCTTGAACAACGATTTCAATCATGGCTACATGGGCAATTTTGGTGGGTTCTTCCGGCGTCTTTGGTTCCGGAATCATATCCGTGTTGAAGGTTGGACGGTCATTACGTGCGACCGGAGCTTAGGTTCGCTAGAGGCGCTTAGGTTTCTAGATGGCAGGTGGATTGACCGGTTGTTTCATTGATGGATCTTTTCAGAAGTGGGTTTGTGTTTGGTTTGGAGGAAGTAGAATTCGAAGACGGGTCAGTGGGAAAAAAATCCAGCCAACTCGTTTGAATGAGTTCGCTGGAATGAATGTTTAATGTTTGGGGTAGCTTAGGTTTCAATGTTTAGATCAATCCAAAAGCAACATCCATGTTGTGGGAGATTTCTTTTAGACGTTCAGCGCCGCCGCCACCGACTTCAGCCGCAGCCCAGCCGACATAGTTGATTTCCTTGAGCGCCAGACGAACGTCGGCCCAATCGATATCGCCTTCCGTTATTTTCGTGAAGGAATTTTTGGCTCGCGAGAAGCCTTTCAGGTCTAGCTTCACAACGCGGCGACCTAGTTGGCGAATCCAATCGCCCATACTGCCGTATTTCCAATGGTTTCCGATATCGAATTGCAAGCCTACCCAAGGAGAGTTCAGTTCGTCTACGAAACGAACAAATTTTTCTGCCGTTTGATCTTGGGGGCCGTCGTGCACATAAAGGAATTGGTTCCATACATTTTCGATGGCAATGTACACACCCAGTCGTGCAGCCAACGGAAGCGCAAGTGAAATATTATTGATCGCTCGTTTCCAGATTTCTTCCTCCGTCCCGTCATTTCCATGTCCAATGACTAACAGGACCGTGTTTCCACCAACGGCATGAGTGGATTCCAATGCGCCAAGCAAATCACCCAGAGCTTTTTTTCTGACGGCTGGGTCCGGATCGGTATGGCGAATGTTCCAGTGTGTGGAACAAACCGATCCATCCACGGGCAATCCAGATTCTTCGATGGCGGTCAAAGTTTCCTGAACATTCATGCCAGGACAATCCATTTCGATTCCGTCGAAGCCTGCTGCTTTTACCGCTTTGAATTTTTCTGTCAGTGATCCAGGAACGTTTACCATCCCAATTTTTAGTGTCTTATAGATGCGACCCGTTAGTTTTACATCTTCAAGATTGATCTGGGTTTGTGCAGCTGGCAACAGTGACGGCAAGCTTGTCGACAAAACGCCTGTCGCAGTAACGACGGATGCTGTTTGGATGAAGGAACGTCGATTAATCGTGGGTCTACTATTCATTTGCGCTTCCATTAGTAATTTACGTGGTTTGTAGGATTCTTGCTCGTCAAGTTAGGTCAACACTGGCGGACTTATTATTCAGCGGTTGATCAAACTGTGAAACCCGCGAATACTTCCACCGCTCATACTCTCTTGGTCTGCCAGTGCCAAAGTGACCCTACCCAGCTTTCTGATATTGTAACAGTAATTATTTTGTATTGTCGAAGACAAGCGGCAAAGCGATTCGGCTAAATGCCTACCCTCGCGAGTGAATGTTTCATCGATTTTCAGCGGATGGTTCGTTAGCGAAGTGGAAAAATGTAACAAGTGATCGCGGGTACCGATGGTATTCTAAGAAAACTTGCACCGCCTGAGCGAAATTACACGCAGCTACTCTCCAAACTGACCAAGGCTGGTTAGAAATTCGCTCATTTCACCAGCGGCATGACTGTTTGATTGGCTGCGCGCATGGTCAATTCCGTCTCTTAGAACCGAGCGAGCTTCATTAATTCTTCCCAACTTTGCAAGTTGCTGGCCTGCCATGAAAAATGCTGGGACATGCGGTGGGGTTTCAGCCTGCAATTCTGAAAGAATCTCGAGGCTCTTTTCGTTCTGCTGTTCCGCGTTGAGTTCCATCGCCAATGCGTAGCGGAGAAAAATATCTTTGGGTTCATCTAATAGCATAGTTTCAATTTGTTCGCGTCGACTCATTTCGATACTCACTTGCTGATTTTACGGTGGGAAAACAGGTTCGTTATCAAGTTTAACATGGCTGGTAAGAACCGAAATTAGGCCGATACCAATTTCACCAATGCATTCGGGTTAAGTTTCGGCTGGCTGACTGAAATTATCGTACGGCTTATGCCTGAAAATTTTCAGTATTCGATCTACTGGAGACGTCAGACAGTGGAAACCAGAGCGTAAATTCAGTGCCTTGCTCAACCACAGATTGAACATCAATATCTCCATCGTGTTCTTTCATGATTTTTCGACTGACCGGCAGACCCAAACCGGTTCCGCGACCGCCTTTCGTGCTTTCAAATAGAGAGAAAATTTTGTCCATATCTTCTGGTTCGATACCACAACCTTCGTCACGGACCCAGATTTCGATACGCGGACTAGGTTTCAAGGCTTGGCGAAGTCGGATTTCAACTTTTGGTTTCTGGGCATCCCGGGAGGCGTCGATTGCGTTAGACACCACATTCAATACCGCTCGGTGGAGTGATTCGTGATCAAATGACGCGACGGGGAAGTCTGCAACGGGATTCCATAGCAATGGAACCTCGGCAGAATTTGCCTTGGTTTGCACCAGAGAAACGACATCAGTGATTAATTCGTTTAAGTTGCCTGGCTCCATAAGTGGTTCGCGATCTTTGCTGTAGGACAACATGTCCATGACTAAGTTGAAAACGCGATCTTGATTTCTTTGAAGTACGCTCCAGCCTTGTTGGATCACTTCGAATTCTTGATTCTTAATGCCTTGTTCCAGTAAATAGCCGCCGCCTT
>JBDNHU010000005.1:0-4280 GCA_041688615.1 Mariniblastus sp. | reverse complement strand
CTAAGACAAATTATGGACGTGATCACCATCCGCGATGTTATACTATGTGGATGGCAGGTGGTGGTGTTAAGGGCGGCGTGGTGCACGGCCAGACCGATGAATTTAGTTACAACGTGGTGGAGAATCCTGTCCATATCCGAGACATCAACGCAACGATCTTGAATCAGTTAGGCATCGATCACGACCGCTTTATCTTCAAACATCAAGGACTGGATCAGAAATTGACTGGCGTGGAACCTGCTTCACCCATCTCTGCGATTCTAAAGAGTTAAGTCGCGGTGAATTTCGATTCCGCCAACGGTTTGGATTTAGCAATTACGTGCACAATTTCACCTAGTTAGCCTTGGGATTGTTTCTTTGGGAACGATGCCCAATCGCTGGTTTGGTTGACGGTAAATCTCGACAGGCCGGTCGTGAATGTGACATGGTTCTTGCCGGCGCCCCAGGTGTGTCACAGGACTGGGCAGGATTGGGTTATGATTTTGTAGCAACGGCTGAATCTTTTGACGTCGTGGCAAGCGATTAATGCATGCAACGGACGCTCTTGCCAGGGAATCACCGGTAGGGAAATATTCAAAACCATTGCGTTATTCAAAACCATTGCGTTATTCAAAACCATTGCGTTATTCAAAACCATTGCGGAATGCGGTGTCGCTGGTTTTTCGTTTGGGATACGTTGGTTTGGGATACGTTGGTTTGGGATACGTTGGTTTGGGATACGTTGGTTTGGGATACGTTGGTTTGGGATACGTTGGTTTGGGATACGTTGTTTTGGGATATTGAGATGGGTGAGACTCCTTTGAAGCGTAATGTCACAGTCAAAGACATCATTGTAGTCTTGTTGGTTGCTGCGGCGCTAGGCATACCCATCGGTTGGAATTGGTATCAAGGCACCGCCGACGCCGAAATGGCAGACGGTCAAGAAGTCCAAACGGGGAATCGACTCCCTGCTAACGGACTGGGGCCTTCGGGAATGCAGCCAGTGGCCGGAATGCAAGGCCAGATGCAGGCGAACTATCGGCATTTTGATTCGGCGGCGATTCTTAACGGTGTCGACGTGTTCGCGTCAGGGAATCAAGATACGCTTCGGACTCAAAAGAGCGGCGTAGTTTTTCATATTCAAGATGTCTTGGTGCAACAGCGTTGCCTGGAGTATACATTCAAACGGGATCCCAACGAAAAGCGTCAGATCGCAAACTTAAGGTTTTGCCGACGATTGACTATGATGGGCAATCCAAACGCCGCCAGGATTGAAGAGAAATTGAAGGGTTTGCCTGCGTTTGATTCTATTGAATCTGAAGCATTGCCATTCCAGGAAACTCAGCGAGACAACGGGTTCGAATTTTCAGAGCTTCATGTTAAAGTTGACGGCCAGACGACGGTGCTTTCGGGCAGAGTGACGAACGAAAATGATGTGCGTCGGGAATATGTTAAATTCTACTACGAGATCTTTGACAACAACGAACAACTTGCTTCAGGAAATTTTTTCGTAGATGCGATGAATCCAGCTAGTGTTTCGGGATTTCAATTTACAGTCACGGCAGAGGTTAATCCTAGCGATGCTAAAATTAAGATCGCGATGGAGTATTCGGCCAATCGGCGTTTGGGTCCCGAGGGAAATTAAGACCTTGCTGTTTTTGGTTTTTTGCGGTTCCAAATTTTGGTTATTATCCCTCGCGGCGAAGTAATAAGTACCGGACGATTGTTACGGTTGCTGGATTGCGTTGCAGTGAAGAAGTTGGAAGCATACCTGTGTCGCAATGCCATTAAATTGGCGATGTAGGCTACGCCTGAGATCAGTTCGAAGGCATCGTAAAATTTGGCGTATGAGATATCAACGCCCAAAGATTCCCGCAATTCAAAGCTTGGGAAATGTCTACAGACTCATCCGAGTATTTCGGTCGTACCATCAAAACAATCTAGTCGATACGATCGCAATCAAAAAAAGTCCTGCCCCTTCTCTTGGGTACCCTTTTATTTAGCCGATCGCCAGACGGCGGTAGCATACTTAGACTCGGTAGGGTCGGCAGCAATTAGCCCATGGCGTCAGCTGTGGGGATAGATCGCAACCAAGAACGTAAACCCCGGCAGGGGTGACAGCAAATAAGAAATTGGTTTTGCCATTAAATCGACCGCGATCGATTCACAATTCTCGGCAAACAACAATCGGAAAATAGACGAGCCTGAGCTGGCGAAGCACGACGTGCTGACAACGTTGGCCAGGACTGTAGAAAAGTTACTGTTTTCTGACTTTCCCGCAAGTCAATAATTGCGACCTCAATCAATGCAACGCTTCCCCCAGCCGTTTTCACAATGCAGTGAAACAACAATCGGAGAATTTAAACTATAGCCAAGCGTCCAATCTATTTTCGAGAAATCAATCAAGTCGAAGTAACTGCGCCTGGCAGTCACTCCAATCCCTTGCACTCTAACGCCTGGCACTATAACGCCCAACGCCTGGCAGAGGGTGGCCGACTCGGCGGTGGATTTGCCTGCGTATTGGCCTAGGTCGATGTACTCCGAGACTGTGTTCGTTAGAGAGAATGTCAGTGCCAGACGCGTTAGTGGAGATAGTCTATCCACCGAGTGTAATTGACCGAAGTCGCCGCCGACCACCAACTCAACCGCCCTCACAGCGAATCCCAGCCAGAAATTTGAACGATCAAGGGCGTCGTCAGCCATGCGATCAGCAGGCTGATCCAAAATCGTCGCCATGGAACGTCGGTCCAGCCAATAATCCATCCAGCGATCGAGCCCAACGTCATGCTAATCCAAGCGAACCCACGACGACCACCGCAGAATTGCCAAGCAGTTTGGGGTAGCCGCCGATGACGATCGAACCAGCGCAGCTCAAAACCAGCAGCAATATTCCAATAATCGCCGTGCCAAAGGGGGATGCGTGTTTGATTGAGTTCATTCGGCCACCCAAATTAAGTAGCTTGCTTTCAATGCACGTTGTTTTTGGCACTTTTAAGATCCAATAAATGAAACAGCGGTATGCATTTGAACGGTGCACAAATGAATACGGTTATTCTAAATTAAAAACAAAATATTATTGATTTTTGTGTTGTGTTGTGTTGGGTTGTGTTGTGATCGAGGATAACGTTGATCGTTGACCAGTTAAATTTCAAAACCAAGTGGTGGCTTTCTCTAGGACACGGATTTTATCCCATACGGGAATGATTTAAACCTTTTGGGGAGGGTGTTTCTATGATTGGATTATGTGCTGTCAAACGATTCGGTTGCTGGCGAAAAGGGATTTCGCTGGTTGAACTGGTCGTGGTGGTGGCGATCGTTGGACTATTGGCTTCGCTTCTTTTTTTCGCTCTTAATTCAGCACGGATGAGTAGTCGAGCCGCGACGTGCGGGAATAATTTGCGACAGTTTGCCATCGCCGCACTCAACTATGAAAGTAGCAAGAAGCATTTGCCGCCTGGCACGATGGGGTCGGGGCGAATGGAGTCCTATTCTGTTTACTTCAATGATGAATCTTCGCCTTACTTTCGCAAAAAAGTAGCTCATACATCGTTCCAGGGAATTCTCTTGCCCTTTATGGAACAGGCGGCAATTAGTGATCAAATGGACCCCGGATTCTTTCAGAAATTTTCCCAATCACCGAATCGCGAAATAATCTGGTTCCCAGAAGCAGCAGGATGCGTCAACGCCTCCCAGAACGCTCCCTCGTTCACTTTCTGTCCGGCCGACTTGATGGTGAACCAAGTCAATGAATTGATCGTGTTCGGAACTCATCCGGTTTGGCATCAAGAGGACGATCGTTTCGCTGCAGAGTATCCTTCAATGCTTCCCGAATCGTTGTGGCCAATGTCAAGACATCAAGGTACCAATTATTTGGGATGTGTCGGGGTTGAAACGGGATTTACGCAGGGACGTTTGTCGCAAGGGTTTCGAGGTTCAATGTCCGCCGGTCCGGCTCGACGTCTGGCTGAAGTCCGCGACGGAACCTCGGCGACCTATCTAGTGGGTGAAACACTAGGGTTTTTCTGGGAATCCCGTCGCGTCCGTCATAGTTGGTTGATTGGTGGTTTGGCAAGAGCGCGAGGCGACGTCCCGTGGGGCGAGGCCCCAAATGCCTTCGTCAATATTCCTAGCCTATATTTGGGTGATGCGGTCTATTCCCCGATCGTCGGTTTTGGGTCCATGCATCAAGGCTTTGTCAATTTTGCGATGGTCGATGGATCGATCAATCCAGTATCGCGTGATGTGGATTGGCAAGTGCATTTTCGTTCGGCAGGAATCGCCGACGCCGGGTCAGAGATTTG
>JBDNHU010000058.1:0-3173 GCA_041688615.1 Mariniblastus sp. | reverse complement strand
TTGCCGAGTCCAACTTCATCAGCAAGCAAGAATCGGCGATTAGAATCAAGCAGGACGAGTCCAGCTACATAAGCCTGATGCGGTCGCAGATCGATTCGGCTAGATAGCAGCGCCCGTAAACCTCCAGCCTGTTTCAACTGTTGGTTCAGTGCAGAGACAAGCTTTTCGCGAACCTGAAAAAGCGAATAGCCGCCGTGAGCGAGGCTCGCGAGAACCGACAGTGGATCATCAGACCTCGCGGCATCGGAAAGGGATAAATCAACTTCCGACATTCGAGCACGTAAGCCGTCGCCCAAAAAAGTTACATCATAATTGTTTGGGGCAAGAAAATCGGCTGACTGTACAATGCTGTCTATCGAACACTCGCGTCCATTTGAAAGACAGCGACTTTGGAGTGGAAGTTTTGTACGTACTAATTCACGTTCCTCAAACGCATCGCGGTCAAACGTCGCCGATTCACCACTTTCAAAAAAGCAGACCACGAATTCGGTGCCGGTTGCGTGGACGACTTGCCCAATCCCGCGATAGGTGTGTTTGACAAAAAAGCCCTTCATCAGCCTACACGCCTCCAAACTTCGTCGTCCCAATCCATTTCGCAGGCTTGGCGAAGCACCCGCTGAATCGCTGATGCTTGATGAGCCACTATCTCAACGGACGAAGATAAAAGTGCCGACAGACCGCGACTGACCCTTTGCGGCTCGACCAGATGCCGGACGAACTCCGACCTTGCCGAATGCCAGAAAGCGGTCTCGTTGAGTTGGTTGGCGAGGTGGTCCGTTGGTTCTGCGATCGGGAAACTGCAACGAACGAGCAATTGGTCACTCGGGATCAGACGCGAATCATCGTTAGGAAAACGAATGAGGTAGCAAGCATCGTCTGCCTGATAGTCCATCACACGCCCGACGGACCAGGAAAAGGAAACTGCATCGCGATAGTAGACGCGAGTCTGCGGGCAGAGCGTCTTTTGAGTCAGGCTCGCAAACGGAACCTGTTCTCGAATTGCCTCCGAATCCGCCGGCGAACGAAAGTACTCTACCGTTGCCAGATCGCCAGCGCGACCGACCAGTTTTCCGACGCCAAGCCGATTGCTCCTCCACTCAACAAATGGCTGTTCGATCCGCCCCCGCTGCAAAATATCGCTCCTGTGAACTCAAACTTCCTATCCATAAACGTGGCGATTTTCAGCAAGCCTGTTCAGACGCCAACTCGGTGCTAGCATTGTATCCGACCCCCAGACTGGTGGCCACTACCGTACTCATGACGAATCGTGCAGAAATTTCGACATTACCCAGTTCCAAAACGCAATTCGGAGCCATTTCCCATCCAGGCAGCTAACGTCGCCGACCGACTGCGCGTTTCAAGCCCTTGGCGACGAAATCAAACGCTTCCGTTGGCTTGTAGTCCTCGAGGACGTCGAAGAAGCACGCCAGCACTCGCTTTGTTTCGGCGACGTTCAGCTTCACTCCTTGGGTGTCCGCTCGGGCGGCGATGGCCAAGGCCAATCTTCGGGCCACCAGTCGGGTCGTGGGCCAAGGTCGTCGCTCGATGAACCGTCGCCGACTTCACCGGAGCTTGAACTGTCCGGCGGAATGTACGGTGGTTCTGCGTCGGGCGGATCGAATGGCGGAACGAATGGGTATGGTGGCATCGGTGGGCGGTATGGAATTGAACGAGTCATTGCAGGACGCTCCTTTGCAAGGGACTGGGATGAACGAATGCGGTGCGTTTGCTGGGACAGAGACCGCACTGTGGGATGGACTTGGTTTCGATGAAGGCGCGGAGTTCGTCGTCGGTGGCGGTGGGTAGGCAAGTTTGATAGTCGCGGAACATTTGCCACTCGGGAATCGATTCGAGACGGGCTTCTGGGTTGGCTGTGGACCCGTCAGCTAGCTTTCCGCGTTGAAACAAACGCGGCCTCATTGAAGCAGATCGCGACGCGGTTTCGGGGTCCAGAGGATTTGTTGGATCGCCGGTCCGGAGGTGTCGTGCCTTACCTCCGGCTAATGGCTGTAATCCCTGTCGGGATAAAGATTTCAACTGAAAACCGGCCGAGTGAACTCGCAGCAATGGCGTCGAGTGGGTTTGATGCTTTACGGGGAAGATCATTCGGGAAATGAGAAGACGGTTCAGTGCGAGATCTTGGTACCTGACTCTTGGGTCAAGACCAAAGTTGGGAAGACGGATCGGTTCTGCGTGGAGTCAAGTTCTGTATTGGTTCAGCGTGAACTGGAGTCAGTTCTGATCGTTGCTATTCAAGGGTTGAAAAATTGCCAACTCAAATGACGAAAGAGTTGGCTGTTGCTGACGTTTTTAATGATGCGTTGGTTGGTCGTCAATTCCCGATCCAAAGCGTAGGTTTTTCGCATTTCGGAAACATCGAAGGGAAGATGCGGTATGTTTTGATACCGCCACCCTTCGACGTTTCACTTGGCACGGCGCTCGAGTTGCTCCTCACCAGAGCTCTATCCTCCGACCAAGCAGTTACATTTTATCGTGTGTCGCAACGCATCGCAATCAAGCGGCTTGCTGCTGACGACGCTGACGACGCTCACGACGGTTCTCGCGAGCGGTTTCAAGCTTCTGGTCTCGCGAAGTGAAGACCTCACGTTCTTTGCCCAACAACTTAGTAAGCGGCGTCACGTAGCCAATGGCACTGTGGAGCCGAACTTCGTTGTAATGTTTGACATAATCCGCCACGATGCGACGAGCGTCGTCAACGGACTCGATGTGCTTTTCCCGAATGCAATCGCCTTTGATTGTGCGATGATAACGTTCGATCTTGCCATTGCTTTGTGGGTAGTAGGGTGACGTTTTGACGTGCGTCATTCCTGCAATCCGAATGAACTCCTTAAAGTCACGCGAGATGAACTGCGGACCGTTATCGGTGATGATTCGAGGCTTCGCATCAGGGTACTTTTCCCTCGCCCTCTGAAGGATCACTTCGATATCGACCTCTTCCATTTTCTCGCGAATTTCCCAGTGAACGATGCTTCGAGAGCAACCATCGAGCACGCTGCACATGAAGTAAAACGTACCGCCAATGTTCAAGTAACTGACATCCATGTGCCAGTGATCGTGAGGCTTTGACGGTTGGCCAAAGCCGGTTCCCTTCTTCGACTTCTTGCCGTTAAAACGATCCATCACCCCGGCTTCGCGTAGCACCCGATAGACAC
>JBDNHU010000441.1:0-13043 GCA_041688615.1 Mariniblastus sp. | reverse complement strand
TTGCGGGTCGGCGCGGCCAGTGATTTTGCGGGTCGGCGCGGCCAGTGATTTTGCGGGTCAACGCGGATCGATTCTCAGCGATTAGATCTGGCAGTTCTTTTCCAGCACTACCCTTAAGCCACCCTATTTGAAATTTTGAATCACGATGGAAAAATCAATCTATCGGTCCGTACTTCAAGGCCTGTTGCAGATTACAGGCGTTGGATTGCGTTTGGCCACAGTACCAATCTTTTTCCCCGAGTCCCTGATGGCGTGGATTCACGAACGTCTAGGGTTGGGTTCGTTTCCACAGTCATCGATCACCATGTATTTGGCTCGTTCGACTTCTCTGCTTTACGCAGTCCATGGCGCGATCATTCTCTACACAGCCATTCATATGGACGACCTAAAACGCCTGATCCCTATTTTGGCCGGGCTACACCTCGTAATCGGTAGCGTCATGTTGGGCATCGACTTATCTGCAAAAATGCCCCTTTATTGGACGGTGTCCGAGGGGCCAGGCGTCGCATCGATGGGTATCTTAATGTTTTGGTTGTACCATAAAGCAAACACGATCAGAAAACCATAACCTAGTCATTTATCCAATCAACGATAGAAATCTATTCAGTTTTTGTTGGTAAGATCATTTTGGATTGAACGCCACTTCTGCGAATTCGCATCGGAATCGCTATCAACATACCTAGGACTCCCCCCGCGCCGGCACCCAGTGAATGGCCCGATGGATCGCAGTGGCAGTGAATAAAGGGCGCAAGCAACACCGATCCAAGTGCGAACCCAGCACCCACCGGCCACAGCCATCGCAAACTGGAAACACTACCCAATGTCACTTTCACCGAAGTCGCCAACGACGTATCGTCAACCTTGGGCGGATCATAGGGATTACTAGAAATCATTTCAGTCGCTTCAACAAAAAAGTCCCTGCATTCTTCAGGTAACCGACTCATCGGTCTGTTTTACTCAAACGTTCCCGGACCACCGATCCCGCCCGTTCCTGCCCGCTAGAAATTTCCACGCGAAATTCCACCCCTGACCGGGACTTGGTCATACATTCCACGTCACGGATCATCAAACCAAAGCACACAGTATCAGTATCAAGCCTAAATGAACATCACGCCAAAATATCGTGAATCACATTGCCGTGAACATCCGTCAGCCGAAAATCACGTCCTTGAAAACGATACGTCAACTCCGTGTGCTGGATTCCGAACAGGTGGAGCATCGTCGCATGAAAGTCGTGCACGTGAACCGGATTTTCAACGGCCGAGTAACCCATTTCGTCCGTTGCTCCGAAAGTCATCCCACCCTTGATCCCACCACCGGCAAACCACATTGCCATGGCTTTGATATGGTGATCACGCCCGTTGCCCTGTGCCATTGGCGTGCGACCGAATTCGCTGCCAAAAATAATCAACGTATCATCCAGCATCCCTCGTTGCTTCAAGTCTTTCACCAATGCCGCCGCCCCTTGATCAACCAATTTTGCCGTGTAGGCCGATCCATCTTTGATTCCACCGTGATGATCCCAACCACGATGGTAAAGTTGGATGAAACGAACTCCGCGTTCCGCCAGTCGACGCGCTAACAAACAATTAGACGCAAACGTACCGTCGCCGCCTTTGGTGCCGTACATTTCCAAAACATGTTCGGGTTCGTCGGACGTATCCATCAATTCGGGGACCGACGTTTGCATACGAAACGCCAATTCATACTGCGCGATTCGGGTTAATATTTCTGGGTCCTGATAGATATCATGTCCGACGTGATTCAAGTCACGAATGGCATCGATCAACTTTCGCTGCTGCTTCAACTGGACACCATTGGGACTATTGACGTACAGAACAGGATCGCCTTTGGAACGGAATTCAACCCCTTGAAATTGGCTGGGGAGAAACCCACTATGCCATTGGCGGGCAGCAATCGGCTGAGCCTGACCGCCACCTTCCGACGTCAGCACCACGTAGCCGGGCAAGTTCTGCGTCTCGGCGCCTAAGCCATAAAGCAGCCACGATCCCATCGACGGTCGACCAATGATACTGGTTCCGGTATTCATCAACGTGTGGGCCGGGTCATGATTGATTTGGTCGGTTTGAAACGATCGAACGATGCAAATATCATCCGCCAAGGTGCTAATATGCGGAAACAACGACGAGATCTCTTGACCTGACTGACCATACTTCTGGAAAGTATGCGTTGGCCCCAAACAATTTAACGCCTGGCCCTGTAATTGAGCGATTTGCTGGCCGCTGGTGAATGATTCTGGCATCGGTTTGCCGTTCATTTGGGCCAACATAGGCTTGTTGTCAAACGTTTCCAATTGTGACATCCCACCCGCCATATACAAATGAATGACTCGTTTGCACTTTGGGGGAATCGCCAACGGTCGAGCCACACCTTGCCACGCCGTCGGGCTAACGTCTTGCGACCGGACATGGGTCGAGTTGAAAAGTGAAGTCAACGCCAACGAACCGATGCCGATTCCCGACCCTCGAAGAAACGTACGGCGATTCGCCAAAACCGCTTGCTGCGTATTCATCAATCATCCTCGAATAGAAACTCTTAAGTCAATCAAAAACCGGTACGCTGCCAACTTCCAACCTTGGGTTCTGCGATTGGTATAAAGCTTTGCTTAAACAAAGAAAAGCCAAATCATCGCATTCCGGCCACGTCGTGGCTTGTTCGCGGAATTCCCTGTTCAGTCAAAATCATGCTCACCCAAAATCCGGACCCAAGGGAAACATCCACATTGGATCTAGGTCAGAATGCTAAGCCCAATTTAGTTTCACGACAATCGAAATCCAGGGCAATCAATTTCTCACAATAAATTCGTGCAAATTAAAGAGCGTTCGTGCTACGAACGTCCAACTGGCCAATTCCACCGCATCCAGACCTTCATCTGGCACTGACTGCCCGGTCTTGATCAAAGCCTTGGCCGCTTCCTGATTTTGAGCATAAAACTCTTTCTGGTCTTCTAGTAAATTCGAAAGCAACGTCAATTCTTTAGCATTTGCCGGACGTGAAAACGCGGTTTCGACCATCCAAGCGATCTTCGCCTCAGTTGTTTGCAACTGCGTTTGCAGCAACGCTTGCTGGGCGAAAGAACGAGCCGCTTCCACATAGGTCGGGTCGTTCAACAACACCAACGCGGCCAACGGCGTATTGCTGCGAGGACGTTCGGCCGTACACTCCTCCCGCGAAGGAGCATCAAATGTCTGCATCGCTGGATGCAGGAACTGGCGTTGCCAATGCGTGTACAGCCCTCGACGATATTGATCTTGCCCCATATCGGCGGTGTAGGTTCGCCTTGGAAAATTCAAATGCTGATACAGTCCGAGCGGTTGATAAGGCTTCACGCTCCGCCCGCCAACTTGATTCACCAACAAACCGCTAACCGCCAACGCGTTATCCCGAATCATCTCGGCGTCTAAGCGAAACCTAGCTTGCCTTGCCAGCATGCGATTGTAAGGATCACTGACGTCCAACGTAGCGTTAGGCAGCGACGACTGCCGATAAGTCGAAGAGATCACAATCAAGCGAACCATGTGCTTAATGTCCCAACCACTTTCCATAAATTCGACTGCCAGATTATCAAGCAATCTTGGATGTGTGGGCCATTCACCTTGCGAACCCAAATCATCCAAAACTTTCGATAGGCCCGTTCCAAAGTAAAGTTTCCATAACCGATTAACAAAGACTCGTGCGGTCAAAGGGTTCTGGTTGGAAGTCATCCAGTTGGCCAGATCAAGCCGATCTGCTCGTCCTTGCTTGTCGATCGCTTGCATAAAATGAGGCACCGCCGGATCGACAACTTCTCCTGTTTCATCCATCCAATTGCCGCGCTTCAGAATTCGAGTTTCCCGCGGCTTGACCTGCTTCGCAATCAAAGACGACCGAGTATTCTGCGAAATCGTTCCCTCACGATCGGCATTCAAAGCAAGCAACCTTTCCCGCGTCGATTGCAGCGATGGTGCAATCGATCGGTAATAGGTGGCAAGTGATTGCTTCTGTTCCTGGCTGCGAAGATCCGGCTTGGTATCCAAAGCCGCCCAAATTTCTGCCGCCAATTGGTTGGAATCGGCCTTTACCGGTGGAATTGCCGAGGTCGCCCGTATCTGAAAGTGACCCATCGTATGATTGGTACCATGATTTTGCTGCAGAACGATCTTTAGCCGTGAATCTTTCAGATCGATCGGAACCGTGGTTTCCACCACCAAACTCTGCGTCTGACCGGCTTGCGGCAAAATCGCCCACCCCCAAAGGGAACCTTGCTTATCTTGATCAATCGTAGCCGCAGCCGAATACGCCTTGTAGGGATTGTCGGCGCTGCCGTCCACTTGTTGGAATGTTGCTGAGGCATTTTGCAAGGCAATCGGAGCTTCGCGTTCGCCAGTCACCAAAAAAGCCTGTAACTCAGTCAAAACCAAATTTCCGTTACCGGCGCGACCAGGGCCATTCTTCGGCAAAGACGGATCAACCAACAACTGCACTTGCAACGCGGTCAGGCTCTCCAAATCGTTGGGTTTGAAGACAAGACTGTAGGTATCCTTATCTGCCAAGGGGCCAGACGCCAACAAAGAACCCCCAGCTTGCAGATCCAACTGAGTCCCGTGTTGGGCTTCCGCCTTTTCCAATTCCAAGACAGACCAAACGATTCGTTTGGCCAAGACATCGTTTTCCCACAACAATTGATTTTGCTGTAACTCCACAGTTGATTCATCCAAGACCTGCTGTGAATTTTGAATTTCCCGATCAATCGGTTCTAACAGAGATGGCAACTTAGGATCGGTGACTGTCACAAAAGGCCCCCAATTCCCATCGGAATTCGCGCCCGAGTAAAGTCCGCGTTCTTCCATGTCAGCAAAGAAAGCGGCAAACTGATAGAAGTCTTTGGCGTGGAACGGATCAAACTTATGGTCGTGACATTCGGCGCAACCCAACGTACTACCTAACCAAACGGTCGACGCATTTCGAACTCGATCCGCAGCATACTTTAGCAAATATTCTTTGGGTTGGACGCCGCCTTCTGCGGACATCATTCCCAATCGGTTGTACCCTGACGCAACCAACTGGCTGGTGGTTGGATTGGGCAATAGATCACCCGCGAGTTGTTCGCGGGTGAATTGATCGAAAGGCATATTCTGATTGAACGCTTCGATCACGTAATCACGAAATGGCGAGACGCTCACATCTTGGTCACCGTGGTACCCCACTGTATCGGCGTAGCGAACCAAGTCTAGCCAATAGACTGCCATGCGTTCGCCAAATTGCGGTGAATTCAGCAACCGCTCCACCACGCGTTGATACGCGTCGGGCGATGCATCGTTGATAAATGCGGTTACTTCCTCTGGACGAGGCGGCAGGCCAAGTAGGTCAAAATTCAACCGTCGAATCAAAGTTGCCTTATCGGCTTGTGGACTGGGATGCAGTTCTTTGGCGTGCAAACCTGCAGCGACGAACGCATCAATAAAGTTCGGGTGGTTCTCCACATCCGACGAACCTGGAAGCGCACTGCGAACGAGTTTGCGATACGACCAATGTTCTGCCCAAACGGCACCTTCTGCTATCCATTGCGATAGCTTCTGCTTCTCACTGTCAGTCAACGACTTGCGATGGTCCGCAGGTGGCATCACTTCATCGGGATCGGAACTATTGATCCGCTGCAACAACATGCTCTTGGCAAGATCGCCGGGCACAATCGCCTGGTAGCCGCCCAAATCCTCGAACGCTCCTGCTGGATTGTCAAAACGCAAGCCGTCTTCCCCGCCGCCTTGCCGTTGCCCAGAATCTGGTCCGTGACAGGCATAACATTTGTCCGATAGAATCGGGCGGATATCTCGATTGAAATCAATCTCTTGCACCGCAAACGCGTTGGCGTCAGAAACCAGACTGCAGACCAAGAGGGTCAGTCCCAACCCAACCACACCAAACCAACGGATTTGAAGACCAGCCCGGATTTGAAGACCAACTCCTACGCATTTGTCACCAGCGGCGTCCCCATCCAGTTGACTCATTGAAGAATCCATTAGTTTGTCAAACATACTTCAACCTGCTCACTTGCGATTTCGAAAACTTCTGCGGGCCCCCATTCCAGCGAACTCCTATTCTAAACAAATCTAGACCGTCTGTGTAAATTTGACGACCCGTGGCTACCTTTAAGTCCGTAGAATTCCGCCCAAGACCACTGAGCCAACGAGCCAAAGTGGCAAAAAACGGAAAGTCAGGCCAACCCGCTGGAACTGGAACAAAGACGTGACGAGGCTGGACGTGACGAGGCTGGACGTGACGAGGCTGGACGTGACGAGGCTGGACGTGACGAGGCTGGACGTGACGAGGCTGGACGTGACGAGGCTGGACGTGACGAGGCTAGACAAAAGATCAACCTACCGCTGGGAAGCGAACCCTGATCACTTCGAGGGAAATTCGAACACTTCGAAGCGAATCCCATGCCTAGGTGAACCAGCGTCGTAGAGATAGACTTGCTTCTCTGTTCGCAGTTACTCCCCATCGGCGGACTGGCGTCCCCATGCCCAAACACAGCAGAAGTTCAAAAGACTTCTGACCAAACTCTAACTGGCAATTAAAAAAGACGGCCAGTCTCTGTCACCGCACGAATTTGTCACCGCACGAATTGGTCACCGCACGAAATTGTCACCGCACGAAATTGTCACCCCAAAACCTGCGTCACCGCTAAACATAGGTCACTGCAGCCGTTTTGTAAGTTCTTCCAGCTTCTGCAACGTCAGCGGGCTCACGTGGTGCTCGATTCCTTCGGCATCAATATTAGCGGTCTTCGAATCGACACCAATTGCAACCAGGAAGTTCAACACGACTTCGTGGCGATGTCGAGCGGTATCGGCAAGGCGTTTGCCCTTGCGAGTCAACGTTACCGGACGGTAGGGTTCGGTCAACACCAAACCCTCCTGTTGCAATCGATTGACGATGCGGTGGACCGTTACGTGGCTGACCGCAAACTTTCGAGCCAAATCATTTAGACGGCAAACGCCACCCGCCCCAATGAGGTCATCGATCGCTTCGACATAGTCTTCAGCGGTCTCCGACGCGTGATCCGTCCGAGTCCTACGATGGGGGTTGGCATTCTTGTTGGCTTGCGACAATTCCCAAGTCCCTTGTCGAAAACGCTGTGCAATGCTGCAAAACCGCTTTGCAATCCGTCTGAAGTATAGTCGTTTGACAAACGTGTAGCAACCGCTACAATGAATCAGCAGACCTGTAGCATTGGCTACACTTTAGCAGGCAGACCTTTTCGTTTCATTCGGCCAGCTTCGGCCAGCTTCGGCCTTGCACACCGCCCGGTGCTGTGAAAGACGACCCAGCGGCGTGACCATAAATGGGGTTCTTGGTTGGTTTTGCGTTACTAAAATCGCAGCCAAGCAAACCAAAGGCCATGAACAAATGACACGAATGCAGGTTTTCCACTGGGTTTTCCACTGGGTTTTCCACTGGGTTTTCCACTGGGTTTTTGCCTTGCGGCGACCCACGTTGAACTCAGCTTGTTGACTTTTGGCCCTAACTTTTGGCAACCCATCGGTGAAAGCAGTTCTTATGGCAGAGACGTACTTGGCGACGGCCGCGGTTTTTCAACTTCCAATGGTTTCGGGTTGGATCCAAATGCGTTCCAACAGACACAACTATACCAGAAAATTTTCCGCGAAGAGTGTTCCTGCGCGATTCGGCCTATTTCAGTGCTTGCTTTTGGCGTTGACCTGCTGTTGGACTTTAGGCTGTGAAGACTCCAATCGTATTGCAGATACCAAAGCATCAGAATCAATACGATACCAGGGCGAGTATCCGATCAACGTCGTCGCGACGGTCGGAATGGTTGCCGACATTGCTGAAAACGTGGGTGGCGATCACATCACGATCCAACAGTTGTGCGGTGCCGGCGTGGACCCTCATCTGTACAA
This sequence comes from Mariniblastus sp., assembly GCA_041688615.1. Taxonomy (GTDB): domain Bacteria; phylum Planctomycetota; class Planctomycetia; order Pirellulales; family Pirellulaceae; genus M30B19. Next base: position 5,121 of record JBDNHU010000441.1, on the reverse strand, counting down.
GCCCACTCGAGACGATATCGTCAAGATCGTAAACGCCGACATCGTTTTTTACTCCGGCCTAGCCTTGGAAGGCAAGCTTGCAGACACATTAAGCAAGACGGCTCGAGAAAAACGAGTGGTTCCGGTCACTGACAACCTGTCCCAAGTGGTGCTGTTGCGGCCCGAAGGAAATCAACAGCACGCGGGCAGCGAGGTCTGGGATCCGCATGTATGGATGGACGTTTCGGCTTGGTCACGCTGTGTGCAGAAGGTTGCAGATGACTTGTCGACTTTTGATCCCAAGCATAAACAAGAGTACTTGACCAACGCCGCGGCCTATCAGCAAAAATTGCAGAAATTGCACCAGTACGGTTTGGATTCGATTGCGACAATCCCTGCAGGAAAGCGAATCTTAATTACTTCGCATGACGCATTTAACTATTTTGGGCGAACCTATGGACTGGACGTTCAAGGTGTTCAGGGGCTATCCACAGAATCCGAATCCGGTTTGCAGCGAATCAATCAATTGGTCGATCTGTTGGTGGAAAAGAACGTGGAAGCGGTGTTCGTAGAAAGTAGTGTGCCCAGGAAGAACATCCAAGCTTTGGTAGAAGGGGTCAATTCCAAAGGGCGTCAGATTCGGATCGGCGGCGAATTGTATTCGGACGCCATGGGCAGCGGTGGCACCTATGAAGGAACTTACATTGGTATGCTAGATCATAACATCACGCTGGTCACAAACGCTTTGGGTGGATCGGCTCCAGAAAAGGGAATGCAAGGAAAACTTCAAGGACCCCACGACGCAGGAAATTAGAGCGTTGGGTTATTGTGATGTAAGTCTGCAACGATTGTCGACTTCGTCCGGTTGTGAAGGCCCGGTTGTCCATCGATTCTGATCCATTGGCGGCGATCTTGGTGGACCGCCTTCGATATCGGCCTATCGGCACGTGACCGATAGTCTTCGATTTACCAACGATTAGCAATTTCCGCGAATCCAGCCACTGAATCCAGCCACTGAATCCACTTGCAAGCAAATTAGAAATTGGTTCTGTAGTAACCTGAAGATCAAACTCATGAACGAAATGCCTGCACCTTCCGATTCTGCGATTGAACGAAAGCGACTTCGCCAGCAAATTCCCCTTACGGTTTACGACTTAACGGTCGCCTATCATCGCAAACCAGTCATTTGGGATGTCGGCTTTGAAATACCACCCGGTTCGTTGGTTGGTATTGTGGGTCCCAACGGTGCCGGCAAGAGTACGCTACTGAAGGCGGTCATGGATTTGACCCCCAAAGCTTCTGGGCGCATTCAGGTTTTTGGCGACACTTACAAACATAATCGCCGCCGAGTTGGCTATGTGCCTCAACGGGAAAGTGTTGACTGGGACTTCCCGGTTGACGCCTTGGACGTCGTTACGATGGGACTCTACAGCCGAATTGGCTGGTGCTTAGCGGTCCGAAAACAGCACCGCGAAGCAGCCATGCACGCGTTGGACCGAGTCGGCATTGCGGACTTGGCCAAGCGTCAAATCAGTCAATTGTCGGGCGGTCAACAGCAGCGAACTTTTCTGGCTCGAGCGTTGGTTCAAGACGCCGATCTCTATTTGATGGACGAACCTTTTGCAGCGGTGGATGCTGCGACCGAATCTGCGATTGTCGAAATTCTAAGAAGTATGAAAGCCGAAGCGAAAACCGCGGTCGTTATTCATCACGATTTACAAACGGTGCCCGAATATTTCGATTATGTGATTCTTCTGAACATGCGAGTGGTTGCATGCGGCCCGGTGGATGAGGTGTTCACTGGCGAGAACCTGCAAAAAACTTATGGTGGACGATTGACTCTTTTGGAAGAGGTCACCGAAGCCATGCGGCGGCGGGAGCGTTCCCTATGATGGATCGACGCCCAAGCCTGGCTTTCCTCTCCATCGGCCGCGCCCCCTTAAGTACAAATCACCGCACCCACTACCAAATCCTATTCCTGGTGTTGGTCTGGTTTTGCATCGCTTCGGGGTCCTCGACTGCCAATGCGGCGAACCCAAAATCCACATCGGATTCGCTGGCTAGTAGCAGCCTGACTTGGCCGAACTGGGAAGACTGGAAACGCGTCATCTTGTTGACCGACTACAATTCACGAGTGGTGGTCTTTGGAACCGCAATGCTAGGCTGTGCCGCTGGCTTGGTTGGCAGTTTTACGTTGCTACGCAAGCGAGCCCTAATGGGGGACGCGCTCAGTCACGCGACCCTTCCGGGAATTGGGATCGCTTACATTTTGGCCACCGTCATGGGCGGCAATGGCAAGTCTTTGCCGATCTTGCTTCTGGGAGCGACCCTAAGTGGTCTGCTGGGTGTGGCTGCGATTTTAGCGATTCGAAACTTGACCCGCTTAAAGGAAGACGCTGCTTTGGGCATTGTCCTGAGTGTTTTCTTTGGTGCCGGCGTGGCACTCTTGGGAGTAATCCAAAACATGGAAACGGGGCATGCCGCAGGCTTGGAGGCGTTTATCTACGGCAAAACCGCTTCAATGGGAATCAACGACGCTTACTCCATTGGTGGCGCTGGATTATTTTGCATTTTAGTTTGCCTGGTACTGTTAAAAGAATTCAAACTGTTGTGTTTTGACGAAAACTTTGCTGGCGCTGACGGCTACCCGGTACTGTTGCTGGACATGGCACTGATGTCGTTGGTGGTGATCGTTTCCATTGTCGGTTTGCAGGCGGTTGGCCTTATTTTGATGATCGCCCTGTTGGTCATTCCTGCCGCTGCCGCTCGGTTTTGGACTCAGAAACTTGGTTCCATGGCTCTGATTTCTGCGGGGCTGGGAACGGTTAGCGGCATGGTAGGCGCTGGGATGAGTGCATTATTCGCCAAGTTGCCTTCGGGCGCGATGATTGTCTTGGTTTGCACAACCTTCTTTTTAATCAGCCTTTTTATGGGTCGTGAACGCGGAGTCCTGATCCGCTGGTATCGTCGTTTTGTATTGAATCGAACCATTGATCGGCAGCACCTATTGCGTGCCATTTACGAATCCATTGAGACGACCGCCACGGCTGGACAAGCGGAAATTCAACCCGAAATGGCGATCAGCATGGCCGAGTTGTTTTCGATGCGAAGTTGGTCTCAGGCACGCTTGAAAGGAGAACTATTCCGCTGCCAACGCCAAGGGTTGCTTGGCTTCGATGGATACGCCGCTAGGCTAACCCCGACGGGATTCCAGCAAGCAGAACACTTGACGCACCAGCATCGGCTTCGGGAATTGTACCTGATCAATTATGCAGACATTGCAGCCAGCCGAGCTGACCAGGATGCGGACGCCATTGAACACGTCTTAGAACCCGAGGTTATCCAGCGACTGGAGCGATTGCTAGAAAAAGAGATCATCGATGGACGATTGGCCAGTCCTCACGCCCTAACAAGTGTAAGCCATGCCCAGGCTGAAAGTGACTTGGACAGCGGCGATAAACTTAGGCGTTCAGAGAACACGACCCAAGGAGGAACACCGTGATGCTTCCAACGAATTGGGCCTGGCAAATTGATGGCTGGATTGTATTGGCTGGAATTTTGTGTGCCGTCTCTGCATCGCTGCTTGGAAACTTCTTGGTCTTAAGGAAGCTGAGCCTGCTGGGTGACGCGATCACTCATGCGGTGCTGCCCGGTTTGGCAGTGGCGTTCTTGATCAGCGGAAGCCGTAACGGTTGGCCAATGTTTTTGGGCGCGGTTATTGTTGGGATCGCAACCGCGTTCTTCACCGAGTGGATTCGGGGTGTGGGTAAGGTGGACGAAGGTGCGTCGATGGGCGTGGTTTTCACGTCCATGTTCGCGTTGGGACTGGTATTCATCGTCCAGGCGGCTGATCAAGTGGACTTGGATCCCAACTGTGTTTTGTACGGTTCGATCGAATCCACACCTTTGGATACGTGGCGAATATTGGGATTTCGACTGCCTAAGGCAATTTTGACTTTAAGTTGCGTGACGGTCTTAAACCTTCTATTTGTAGTCGTCTTTTTTAAGGAACTGAAACTTAGTTCCTTTGACCCGGCCTTGGCAACCACCACGGGCTTTAACGCAGGTTTGATGCACTATGGCTTGATGATTTTAGTTGCGATCACGGCAGTGGCTTGCTTTGAAAGTGTCGGAAGCGTCTTGGTGGTCGCAATGTTTGTCGTCCCAGCAGCGGCGGCTTATATGCTGACCGATAGATTGACGACGATGATTGTCTTGAGTGCCGTGATTGCCAGCCTTTCGGCCATCTTTGGACATCTGAGTGCAATCACGGTTCCCGGTTGGTTTGGGTTTGGCAGTACGATCACTTCAGGCATGATGGCGGTGGTTGCCGGACTTCTCTTTGTGCTGTGTGCGATGTTTGGACCACGACATGGGTTCGTGGTGCGTTCGGTTCGCCAGCGATTATTGGCGTGGCAGATCATCAGCGACGACGTGGTCGCCTACTTATTCCGATTGGAGGAAAAGCCAAATTCGTTAACCGGCGCGTCACGCAAAGACGTTTCACCAAGCGTAGCCTCCACTAAGAAATCTCGCACGGCAGCGGCGACAATTTCGAACGGTTTAGCGACCTCCCATCAGATGCTCGCTCCGCTACTTGTCGGACCTTGGGTCTTAAATTGGACCTTGTTCTGGTTGGTGAAAGATGGCCAAATTTCAAGCCAGCAAGACCAATACTTTCTGAACGAAAAAGGGCGAAAACGAGCGAATGAACTGGTGCGTTCGCATCGACTGTGGGAACAGTATTTGGTCGAACACGCCAGCTTGGAAGCCGATCGAATTCACGATAAAGCCGAAAAAATGGAACATTTCACGGACCTGGCACTGAGGCAACGACTGGATGATGCGACCCTGAACCCCGCCCAAGATCCGCACGGGGCACAGATCCCCAGCGAATCCGAAGACTAAGACCTGGTGAATTAAGACGCCCCACAGACGCCGGGCAAAGTGGATGAAATTCGAGTAAGATTGTGCTGCCCAAGACGACTGATAGCCTATCGCAATCACCGTGACCACCAAGTTGATTCCGAAAACCTGCGTGTATCAATTTGCCATTCGCCGGTGAAGCGGGCATCGGTCTTGGAAACTAACCTGGGTCACTTAATCCTTAATCGTGTTTAGGAATTTAGAAATGAAGCAGTA
>JBDNHU010000440.1:0-5056 GCA_041688615.1 Mariniblastus sp. | reverse complement strand
TTTGTGTCAGCTTCGTGCCGGATTGGGTGGCAGATGGACTGGCGGTCTGTTGGGTGCGAAGGTATTGCGATGTGATAATCGTTTTGATGTCCGCCTTGGCCAGCGTTTTGGCAAGAGCGTCGGCTCGAACTCTTCCTGCTTCGGTCAGTTCAGGATCCATGGCAGGCAGTTTCTGCTTCTCCGCATGTCGTACTAAGTAGACCGTGGTGACCTTGAATGGTTGATCAGCGTTGACCAGTGTGGGTGTGTTTGCCTGTGCCAAGAAAACCACCCATGCAAAGCCCAAGAGAATTGACCAGGTGCAAGAGCCTAGGCTAAGCTGGCGGAGATTTGTAGTACTTGATTGTGGAAACATGGGGAATGCCTTCAGGGGAAACAAACATGTTGATCTTGTGGACAACGGAGTGAACTATGGTCCAGGACCCGCGGGATTCATTCTACTAGGATTTCGCAGCCGTGTATGATTTCGTAGCTCTGGATCTGGCAAGTGCAAAAGTGAGTGTTGCAAAAGTGAGTGTTGAAGTGCTAACACGCGATGTTCGTCGTTTTCGTAAGCGGCTATTTTGTGACCACGAGCGAGTGCTGGCGAGTGGGGCTGGGCAAACTTATCTTCAATGGGACTGATTCGATGACAGAACTGCCAGCCTGTATTCACTGCGGGTTTGAATACACTTACCAGGATGGTGAAATGATTCATTGCCCAGAATGTTCCAGTAATTGGGACCCAAGCCAATCGGCGGCAGACGCTAAAGAACACGTTCGCGATGCGAACGGCAAGGCTTTGGCGGATGGCGATAGCGTGACGATGATCAAGGACTTGAAGGTAAAAGGAACGTCGTTGGTGGTAAAAGTAGGAACCAAAGTCAAGAATATTCGAATCGTCGACGGCGATCATGAGATTGATTGTAAAATTGACGGAATTGGCTCGATGCAATTGAAATCTGAATTTGTGCGTAAGGTCTAGTTTTTCTGGTTGAATTTAATTACTTAGTTCTGGGGTAATGATTGACCATCGGAGGCAACGCTTTTTGAAGGCGGTTCTGTGTAGCGGAGAAGGCTTGAATTTTTGCCATTGGGAATGCTATTTGTTGCCGATCTTGTGGTTTTGTGTCCAATTTTTGTTGGTGAATCGGGTGATTTAAAGTTGCTACACAGATGCCGTTTAAATATCACGGTGCAAACGCGGTAGAATTTCCGCAATCCTGCTGCCACAATTGCTGATGAATTTGGTGCCGTTGATCGTGCAAACCGATACAAGTCGAGTGGTCAGTGTGATGATACAAGATCACTACGTCGTGCCAAAAATTACAGGTGTCACTGGAAATCATTACAACTTGTCGCACCAAAGACAAGACGCAGTAAAGATTCAACAGTTGCAGAAAATTGAAGCTGGGATTGTCGGTTGTTTCGGCAGCCTGTTGACTTTGATGAAGGAGCGAGCCGAAGGCGGTTCCACTGTTTTGAACAAGACTGCGATACTGTTTGGAAGTAATCTAGGCAACGCCAACGCGCACAGTGCCAATAATTTGCTAATCTTCTTGGCGGGTGGCGGATTCAAACATGGTAGGTTCGTCAAGAACAAAGAAGGCACACCCCTTTGCAATCTATTTGTTACCATGTTTAACCAAGCGGGTTTAGAATTGGAATGTTTCGGCCAAAGTTCGGGCTCACTAACGTTTTGATTGATGGATCTGTCCCGATCTAAACGTATCGGCGCAATGGTTGTGGTTCCCAATGGGACACAGCGCATTTTGTACAAGGCCCAGCAGACTCGCTGCCTTTCGATGACAATACGTTTGATGCAGTAGTCTACGAATGTGCGGTAAGTATATTCGCCGATCAAGACAAAGTGGCACATGAATTTCGCCGCGTATTGAAGCTGGGCGGATGGTTCGGTACGACGGATAGGGTTGTCAGCAGTCAATTGCCAACAAATGTTGCGCAACAATGGCGTCTTTATCTTCTTTCCTGCGGCGTTAAAGTCTTTGCTCCAGACCAACCCTGATTTCGTATCTTTGACCGTGCCGTCGCCCTGATCTTCATACCGTTGGATAATTTTGAACGTTCCCTTTGAGTTGATGTCACCATCATTGGGTAATCCGTGCGGTTTCCCGTTGATGGTTTCCAAGCCGGCCACACCACTCGGTCCACTCCCGATCTCAACACACTTTCAGCGGATTTCAGGGTACTCTGTCATGACCCGTTGGCTTCCTACTTTGATCGCGTCCTTGGCCCCATGATAGAACCAGACATCATTCTTCTTCGAAGATTTTTGAGACGGCTCCCGATAGGGATAGATCTTAGCCGTGCCTTGCGCGAATGCAGGCGAAGTGCAGAGCACCGAGCTGAACAAAATCGCGATTTACAGTAAACACGCTAGTGGTTGGGAACTAAATTTGAACTTGCGGGTCATCTTTTCTCTAACTCACGACTATTTTTTTTTGCTTAACCCATTGCTGACCGTGCGATCAAACCTGGTTTTACATTGTTGGATACGGTATCAATCGGTTACTGTAACTTTGGATCAAGACTGAGACAGGACTTTTATCAATTTTTGTGCCAATCGTGCAACAAGGTCAGAGCATGGGCTATTTCCAGTTGCAGAAAACATGTTCTGCGTGGGGCATATAGGCGAGTCGCAGCTACGAAAATACCAGCACGCAGCGCACGCAAGTCGATATTGCCTGCCTTGGCATACGCTGCTTGTTAGAATTAAAGTAAGCTTTCTGCAGTCGCCCGCCTTGCTCTCCCGCATTGCTCGCCCGCCTTACTCACCCGCCTTACTCACCGCTATCTCGCGAACGTGTACAGCAAGACGAGGGCTGTCCCGATGCCTTGCAGAATCAGGTAGCCCGTGATGCTCATCATCAGCCCAAAGATGCAAATGATTGACGGTAGAATACCGCGCACAGCAAAAGTCTGTTTCCAGGCGAGAAATTGGTAAATGAAACTCAGCGGCATGTAAATCAAAGTACTTGTGTAGAAGTCGATCCAATTCAGGAGCGAAAAGAAGACGACCCAAATCGCTGCAAGGTTCTGAAGCCCCAGGATATAGGCATTGGCAACCACGTGTTCTGTTAAATTGCGTTTCGCCGAGCGGAAGCAAATCCAACAGATCACCGCGTTGATTGGCAATGCCAGTAGCAAGAAAACATTCATCCAAGTCATGCCAATCTCAGTCGCTTCCAGTATTAAAGTCCGGTCCAATGCTTCGAGGGCGTTTTCAGAATTTTTACTCAGGATACCTTCCTTAGATTCGTCGCGTATATTGGTTAACAGTTTTCGCGTCTCAACTAATTTCAAGGTCAGTTCGGGTGGCAGAGAATCCAGACTGCTGCTTGTGCCCAAGGGTTTGACGGTTTCCTTGTAGGTGTCTTTGGGCAATCCAAACAAGAAGGCGGTGGTTACCAATGCACATGCCAGAAGCAGATATCGCATCGGGTTGGTAAGACGCTGGCGATCACCATCCAGGTACCCACGAATCGTTGTTCCAGGTTGCCGGCAAAGCATGGCAGTGGTGTACATCGCGCCTTTCTCTCCGGAGATAAAGGCGAATATTTCCTTCCAAAGGAACTGAGCGGTGAGTCTCTTATCAGGATCTGTGTTCATGTTTTTCAGGCGAATCGATCAGCGAAAACCGGCGTTCTTGGTCGAAGCGAAATTTGACCGTGCCGACGTTAGTGACACATGCTTCAGGACCTTTCGCTGCGCGACAAGACAAGCTGGAATCAGGGTTGCCAGGTTCCACAACCTTCTCCGCCCTCAGGCAGATGCGAATTTCGGTGCGGAAGCATGATTTATCGCTGACCCCTGTTTATCAAGATGAGCAGTAACGCAACAGCCTGCCGTTTTTCCCGCCATGCTAGGCGACCTCCGTCTGCCGTGATTCCAATGGCCATGATCGCGGTTAGTTCTTATGCTCGCTATGCACCGATGTATTCAGCCAGCGTCGCCCATTGGTGGACTCAGATCGTATATTCTGAGGGGCGATCACAACCGGACAGAGAGATGAACACATTTGGCAAGTAGCCCGTAAGATTCAGGTCAAGTAAGAAGAGTGGATGTCTTGGATTAGACTGATACTCCGAGTGATCAGGTCTGTTGATCCGTCGCAATTCGCGTCAATCGTGGCATGGTCGTCGATAAAGAGAATGACGACGTTGGGCTGCGCTTCAAGGCGCAACTCAGGCAGTCGCCGGGCTTCTAGGGGGCGCTCAGGCAGGGGCAGCAGACACAAAGAACGAATCCCAAGTGATCGGTTCATCGAACAATCCTGTTTTCAGGATCACCCGTCGGTAAGTGTTGCAACGGGGTCGTAATCGCCGCCTCGGGATGCATTGGGCCGATAGTTGTCCAGCAACTCAATCGATGAATCAGCGAATCAAGAGTGATCAAAAGTTTGGAACGGTTCAGAGTGATGCTGCGACCGCAACATTGCCCAGTTTATCGTGTTATGCTGACTGTTTCCGTAGAAAAGGTGAAAAGGGCAATAAGACGATTTTCTAGTCTTGGTTTTGGCTCATCCACTATTCCGCATGAATTTTTTTTTCCGACACCGCCTTCCCCAATCCTTGCCAGCCGTCGATGTCAACGGCAGCGATTGATGACGACAGGGACGGCTGGAGACGGCGAGAGTGGAAGGCACTGGTGTGCTTTGATTTTGTTTCTTACTTGACGTTTCTTACTTGACGGTGGGTTGATGCGAGTTGTCTTGGCAGAAAAACCATCGGTTGCCCGTGAACTGGCTTCGTATTTGAAGGCCCATACGCGACGTGATGGATACCTTGAAGGCGGTGGATACCAAGTCACTTGGGCGTTTGCACATCTGGTCGAATTGAAAGAACCGGGTGACTATGATCCGGCTCTCAAGCGATGGTCTTTGGAAACACTCCCGTTCGTGCCCGAAACTTTTCAGTTGCGGTTGCGGGGTGACGACGGCGCAAAAAAACAATTCGCGATCATCAAAGGTTTGTTCAAAAAAGCCGACTCGCTGATCTGTGCAACGGATGCGGGGCGTGAAGGCGAGCTGATTTTTCGCTATATCCAGTCGCTTGCC
>JBDNHU010000439.1:0-4491 GCA_041688615.1 Mariniblastus sp. | reverse complement strand
GTCATCGCTGAAGTTTCGGACAAGTCATCGCTGAAGTTTCGGACAAGTCAGCGCTGAAGTTTCGGACAAGCCGCGAATTGATAATTGAACTATAGCTGAAAGTTGTTTCAAACATGAGTAGTGAAGTGCCAGCCCAATTTGATTTGAACGCCGTCATGCAATTGGTCGATCAAGCCGCAGTCGAATCCAAGATCACCACCACCGCGGCGATGCACATTCGCACTTGGTTGACGGACAATCGGTATGTTGAATATGCCCAACGGGTTGCCGATCATGTGACGCAAGGGAAATGGCAAATTCTTGATGATGTCTTCTGGACCATCATTCCATTTGGAACCGGCGGTCGACGTGGCAAGATGTACCCGATCGGTTGCAATGCAATCAATGCCAGGACGATCGGCGAGAGTGCGCAGGGGTTAGCGACTTATGTTCGCAAGTGCAAAGGCGATGGACCCTTAAGTTTTGCCATCGCGTATGACACTCGGCATCGGTCTCGCGAATTCGCAGAATTGTGCTCTAGCATCATGGTTGCCAACGGGTTCACGGTCTACTTTGTGGATGATTATCGTAGCACACCCGAGCTGTCTCTCTTGGTGCGATTGAAGAAGTGCGATTGCGGTATCATGGTCACGGCCAGTCACAACCCACCCAGCGATAATGCGGTTAAGGTTTACTGGTCGACTGGCGGACAATTAGTGCCTCCCCATGACAAAGGTGTGATTGATGAGGTGATGCAAGTTTCTGAGATCAAACTTGCCGATTTTCAACAGGCAGTGGCTGACGGCAAAGTCATTATGTGCCGCGAAGAGGCCGATGCGGCCTTGTTGGAGCAGCATTTGGCGTTCAACTTTGGCGGCGCAAGAGATATCAAGGTGATTTATTCACCGTTGCATGGCGTTGGAGAATTTAACGTTCGCACGCTGCTGGAGAAATCGGGCTTTGATCAATTGGAAATTTACCAACCGCACCGCGAGCCGTCAGGTGATTTTCCAAATGTGCCCGACAATGTTTCCAATCCCGAAAACGCGGCGGTATTCACGGCGATCATCGAACACGCCCAGAAGGATGGTGGCGATCTGATTTTGGCGACGGATCCCGATTGTGACCGCATGGGGGCTGCGGCCCCTTTGACGATGGATTCCAAGGGAGAATGGGGCACGCTGACGGGGAATCAGCTTGGTGCTTTACTGATTGACTACGTTTTGGGGCGAATGCAAGCTCAAGGGAAAGTCACGCCCGATAGTTTCACGGTCACAACATTGGTGACCACTCTTCTTTCTAAACGGGTCACCGAGGGCTATGGCGCCAAGTGCTACAATGAAAATTTGGTGGGATTCAAATGGATCTGTCACGTGATGGATCAGGTGGGAGCCGAAAATTTCGTCTTGGGCACCGAAGAATCTTATGGTTACTTGGTCGGCCAGTATGCTCGGGATAAAGACGGAGCGGTCGCTTGTTTGTTGATCAGCCAATTGGCGGCTGAATGCCGAGCCGCCGGCCAAAGCTTGTTTGATCGTTTGAACCAGCTTTATGTAAAATATGGTTACCACGCTGAAGAAACGATCAGCATTTTTATGCATGGTTCCGATGGTATGCGTCGCATGCAGGCTTTGATGGCAAGTCTTCGCGACCAAGCACCTGTGCAATTGGCAGAACGAGAGATTTTGCAACTGCGAGATTACAAGAATTCGCGTATCGTCCGTTCGGCAGAGGATGTTAGCACGTTGGACGGTCCGGTTGGCGATCTGGTGATTTTTGATTTTGATCAAGCGGGTAATCAGATCGCAATTCGACCTAGCGGAACCGAACCCAAGGTCAAGTTTTACATGTTCTATTATCAGAGCGATTGTAGTTTGGAATCACTGGCAGCGTGCCAAGCAGCAGGCGCCGCATTCTTTTCGTTGGCCGAGAAAGAATTGCGAGCGATCGCGGACGCGATTTAGGCGACCGCCAAGGCCGGCACTCGTTTTATCCAAAGACAGTTTTATCCCTAGGCTGCGTCGCAATCAATTTGCGTGTTTAGACAGTTTTCAGATCATGGCCAACGGCCTTAACTAAGAATCGGATGGTGTCATGCGACTACGACTTATGGGTTCAATGTCCGCCTTTTGCTTCCTGTGGTTTGCGATGTTCTGGGGCGTTTGGTTGAGCGGTCATGCGGTGCTGGCCCAGCAGGTAATTGACGGCCAGGCAATAGAAGAAATAGCCCAAAAGTCGGCTGCCCAAGCGACCAAGTCCGGGCAACAGGACAAGGATGTTCGTGGAACATTCGCTTGGTCGGCTGAAGATTCCCAGGCCGACGACATTTGGGAATTCAAGGATCCTGCCGGGTGGAAGTTTGCTGGATCGGGTGACCAACGGGTGTTAAGCCAACATTTGAAGGCCAGTAAGTATTCGCCTCCACATCGCAGTCCGACTCATATGGCTTTGGTGAAAGAGCGAAAGTTTGGCAGTTTTCAATTGGATTGTCAGGTGAAGAGCACCCATCCGGATTACGGGCATCGGGACGTCTGCTTGTTCTTTGGGTTCGAAGGGCCTGACCGGTTTTATTACTTGCACATGGCTAAAGCGATGGATCCACATGCCAATCAATTGTTTATCGTCAATCAAGCGGATCGCAAGAAGATTTCGCTAACCACGACCCAAGGGACGGCCTGGGACGAAGGTTGGCATCATGTGCGAATTCAGCGGAATGTGGAAACGGGTGAAATTCGAGTGTACTTTGATGATATGGAAGATCCGATCATGACCGCCAAGGACCAATCGTTCAGTAGTGGGCAAATTGGTTTGGGGTCGTTTGATGACACGGCCGATTTTAAGTCGTTAACCGTCGGGCCACTACCGGCAAGCAAGTAGTTCACTTTTTGCCCGTCGCGTTTGATTAGAAGCCGTGAAATAGCAGCGAATCTAGAAAAAATAGGAACGAAAAATGTCAATTGCCATCGAAGGTTTGTTGTTTGGGTGGAAGAAGAATTTGGATTACGGTCCGAAGTTAGTTGCTGACTTGACTGAGGAGCAAATGGTGCTGCAGCCCAATGCAGACGCTGCACCGGCCAATCATGCAGCCTGGGTGTTTAGTCATCTGAATGTGTATTTGCCAGTCATCGAAGCTTTGATTCAAGGCAAAGAATTTGACGATCCAAAGCAGCACAAGTTTGGCATGCTGTCCAAGCCAGAAAGCGATCGTTCGATTTACGCATCCAAGCAACAGTTGGTGGACGAATTCGTGGCTGGTCACCAGCGAGTGATTTCGCTTCTGGACGGCGCGGATGACAGTGTCCTTGAGCAAGAGGTGATGTTGCCACGCTGGAAAGAAGTCATGTCCAAGGCCGGCTACGCCCTGCCCTACTTAATGCTAAACCACGAGAATATTCATCTTGGCCAGTTAAGTGCTTGGCGTCGAGTGCAAGGCATGCCAAGCGTCTAGTTGGTTGTTTGGCTCAATTCGATTTTGGTTTGTCGCTTTTACTGGTTGACGCCTGATTGTAGTGCCCATGGAACGCGACTCACAAATGATGTTGCTGGAAAGTCTGTTTGATACGCTTTGGGACATTGTCTTTTGCGTTAAGGATCTGGACTGCCGATACGTGTCTGTTAATCAAGCTTTTGCGACTCGTGTCAATGCCGTCAGCAAGCAATCAATGATCGGTAGAACGGCTGCGGACTTCTTTAGGTCGGAACTGGCATTGGTTTACGAACAACAAGATCAACAACTTTTCGAAACGGGTAAATCGGTCGTCGATCAATTGGAACAAATCACGAACTCCGATGGTAGCGTTGGTTGGTATTTGGCGAACAAGTTTCCCCTGCGAGATGAAAACCATGTGGTGATTGGTCTAGTGGGCGTGTCTCAGGATTTGCATGCTCCCAATGACAGTGAATTGAAAATTGCGAACCTTGGTCGGGTTGTGGAAGCAATCAAGGCGTCGTTGGCCCAACCGATGAAAGTGGAAGCCTTGGCGCAAATTATCGGTTTATCGCCAGAGCAGCTGGATCGCAGAATGAAGAAGGTCTTTCGGCTTTCGACCAAGAAATTCATAATTAAATGTCGGCTGGAACATTCGGCCGACCTTCTGTCCTCGACCAAATTGAGTCTAGTGGAAATTGCCAGTCATTGTGGCTTCTCGGATCAAAGCGCGTTTACCCGTCAGTTTCGTGCCACCTTCTTGACCACTCCGGCCAATTATCGCCAGACCTGGTTAAAGTAATTGGCGGCGGGTTGGATCCGATCCCCACTCGACCGTTTTACGTCCGTTGGCTGGACTTTAGGCATCTTCAAAGACTGGCTTTCCCTGGGATTTGAGCTCTTGTAGGGTAAGTTTCAGCGTTTATGCGGTTGGTAATTTCATAAAAACGTGAACAACGGGCTGGGCTTGCGGGTAGCCGAGTTTGGTCGGTTGGTGATAGACGAAAAAACACGCCAATCGTGCCGAAATCTTGCTAGAGTGGCGGGGCACTGTGGTTCACAATATGCGACTGCAAGACTTCAGC
>JBDNHU010000438.1:0-22133 GCA_041688615.1 Mariniblastus sp. | reverse complement strand
TTGTTCTTGCCTTCGATTGCGTATCCTTGCCCAACGTGAAAATAGACTTGAGCCAAGAATGATTCTGCTTCGACCAAGTGATCAGGATCGGCAAGAACCGCGTTTGCAATTTTTTCGCAGTTAGAAAAGGCTTTCACTGCTTCTGCCGATTTATCCTCGGACATCAGCTTTAAGCCTTGGCTCATGTTCAAGCTAATAGAAACCAGATTGATCTCGTGCGAGATCGGGAATCTCTTGGCATGTTCTTCTAAATAGACAATCGCCGCATCCAGTCCATCAGGACCCTTGCGTAGTAAGTTATTTAGTTCCTGTTGAATTTCGCCGTAGGATGGTGTTTCTTCATCTTCAACATCTTGAGGTGCTTCAATCGCAGGCTGAGCATCTTGAAAATAAAGCGGTTTTGCGTTCAAGAACGGCCCGGTGGCGGTCACAGAAAATGGACTCAAAGACAACATCCAAACCAATGCCAGTGTCACACTTAACCTAGAGTGCATCGTAATCTCCAAAGACAAAAAACGACCCCGAACCATAAAGTTTAATTTTCAAACAGCAAGTGTCAAATCGTAAAACGATTCGATGCATCTTCAGCCGATAGGCAAAGGATGCGGAAGATTTACTTTGTGTCTATTTACTTTGTGTCTAACGCATATCCGATCTGCCTGTACGCGGACGTACCAGTCGAGAGCGTAGATCGTTCAGCCACTGATCTGAATCAATTCAAAACGAGGGTGGCGCCATAGAACCTAATTTTTTACGGGTTTGGGTCCAAAGCAGACAAGGCACATGTCATCTGCTTGAGGTACCTTTTCGGAATGCAATCGCAAGTCCGCCACAACGCCTTTACCAACGGATTCAATTCCCTTGTGATTGTAGCGACCAATTTCTTTTCGCAGGCGGTCACTACCATACAAAACACCTTGGGTATTCACTTGTTCATTCAGTCCGTCGGTGTACAACGTAATGCATTCCCCACTGTTGAGTTGGAATGTGCATTCTGGGTAAATTACACCATCCATGATGCCGATCGGCAAGCCTGACATCGCGATGTCTTGAAGTTCGGTTTCACCGTTGGCTCTGGCGATGATTGGCAGGTTATGGCCCGCATTGACAAGCGTTAACTTTCCGGTGCTTGGGTCCAGCACACACAACACCATCGTGATGAAGCGTTCTAAGTGCAGAACTGTCATAGCGGTATTTAACGAAGCCACCGCTTCGGAAAGTGTATCGTGGACAGCTGATGCAAATCGGACTTCCGCACTAAATTTCGCCATCAACAGAGCCGCGGCCACACCATGACCCACTACATCGGCCACGATCACAGCGATTCGACAACCTTTAAGCTTGATGTAGTCGTAGTAGTCGCCGCCAACTTGATTAGCCGACCGATAAAAGTCATAAAAATCATAATTCGGTACGTCCGGTCGATGATGCGGAAGGATTGCGACTTGGACTTCGTTAGCCAATTGCAAATCCCGTTTCAATTGTCCTTGCTCCAGCTCTACTTCCAAGAGATGGGCTTTTTCAATGGCGGAGGCAGCCTGCATTGCGACAACCACCAAAAGTTCCAGGTCCGTTTCACGGAACGCGATTGACCTTCGAGTGGAATCCAATTGAATCATGCCCATCGCTTTGCCTTCTGTGTTTAGCAATGGAGCGCACATCATCGAATGGATTTCGATGTCAACGATACTTGCCGAACTTTCGAATCGCGAGTCCGAAGAAGTGTCCGCCGACAGGACCGCCTGCTTGGTATTGATTACGTGTTCAAAGACGGTTCGACTGCAACGCATCTGTTCGTCGGCTGGGCCTGACCTAGATTTGGTGGCGATAGGACGAAGTTTATTGTCACTGTCGCTAAGGATGATGAAACCTCGGTCCGCATTTTGAAACATTTGCAGTAAGCAATCGAGTACTTTTGGTCCCACCTTACTTAGTGAAATGGTACCGCTAAGGGCTCGTGTTACTTCCATCAACGCCTTCAATTTTATTTCGGGCCCGATTTGACTGGTCCGATCAGAATCCAAAGCATTTGACAAATCCAAGTGAGACATGATGGTCGAGCCATCTTCCTTGGACTGGCTTTCGTCCCAAACCACAATATCGCCAACCAGTGCGGCTTGATTTGCGTCAGGGAAAATTTGGAAGCCAGGTAAACGCTTGTTGGCCTTTGGTTCGTCTTTGGAGCCATCCTCGGCCACGAAGTCAAAGAAGTCAAAGGAAAAATCGCAAACTCGAACCACGTCTCCATCATGCAAAACAGAAGGTCGAAACAAACGAACTTCGTTTAAAAACGTTCCGTTACGACTCTCTAGGTCTTCGACAGAAAACTCTTTTCCGTCAAACGTGATTTGAGCATGGAATCGACTGACGGAATTATCTTCAATAACCACATGGCAATCTGGGTGCCGACCAAGCGCCATGACGTCTTTGTCTAGTTCGAATTTCTTGGTCACACCAGAGTCAGACGAAGTCTTTAAGAAGGCCATGATTTCCCTAGGGACGAAAGCAGGTTGGCGATTACGAAGGTCGTCGCGTTGAAACATGAGTTGAAACATGCCTGGAAACATGCGTGGAAAACGACTGCCCACGAAACAACGCAGTTTTTGGCTGATGCCTGTACTTATCTTAACCATTTTTTCTGACTTCGTTGATAGGACATCGCCAATTGCTTGCCAGGTCGACGCAGTTGTCGACGCAGATATCGCTAGCCAAGTCCTAGGAATCGGTTCCAGGCCTTCATCAATCATGGATTTGTCACGAATTCGGGTAGATGTTTCAGGCCAAGAACAATCGGAAATCACTACCAAGAGCAGAATTCGGAAGTTTCAAACTTTTAGGGTGCCGGTATCCGCTGAGATCGTCGTGCCGGCGTTTTTTTGCGGGAATGAACTTAGATTTGGACTGTTTAACTAAGCACGATGGCAAGCCTGATTTCCCACATTAGCCCAGTCGATGATATCAAGTCGATGATATCCCGCCGTAATATCCCGCCGGTGATCGATCGTCAACGCCGCTAGACGCTGTTTGGACAGATAGCAGTAGAAATGTATCAGTAGAAATCCAGTGGCGTCGAGCGGACCGCGATCCGGAGCATGAGCATGAGCATGAGCATGAGCATGAGTTCAGGAACGCAGCATTGGGGAGTGAGCGCAGATAACACCAGGGGATTTGTGATACTAACTTTCGGAATGGAGGGTTTGAATGGTTGCCTTCAGTTCTTCGTCGGAACTTGCGATCAGAGGAGTGTAGGCTGGATGCCGTGATTCTTTGTAGGGACTATTGCTCTTGGTGTTGTAGCAACATATCAGCGACCATCGCGATCGATCGCTGCGGTTGGCGTCGCTTCGGTGTAGTAAATTGCAATGAAAGAAAAGAACGTCTCCGGGTGCGGCTTCTACGAAATGAGGGGGGGCCCGATCCAGCAAAACGTTGACGCGTTCGATGTCGGCACCGGTCTGGTCACCGGTCTTTCCGTGATCAATCCGTCCCAATGAATGGGACCCTGGTAAGACTTGCAAGCAGCCGTTTTGAAGATCTGCGCCATCCAAGGCGATCAAACAGCTAATCAATTGCGGCTTTAAGCATCCATAGTTGTACCAGTAGCCATAGTCCTGGTGCCATTCCCAAGCACCGCCAGTTTTCGCCTCTTTCAACATCATCTTCGAGTGATAATGATAAATTTCCTCACCCATTATTTGTGTCGCGACTTCCACGATTCTTGGCGAGCGTGAAAACAATCCAAACAAATTATCGGGTGGATGATTCCATAAGCTCAGTTTCGTTTGGTTTCCTTGCGCATCTTTTCTGCCAGTGGTATTCTCGACCATCTTTTGATCCGCTGATGCAAATTCGATCAAGGCCTTTACTTCGTCGCTTTGGAATAGCCCTTTGTAGAGGAAGAATCCTTCGGACTGATAGGACTGCAATTGTTGGCCGTTCAATTGGTGGCAAGTGGTCATTGGATCGCTCTTTAAGATCACACCAAGATCGATGGCGACTTGGCGTTTTCAGGTGAATGCCCAGCCTGTTGGAACATTCCGACAGGTTCAGATCTGCTTTCGTTCAGCACTTACGTCCTATTCTATCAATCAATGGTTGTCCGCCGGAAGACGGAGTCGACGACGGGTATTCAATCGAAGCCCGATTAGACAAAATAGGATCCCGGTGCTCAGGTCGAAACTCTGGATTCAGGTTTTACATTCGGTCTTGGCGGGGCTAAACGCTTGCTTCTGAAACCAAGGCCGTTTAAGGCAAGTGGCAGCTAGAAAAATACAAGAACGCAGCGCCAGCTAGTGGATATTGCCTTACTTTGCTTGTGCTGCGTGCTTGTCTGGCGGTAAGTTTTCTCCTGCCGCTGGCCTATGCGGTTCGCCACTTCCAATCTGACGTTTGCCTAGAACATAACCATAAAGGACAGCCAGTTGTCGACCACGACAGTATTATTCGACATCGATGGAACTCTGATTTCGACCAAGAATGCAGGAAGTCGTTCGATTGACCGTGTTTTTCACGAGGTGTTTCGAGTCCAGCGGAAGCATGATTTGCAGCTGCATGGGCGAACCGATCGGGGGATTCTATCTGAATTATTGACAAGCCACGATATCGAGGCAACTGATGAAAATTTTAATCGGTTTGTTGAAAAATACTTGCCTGCGTTGGATGAATCCTTGTCCGACTATCCCGGTATCGTGTTGCCAGGCGTCATAGAATTGTTGGACTGGTTGCACCCTCAATCCAATGTCGCGTTAGGGTTGTTGACAGGAAATGTTCGCGATGGAGCGGCAATTAAACTGCGTCACCATCGGCTAGATTCGTATTTCAATTTCGGTGGCTATGGTGATGACCACGCGAACCGTGATGATGTTGCCAGAGTCGCCAAACAGTCAGCAATCCAACAGCTGGGCGATCGATTTGACGAAGACCGAGTGATCGTAATTGGTGATACCATTCACGATGTCACCTGCGCGCGAGCCATTGGGGCGACCGTTATTGCGGTTCTGACTGGTGGAGCAACGCGGCAACAGTTGGAAGACGTTGGCCCTGATTACTTGTGTGACGATTTGAGTGATGGCATTGAACTATTTGGCCGGTTGCTCGGCTAGATCCGTGGTCAATTTGTCAGCGCTTATGCAAGACTCTGGCTCTGGCTCTGCTATTTATCGATGGCAAGCGTATCGATGCCGTTATTGGCGAATGCAAACGATGGTTCGCCGATATTAATGCTTAGCCCGCAGCGGCACTACTTTAAGTCAATCTTTTTTCCAAGGATTTGCGTAAGCGCTGTATCCGTTTGGCTATTTTGAAACTCTGTTTTGTCCGCCACACTTTTATTCGATGCCCTAGATCTGCAGGTTCCTCGGCATGGGCGAAGTTGGGCATCATGGATTTTGCCGGACCTTGGAAGTGCAACAAATTCATTTTTATCAGTTGACCGTCGCGGGTTTCACACCAGGGTTGGCCGTCGATCCATTGAATTTCTTTTTTGCCTGCCGCAAATTTCATGTCTTGTGGCATGGAAATATTGTTATCGATCATACCCAACGGGCTTGGTAGGCTGTTGTCGCCTAGGTTGCCGTGTTGCTTACCAAATTCGGTAAGAAGAGTCATGTCGGAGATGCCTTGGACACCCCACCCCAGATCTTGGCGGAATTCGTTGATGCGATGTGCCTGATTGATGTAAAGATCTAGCACCCAGTCACAGAAGTCGCCTAAGGCGGACTGGCAGTGGATCAGAGTCGCATGAGGACTGTGCTGGTTGATGGTGATCGCATGGTCCGAGTACTGGGGGGCAAGAAGATTGAAGTCATTGAACAGAATTGTATCCGAATCAAAAACCCAGCATTGATTCCAATGGTTCTTTTTCATTGCTTGATGAACCAAGAACCAGCGTTCGATACAGAACCGTTCAAATTCAATAGTGTTGGGACTAAGGTGTCGGTAATGCTTTCGCAGCTTCTGGCATTCTGCATGGCTCGGCCAGTTTCTTTGGAAGTCGCAAATGTTGGAAAGATGGTAATACGGCTGGTCACCGATATGTAGTATCTTTGCTTCGGGGTGGTAGCATCTGGCTGATCTGACAGCGATTTCGAAAAAAGGGAACCAGCCATTTTGAATATAGATGATTGGAATCATGTTCTTTCTTTGACCGCGGACTTGGCAAAAATTCGTTGCTAGGACATCTTTTTCATTGCTAGGACATCTTTTTCATTGCTAGGGCATTTTTTTCATTGCTAGGGCATTTTTTTCATTGCTGGCCGTGGCCTTTTACAGTCTAATCTAACGCGTCCAAACGCTTGATCTTACGCTGCATGCCTTGGGCTATCGCGGCATCTTTATTTAATCACTTACGCTGGTTTGCAATCGATTCAGGAATTGAGTAACGCCATTGGGTAACGCCGTTGGGTAACGCCTTAGTGTTTTGGTAGTAGGTTCAAGACATCCGTGATGTCGATCACTCCAATGGGGCGATTGTGTTGGTCAACAACTGGCAATTCGCTGATATTGTACTTTGCAAGTAAATTAACCGCCTCTTGCGTCTTGCTGCCAAAGACAATCGTTTTGGGTACTGCGGTCATGATCTGATGAATCGGCTGATCCAGAGCCGCATCTTTCTGACTTTCCAACAGACGAGCTAGGTCGCTATCGGTGAACAGGCCTCGAAGTGTGCCCGATTGATCGGTCAAAAGAACGACACCGCTTCGGCGTTTCATCGAAGTGACGGTAGAGAAAACCTGCCTTACTGTTTGATCTTCACTAGCAATTCGACATTGTTGCAGCGGACGCATGATCTCTTCAACTCGGGATAATTTAAGTCCCAAGGTTCCACCTGGGTGGAAGGTAGCAAAGTTCATCGATGAAAATTGTCGTTCTTGTGCCGTCACCAAACACAAGGCATCACCTAAGACCAGCATCAACGTCGTGGTGGTCGACGGAGCCAATCCTAAATGACAAGCCTCATTCGCTTTGCCGTAATTAAGAACAAGGGTCGCAGCTTGGGCGACTTCGTTGTCAGTGGTTGCAGAAATTGCAATGATTGGAATCTTGCGTTTTGCCAGCGGCCCTAATAACTGAGTTATTTCTGGCGTGTTGCCACTGTTTGACAACATCAGCACGATATCATCATCGCCGATGCGGCCCAGGTCACCATGTATCGCTTCACTGGGGTGTAAAAAATGACTTCGCGTTCCGGTTGAAGCCAAAGAGGCGGAGATTTTTTGACCGATCCAACCTGCTTTGCCAATGCCTGTGACGATGACTGATCCTGTACAGTCTAATAACATCTGAACGGCATCTGCCAAAGTGACCGGCAATTGGTTAGACAATTTTTCGATCGCAGCTAATTCTGCATCCACTATCGATTTTGCGCGACGCAAACATTCGAACGTGTTCCACTGGGGTCGTTCGGCTTTTTGCAACGCCATGTTCGTAATCCTTAACGGGAAGTGGAAGTCAACAAATACGACGGCGCCGTCTTTGGGGTGACCAACAAGAGTTCAAAGTGGAGTGACTTGCAAATGAAACTAGGCAGCACGAATGATGCCGGTCAGGTCCGGGGTTGCGGTTGTGTTTGGGCGGCTTGAGTTGGATTCCGCTGCCGGTAATTCAGTCGCCAAACTTTCGCTTAGATCGGCCACTTCATTAAACCCAATTTCACGCATCGCTCGATACTTGTCGCACCGGTCCATTAATTCTTCGTGGGTGCCAAAATCGACGACGATTCCTGCGTCCATGACCACGACCATATCAGCCAATTCCAACGTACTCATACGGTGCGTGATCATGATCACTGTGCGATTTTTTATGAATTGTCGCAATGTCTGATGGATTAGCTGTTCACTGGTTGGGTCAATTTGACTGGTCGCTTCGTCCAGGATCAACACTTTGGGATTTTTGAGAATTGCTCGAGCCAATTCGAGGCGTTGACGCTGACCGCCAGACAGTTTTCCGCCATGTTCTCCGATGGAACTTTCGTAGCCGTTTTCCAATTGTTCGACGATGAAATCGTGAGCACTAGCCTGTTTAGCTGCGTCAATAATTTGTTCTCGAGTCGCTGATTCCAAACCATAGGCGATGTTGTTGGCGATGGTATCATCGAAAAGCATTGATTGTTGGGTGACAAGTCCCACAGTCTGCCGTAGGTCACGCAGGGAATAGTTTCGAACATCAACACCGTCCAATTTCGCACAACCAGAATCTGGATCGAAAAAACGTGGCAGGAAATTGACTAGTGTGCTCTTTCCACAACCATTTGCGCCAACAATGGCAACGGACTTACCTGCTGGAATTTCGATGTTAATATTTTGGAGGACTGGCGTGCCTTTAACGTAGGCAAACGAAAGACCTTCAAACGTCACACTGGGTGGGTTAACACCCATCGGCACAGGGTTGGTTGGGCTGATAATCGAACTTTTCTTATCCAAGAGCGGAAAGACTCGATCGGCCGCGACAATACCGCCTTGGATTAGCGTGTAGACGTCGCCCATCTTTCTTAGTGGATCAGCTGACGCGACCAGGAAGGCGAAGAAAGTCATCATCGTGCTGACTTCCATCGGAGTTTCGCACATCTGGATACCGAAAATCGATTGCTCTCGATTAAGTACCAGATATCCTCCGCCCAATATGCCAATGCAAATAAAGCTGACGCCCAGTAGTTCATTGTTCAAACGGGACAACGCGCCCAACATGGACATTCGCATACTCTTGCGATAGACATCACTGGCGATGGTTTGGAATCGCTTCAACTCATGCGATTCCATGTTGAAAGACTTTACTGCCTTGATATAGGTAATCGATTGAAACAATCGGTTGAGCAGGCGGGCTGATTCTTCGACGGCTCGCTTGTTCAATTGTTTCATAGACCTAGCCAAAAACACCATCAACACGGCGGCGATTGGGCACACCAGCAGCGAGAACAACAAGAGTCGCCAATTCAACAGCGCAGCACCGGTTAAGCAGGCAACCATCTTTAGCGGTTCGCGGATAGTTTTGCCAAGCAACGTTGTGATCGCCATCCCGATCGCTCCGGTTTCACCTCGGATACGACTGATGAGATCTCCCGTTCCATTCTTACCAATTTCACTCAGTTCCATGTGCAAAGTGTTTTGAAAGAATTGATTCTGCATGTCCAGCACGGTACGCTGGCCAAGTCTTGCCACCAAATACATGTTCACGACAAGGAACAGGCCGCGCACAAAGGTTCCCATAATGACAAAGCAAATCAAGAATATCAGCGTTTGATAAGCAGTCGTGGGGGTGTACTTTTTGATGTACGGTTCAGCAAATTGAGACATCCAAAGCGAGTACGAATAGGCTTTGGTTTGATCGGTGATTTGAACCAGATCATAGCGGAGCAATTGCTTTTCGCTTTCTACAGGTTCATTGACGATCCTGATTTCGATTGTCGCCGCCAATTCCGTGGTGCGCTCAATGCTCTGTTGATCGGTTTCGATTTTGGCGTCGATCCACTGGTGAAGTGACTGGTTTTCAAAAATCACTTTGATGAATGGCGCCACAGCACCAATGTTCGCTCCCCACATGACGGCAACGCCAACGGAACTTAACAGTGCGATGATCAGCGACCAACGATAACGAAGCGCCATACGCAGCGCTCGAATCATATTTTTCATTCCAATCGAACTCCGTTCGAATTCCGCTCTGAATGCCGTTTCAGATTTGATTTGATTCCGCTCCAAAAAGTACAAATGAGCAAAATCAAGAGAATAAGGTTTATTTATTAAAGTTAGGCAATTGACGAAAGACCAACTTTGTAAAATTTGTGTGATGACTTAGGCGACGCGGGTCATTTGTGAATGTTCCATACAACGACTGATCGAATCGACAACGAAATCTACTTGCGAATTGGCCATTCCCGGAAAGATTGGCAACGATAAGATTTCATCGATTGCTGCTTCAGCCACAGGGCACGACGCATGCCGAGCGGTTGGTACCGACTTTTGATAGTACGGATGGCGGTAAATAGGTTCGTAGTGCACGTTGACACCAATTCCCACATTTCGCAACTGTTGAAATAGCCAGTCTCGATTGTACATGGTTTTTTCTGATCGCCAGCGCACCACAAATAAGTGATAGGCATGGGTCGAATTTTCGACAATCTGAAGCGGTTGAACCTGATCGACCAACTTTTTGAATAGGTTGCGATATCGGTCGGCGATTTCCTGTCGAGCCACCAGCCAGCTATCGAGTTTTCGCAATTGGCTGGTACCTAAAGCGGCTTGAAGGTCGCACATACGATAATTGAAGCCAAGGGATTCCATTTCGTAGCGCCAATCCAATTTTTCTGCCCGCTGACGAAAATCGACGTTGATGCCGTGCCCTCGAAAGCGGCGTAAAGCCTGGTCCCAATGTGAATCGTCGGTTGCCACCATTCCACCTTCGCCCGTGGTGATTGGTTTGACCGGATGGAAACTGTAAGCGGTCATATCTGCATGTGCCGCAACGGGCTTTTGGGCAAGCGTAGCACCCAGCGAATGACTGGAATCGGATAGCAATAACAGTTGATGTTGATCGGCGATTCTTCGCAGTGCGGGATAGTCGCAGGGCTGCCCTGCGTAGTCGACAGCCAAAATTGCCTTGGTGTTTTGATTGATTTTCGCTTGGACGTCCGCGGGGTCAATTAGCAATGTTGAAGGCAAGACGTCGGCAAAAACCGGAGTACCGCCCATAAAGAGAACCGCATTGCCGCTGGCCACGAAAGTGATGGCGGGAACAATGACCTCATCACCCGGCTGAATGTTGGCGACAGACATCATGCCATGTAAAGCGGCGGTGCCACTACTGAATGCGACCCCGTGGTTGCATTCTACTGTCCGGGCGATCGATTTTTCAAACTGTTCCACAGCTGGCCCGGTTGTCAGCCAACGGCTTCGAAGAACAGCGCAAACGGTATCGATGTCGTCCTGGTCAATGGACTGCCGGCTGTAAGGAATTGGGTTTTGCTTCATTTGAAAGTGATTTGACCAGCAGTATGGTTGTGAAAGTTGGTCGCTCGATCTGCGGCGAAAACTATGAATGTGTAGAGTCGTTGGAACGTGAATAGAGCTTGCAAAAGTTGCTCTGACACTAACAATTTTGTGTGTGCAAATCAATCAAGAATCGACCGACTTTGCAAGCTATCTGAACTTGCAAAGTCAACTCCAGAAAGGCATCACCTGGACTGGGGTTCGAACCGTGGCTCTCGCTTCGGACGATGTTTTTTAATCTGTTACGCTACCACTCGAAATTGCGGCGCGACGGTGAGATTCCCTAATGCTTCTGTCAAATCGCGACTGTGTCGTCGATCTTGTTCAATCAGGTCTGCCATTTGATCGCTATTTAGCCAATGTGCATTGGAATCACTGGAATAGGAGAAGCCATCAGCACATGGCCGCCCATAGCTTAGATATTCAGGTGGATTGGTAGTCCAAGTTCGCAATGTGGGTTGAATAATAAAGTGATCATCAAATTCTAGCGTCCTGTGGGCTTCATCTTCCGGTACCATGCACTCGTGCATTTTTTCACCTGGACGAATGCCAATGATTTTCGTCTTGCAATTGGGAGCGACTGCGGTTGCAATGTCACCGATTGTGACACTTGGAATTTTGGGAACAAAAACCTCACCACCGACCATTTTTCGGAAGCTATTGATTACAAATTGGACGCCTTGTTCCAAGGTGATGATAAAGCGAGTCATCCGAGGATCGGTGATCGGTAGCTCGCCCTTTTTTGCCTGTTTTTGGAAGAATGGAACCACCGAACCATTGCTACCAAGTACATTTCCGTAGCGTACCACGGAAAAACGGGTCCCGTTTTCACCTCCCAACGAATTGGCGGCGACGAATAGTTTGTCGCTACACAGTTTGGTCGCGCCGTAGAGGTTGATTGGGTTGGCGGCTTTGTCGGTGGACAACGCGACCACTTGCTTGACGCCCGTGTCCAAGCAGGCGCTGATTACATTTTCTGCGCCTTGAATATTGGTCCGAATACATTCTTGAGGGTTGTATTCGGCAACGTCGACGTGTTTCATCGCTGCCGCGTGAATCACATAATCAACACCCACGAACGCTCGGCGAAGCCGCTCCAGATCTCGGACATCGCCGACAAAATAGCGAATTTGCGGGAACCGCTCCGGTGGGAAATAGTCACGTCGCATATTGACGTGCTTCTGTTCATCGCGACTAAGAACAATTAGTCGCTTCAGGTTACTATGCTTTAACAAAATCTGGCAACATTTAGTGCCAAAAGATCCTGTGCCGCCAGTGATTAAAACTGTTTTACCATCTAAAGAGAACATCCTTGTTCCTTTCAAAAAAGATCCTTCGCTAGTCAGCCTAACACGCCGTCAGAGAAATCTCCAAGTCGAATTTCCCAATTAAATAGCCAGATAATGCCTTGTCTGCTAGCGTTGGCGAAGTTGAATGTCATTTACCGTAACGATTCAACAAGCCTTCATAGGCGTCAATTCTTCGGTCACGCAGGAATGGCCAGTGAGTTCTTGCAGTGTTCAACAGATCAAGGTCGCATTGGGCGGTGATGATTTCGGCTGATTCTCTACCGGCAGTCGACAGGAAGTTGCCATAAGGGTCAGTAATGAAGCTGGCTCCCCAAAATTCGATGTTGGATTCAACGCCCACTCGATTGGGAGCCACCACAAATACGCCGTTAGCAATCGAATGGCTGCGCATCATCGTTTGCCAGGCGTTCAATTGAGACTCGCCGTAAACCGGCTTATCTTCGGCAAGCCAACCAATGGCGGTGGGGTAAACCAGGATTTCAGCACCAGCGAGCGCAGTCAATCGAGCGGCTTCGGGAAACCATTGGTCCCAACAAATGCAGACACCGATTCTTCCAAAGCGAGTGTCGAAAGCGTCAAAGCCGAGGTCGCCAGGAGTGAAATAAAATTTTTCATAGAAAAAGGGGTCGTCTGGAATGTGCATTTTGCGGTAAACTCCCACCACAGAACCGTCGGCATCGATCACTACAGCGGTATTGTGATAAAGTCCGGCAGCGCGTTTTTCGAAAAGTCCAGCAACGATTACCACTTCGCGCGACGCGGCAACTTCACACAAGTATTCGGTAGTTGGGCCAGGAATTGGTTCGGCCAAATCGAAGTTGATATGCTCTTCGGATTGGCAGAAATACAAGCTGGTGAACATCTCCTGCAGGCAAATCACCTGTGCCCCAGCATCAGCCGCCTTGTGAATCGACTGGACGGCTTGTTCGATATTGGCCTGTACGTCCGTGAAGCAATTGTTTTGAATTGCCGCAATTTTTACCATTGAATCAGCTTTGCAAATAGGATTTTGGTCGCGGTCACCAGGATCGAAAGTGGAACTGGGTATTGACCAAAAGCGATTTTAAGGGGATTTTAGACGCTTAAACGTGTTTTGGCGTTTACGATTCTGCCTGTGCTGGATTAAGTTGTCGGTTTACCGAAATCCGCCTAGCCAAATTTTAGAGATTTTCGATTTAGAGAAACAGTCCATGCTAAAATTACCTCCGGTAGGTTTGTTCGTTGTCGGTACCGATACTGAAGTGGGAAAGACCTATGTGACTGCGATGATCGCCAGCCAGTTGCACCAGCAAGGGAAAAAGGTTGGCGTGTACAAGCCAGTCGCCAGCGATTGTTATGACGATGGTGATGAGGTTATTTCTGAGGACGCGGTGACTTTGTGGCAAGCGGCTGGGCAACCAGGTTCTTGGAAAGACGTTTGCCCGCAGCGTTTCCGTGCTCCGGTGGCGCCTCACTTGGCCGCTCGTGCTGAAGGAAAAGAGTTAGATGGGGACCGTTTGCGAACGGGAATCGAAGTTTGGGCAGAAGGTTACGATATCGTCTTGGTCGAAGGTGTGGGCGGATTAATGACGCCAATCAGTGACACCGAGTACGTTGCCGACTTGGCCTTGGACTTTGGCTTCCCGCTGGTGATTGTCGCTCCCAATATGCTGGGAGTGATCAATCAGACGCTCCAAACTTTGATCACTGCCGCGGCGTTTGATGACGGGCTTTCGGTTGCGGGATTGATTTTAAATTGTGTTCAATACTTGGAAAGTGATCAAAGCACTAAGACCAACTGGGAGCAAATCGCCTCGCGAACCAACACGCCAGTGTTGGCAGAAGTTAAGTATCAGGACAAAGAATTTTCGACCGAAATTGATTGGATCGCTCTTGCCAAGGGACAGCAGTTGACGACCGTCAATCCCACCCAGGCGTAGTCCAGTTGAATGGTCTGTAGCGCCCAATCCTTGATTCGTAGCAGCCGTTTTGACGTTCAAAGCAAAACGATCTTTCTGTATTGGCTTCGGACACAAAAGTCGCGACAATACCACTAGACCCTAGCAATTTAGCCCTCGCTTCGTCTTGGTATTGAAAGTTTTGTATGCCTTCAGAATCTGGTTCACTTGAACTTCCGCACGGTTTTCGCTTTAACGCGATCGCTGCGGGTATCAAGGTTTCTGGCAAACTGGACCTCGCGTTGATCGCAGCGGATCAAAATGCGACGGCGTCCGGCGTTTACACTCAAAATTTAGTTCGTGCGGCATCAATTGATTGGTGTCGTTCGATCACTCCATCGCACGAAGTCCGCGCCGTATTAGTAAATTCTGGGAATGCCAATGCGTGCACCGGGGAAGAGGGAGAACGCAATAATCTGAAGCTTGCCAAATTGGCGGCCGATTCCTTGGGGTGTTTGCCCCAGCAAGTGATCGTTCTTTCGACAGGTATCATTGGGAAGCAACTTCAGTTGCCATTGATTGAAAGCAAATTTCCAGACTTGGTTCAGGCGCTTCAATCCGATGGTTCAGCCTTCTTGCGGGCTGCAGATGGGATCACAACAACGGACAATGCACGGAAAGTTGCCTCGTGCCGTTTCGAAGTTTCCGGCCAACACTACTCTATCGCCATTATGGCCAAGGGTGCGGGCATGATTGGTCCCAATATGGCCACCATGTTATCGGTTGCAATCACCGATTTCCCCTTGGAACCCCTAGCGGCACAGCAAGCGATCAAGACGGCTGCTGATTTCAGTTTCAACCGAATCAGCGTTGAGGGGCATATGAGCACCAACGACGCGTTGGTTCTTTTGGCATCAGGGCACGACGAAAAGTTCGGTGCCCAATCCCCCCAGTTTTCAATATTTGTGGAACAATTGAAGCAAGTCTGCTTGGAGTGTGCTCGGTTGATTCCTTGCGACGGCGAGGGGGCAACGCATTTAATCAACATTGACATTCGCGGGGCAGAAAGTGACCAGGCTGCAGATCAAATTGCCAGAACGATTGCCAATAGCGCGCTGGTCAAGACAGCGATTTACGGGAATGATCCCAACTGGGGACGCATCGTTTCAGCTGCAGGATATTCCGGCGTGTCGTTTGACCCGAATCAGTTGTCGCTGTCAATCAATGACACCAGGATTTTTGAACACGGTACTCCATTAACTTTTGATGCCGCAAAACTAAGTCACGCCATGAAAGATAATTTTGAAGTTCGACTGCAGTTAGAGGTAGGAAGTGGCTGTGGCGTTGCCTGCCACCTTACCAGCGATTTGACCATTGATTATGTTCGTTTTAATTCGGCTTACCATACATGAATAACGCCTTGCAGCGCATTCGATTGGGGTTCAGTATTCTGCTGATCATAATCTTAACGTCTGTGCTTGGTTTTCATTTTGGGGGTGGATACACTTGGGTTGAAGCGGTTTGGATGACCACTGTAACGCTTTCGAGCGTAGGCTACAGTGAACGCCCCTCCGAAGACAACACACCAGAACTTATGCTTTTTACGTGTGCAGTTATCATCTTCGGAATGACTGCCGTTGGTTACACTTTCGGAGGATTTTTGCAAATGTTAGCCCAAGGTGAAATTGATCAAGCGTTAGGCGTTCATCGACAGAATAAAGAAATTTCCAAGCTGGAAGGCCACGTAATTATTTGTGGGTACGGGCGAATTGGGCAGGTTTTGGCCGCGAATCTGGAGAAGGAAAAGTTCCCATTTGTGGTTTTGGAACTGGATTTAGACTTGCACAACGAAGCCCGAGCCAATGGTTGTTTGTGTTTAGTTGGTGACGCAACCAGTGACGAAATTTTGCTGAAAGCGGGTATCAAGCGAGCGAAGACGGTTGTCTGTGGCTTACCCACGGATGCAGCGAATGTTTTCATTACATTGACGTGTCGTGGACTGAATGCTGATTTGCAGATTATCGCACGCGCCGAACGGCAGTCGTCTGAGTTGAAAATGCTGCAGGCGGGAGCGGATAGGACGGTATTGCCAGCGATTATCGGTGCCCACCAAATGGCCCGAATGATTACTCGCCCTTCGACCGCAGACTTGGTTCATCTTCTGTCGCAGCAGAAAGAACTCTCTGTCGAAATGGATGAATACAAGATTTCCGAACAGTGCCAATTGATTGGCGTGTCGATTCGGGAATGTCGAGCAAGGAACTATGACTTATTGATTATTGCCGTCACTAAAGAGAACGGTGAAATGCAATTTAATCCTCGTGCCGAGTACAAGTTTGAGAAGAACGATACCATGATCTTGATGGGCGAGCGTTCGAATGTGGCCAAGTTCACCGAAATGAACGCCATTGTCTAATGCGGCGATTTGCGAATACGCTTAGGTGGGTAGTCTTGCCGTCTTCAGTGGTGATTTTGCAATTTCGATGGCGTGCTGCTTCATGGTCGTCAGCTGATAATGTCTTGCAATTTTGGCCATGAAACCAGACAACAGTTCAATCTTCTCTTGATAGGGCAGTTTCATACCGGGAAAGAACGCTAGTTCGGGGCAGTCGTTTTCATCGATAAAGTCTAGCGGGTGATAGAGGACGCTGGGCGCGATGCCTGTCAATCGGCACATGGTTAGACCTAGATCAAAATATCGTCTTGCCGCAACCTTGGAAAATGTCGCCAAGTACGTTAAATAAGTGGCGTGAAAAGGCGATTTGAAAATTGGAATCGTAGTGACCGGAATCTCAATAACTTGACTTGGTAAGTCCCATTGGTAAGGTCGATTCGTACGAAAGACTTCAGTAAGGCTGCCAAAGAGATTCTTACGTTCCTGTTTCTGTTCACGATTGAATGAAGCGGTTAGCATAAAGTACATCTTCGCCAAAGGCCCAATGAATGTGGGGAATGTCGAAGCGTCGTACATGTAGCCGCGCTGACTAAGTTGTTTTAGAACGTCTGCTGAGAAAGTGAAGCCAGGTCCGCGAAAGCCTACCGTGCGGTGTCCGGTTGCCTTTTCGATTGCCGCTTCGCTTCGATCCAATTCTTCTACAATTTGATCTCTTGAATAGAGGTGGAGCCAAGGTTCGTGCATGTGTGAATGGTTGGCGATTTCGTGACCGGCATTTGCAATCGCTTGAAACGCCGATCGATTCTTCTCCAATTCCGCGTCTTTGCCTACAACAAATACTGAGACTTTGGAATCTTGTTTGGCGAATACTTCAAGGAATCTTGGAACGGCCAGATCTAAGTAGGACGGGAAATCTTCCCAGCCTGGATCGCCATGGGTTTTCATGTACGACCACTGGTTATCCAGGTCAAGAGAAAGGCTGGCGGCAGGTTTTGCAATGGTCATAAGGCACGATTGATAATGAATCGAATGTGAACAACAAGTCAAAGGCAAGTGAGATTGCCTTTAGACTTCGAAAGCTGCAGCGATCGCGTGAGCGAACTTTTGGGCAGCGGATTCAGGTGTTCGATTAATAACGGTTTCCCTGCATCGAATTCGCATCTCTTCTAAACGAGCGTAAGTCGTATTCATCGCTTGATCGATCTTGTTGTACATTTGGTCGATGCTGGTTGGTTGAAACATCCACCCATTTTCACCCTCTTGGACTAAAGCCTCGAAGGACTGTGCGAATTTACTTCCCAGAACCGGAAGTCCGGCCATCCATGCTTCTTCAGCCACCATTCCCCATTCGTCAGCAAACGTTGTGAAGACGAATAGACCCGAGTCGCGATAGAGGTTCGCCAGTTTTTCCGAATCACAATCACCGTGGAAAGTCACCGATAAATTCGAGGGCCTGGATGCCGATTCCAACTTGTCTCTCAATGGTCCCGTGCCGGCAACATTGAACTCCACATTTCGATGTGGGTTATCATCACACCATCGCGAAAGAGCTTCCAGAAACGGAGTGATTCCCTTGCGGTCATTCAAATGGCTTGTGTACAACAAGCGATGGGCAAATGCGGGTGTTCTTGTGGTCGGACCCCGATAGTGTTTGGCAGGATCAGACGCGTAGGGAACATGATACAATCGCTTTGGATCGATTTGTAGGGTTTCTTCCAAGTATTGTCGACAACTAGGGCCATTGTAGGTCACCGTGGATGCGAAACGTTTAACGATGCTTCTCAAAATTCTTCGAGAAAAAATGACTTGATTTTCAGTATGCTGGGAAATATTACAAACCATCACCAGAGGGATCTTGCGACGCCAACTGTTGTACTGACTTAATAGAGTCCGGAATCCCATTTCATAGCTGACAATCACGTCAGCATTGATTGTCTTGAGTTGGCCCAGCGTATCGTAAGGTATGTGAATGAAGTTGTTGTCTTGAAATCCGTAACTATGTTTCAGACGCCTGGTAAGGGTTATGTTCTTTTGAATGCGAACGTCCAGGCTGCCCCAGTTAGGTTTCCAGGTACGATTGGGTTCCATCGGCGTTGAAAGCAGAACGGTTAGCTTTCCGACCCTTTTCTGTAACGCTTCATAGACCGGCAAGTGATGCGGCGTAATGTAATTATTCAGCAAGACGACATGAGATTTCGACAGGCGTTCCAAACTCGCAGAACTGGCTTGTTGGGTTAGATCGGGTTCATGCGTCATAACTGCGGGCTTTTGAATCACGTTGAAAGTAGGTCTGTTCTTAAGTGCATTCGGTTTTTGAATCACTAACAAGCTTTGGCAAGCCAGCGTTCCAGCCATTTGGGCTGGGATCGTCTGGGACAATCCTAAATCCTGGGGCGGTATAAGCAAGTGTTGGAAGTCCTACTCTCTTATTGTCATTGCAAAAGGTGGTTTGGTTAGTCGCGAAATCCCTGTTCGCCCTCAATCGGGCTTCTGGGCAAGGATTTACTCGTTCTAGTCCAAACAACCGTCACTTCTAGATCTTAAAAATGAGATGATTCAGGAAGGGCTCCCCAGCAACTGACATTATGGAAGGTCAGACGCTTCTGGTTATGTATGGCTCGTTTGATTTGGCCGTAGCCGTCGTAGCCAGTAGCAGTCTTCCCCTGATGTTTTCGCAGAAAAGCCAACGGTTGCCCGAGTGGATGACGGTGTTCTGTTGCGTCTCTGGGAGAGTCGTTCGGATATCAGTGCCAAGGCTAGATATTCGACCCTGGGTGCCAGCAGCGCGATCGGGCTTTCGCCATTAAACGACGCCCGCTTTGAAGAGTCAAACAAAAGTGTCCGTTGAATCCAGCAAGCGATGCTCCGGAAACTGCTCGATCATCAAGGCTTGAAAGATCTTCTGGGATCGGTTGCAGTTGCCAATGAATATCTTAGGGTTCGCCGCTGCTAAACCGATCCACGCATTCTCAGGGTAAGCAACGCAGTTTTGATCAACAGCCGAACATCGCCCAGCACACTTTGCTTGCTTAAATAAGCTAAGTCCATTCGCATCCAGTCCGCAAATGGAATGTCGCGTCTGCCGCTCACTTGCCAAGTGCAAGTCATTCCCGGCAAAACGTCCAAGCGACGTCGTTGCCAATTAGCGCACCCTTGCGATTCATTGACCGGTAATGGACGAGGCCCGACTAGGCTCATTTCACCACGCAGCACATTCAGCAGTTGTGGGATCTCGTCAACACACGATTTTCGAAGCAGTTTGCCAATCTTGGTAATTCGGGGATCATTGGTCATCTTGAAGGCTGGACCATCTTGTTCACTGAATTCTCGCAGCGATTCTTTGAGATCATCAGCGCCATCATGCATTGTGCGAAATTTATAGATCCAAAAAGGACTACCATCTTTTCCTTCACGCAGTTGTTTGAAAAAGATATCGCCGGACGATTCACTCTTGATCGCAACACTGGCAACCGCAAAGACCGGCGACAATGCGGCCAGTCCTAACAATGCCCCGCAAATGTCGATAGTCCGTTTGATGCGAGGGGTTGCAGATGAGTAGTAAGGCTGCACACCGCAGGAAATATTTTCAACGGGACGCACTTGAATTTGGCTCTTTACAACCGCTGGCAAAACTGCGACCGCTGCTTGGGTGCCTCCCTCTCCTAAATCGGATGGATTAGATTCATCACGTTCATTCGAGATCGAATCGAATTCATTTTCATTGGACTGGAAATGAGGGCGTTTGACAGGACGCTGTGTGCGGAAGTTATCATCCTCGTCGTCATCACTGCACGCTAGTTCGCACTGCAGTTCCAATCCTAGTCGTTTGGCAATGTCCAGTAAGTCGTTTGCAACCAGTTGTCCGCCGTCGCTATCGGTGTCAGGCAGTACAACGACTAATTTTTTTCCCAGCACGCCCATGTCATCTGTGATTCGCAAGCGTTGCCGAAAATCGTCAAGCAGTTTGGTCAGATCATCCTGTTCCAAAGAAACCTTGCGATGCAGAAACAGAAGGCAAAACCCAATGCCGCGGCGATAAGTTCGAAAGCGTTCCTTTCTCAAAACAATGGACAATTGCTTTTCATCTAGAATTTCGAACCGCTGCAGGGGGCTAGGCTTGAGGGAAAACCAGCCAGCAAGGGTGGTAGATTTGTTTAGGAACGTTTTCGAAATCATGTTGAGTTGCTTGGGTGGACGTTCTGAAAACGAGTGATTAAAGGGAGGAGTGGCTTCGCAACTTTAAGATCCATAATTGTAGTCAAACGGAAGTGGAATTGGGAGTCCGACTTCTAAATTGTCCAAGATTCGATTGTCAAAACAATCGCTTAATTCCCTAACAGCTGTTCCGAATCAAGCCAATTAGGTCAATTCCTAATCGTTTGAAATTTGCAGTTGCGGCAAGGGTCGCTTTGTCCAGTTCCTGTTTTTCACCTACCACTAGGGTAACGCCGTCCAAGTGGGAAGCCATGTCGAAGCAGCTGGTTAACTGTGAGGCGATCGGTAAGTCGAAGACAATCCAGTCATAGTTTTCGCGAAGTTCGGTCACTACTTTCGCAAAATTATGAATCACCAAGCGGTTTGCCTCTTTAGCATTCAGCGTCCCTGGCCCCATTAAAGACAAACGAACCGGGCCAGCCAGGTTCAGACCTTGTTGGGTTGTAATCGTTTGGGCAAACACATCGGACAAGCCCTTGAGTTGGTCTGAAATTCTTCGACTCACAAACGGCTTGCCAAAATTGCATTCAACGACGCAAACGTCTGTATTCCGCGAGACCGAGATACAAGACGCCAAATTGTAGGCAACGGTACTTGTACCCACACCCGAACGAACACCAGTCACTCCGATCGCCGTGGAAGAATCCACTCCTTCACGCCAGCTTTCGATTTGTCGAGTTAGCGAAAGGAAATAACTTTCTAGTCGAGCGCTAGGAACGAATGGATCTCTCTTGTCGGATGATTGGGAATTGGGTCGATTAAGATTCTCAACAGCCATGATAGCTTTCCGGCATAACAATAATTGAATCGCAAGCGAAAAAGTGGGGTAATGATACCCCGTGGAATTACTCGAGTCGAATGATAAAGTTAGGAGCGAACCACCGCTGGAACTCGAGGTAATGTGACAAGCACGGGAACACCCAATCCGCGTTCCACTTCGGGAATCGCAGTGGGGGTCTCTGGTTTTTGGCTTCGTCGAAAACAAAGCAGCGTTGCCAATGCCATTGATGCAACCAGCCCCAAGGGTAGGACCAGCGAAGCTTTGGGGAAAATGTGCTTGGTGACAAACGAGCCACTGGATGCAACTTCTAAATTGGAGATCTGTTGCTTGTTCAGTTCGGCAAGCACCGACGATTGGCGCCTCTTTTCGGCGAAATCGATTACTCCTGAACGAGCAATGGCGATCGATTGCTTCAGACTTTCGGCATGACGTAAGTCTTGATTCAACTGAGTCATTCGTTGGTTCTGTTTTGCCAATTGGCCCCGCAAGTGTTCCAGCAATTTTTCTTTTGCGGTCTTGGACGCAGACTTTTGAGCGTAGGAAAGTTCTAAAGATTCGTAAACAGAATTCCTCGAT
>JBDNHU010000437.1:0-7076 GCA_041688615.1 Mariniblastus sp. | reverse complement strand
GTGTTGGGCTTTCCACAGTGTTGGGCTTTCCACAGTGTTTACCTTCTGTGGGCAGGTGGCGAGAGAGGTTCTGTTAGCTTTTGGTGGTCGGCAGGTCGGTAGTCGGAGATTCGTCACCAATCGAACGTGATTCGGATCCAAGTTGAAATTGTTGATGGGAATGGAAATGTTTGCCGAGCGAAAGACGATTGAACAGGTTGAAGAGGGGCACGAACTAGCACCTAAGTTCGATGACAACGGCCTGATTCCAGTGATCACCACCGACTTCCATAGCGGCGAACTGTTGATGCACGGCTACATGAATCGCCAAGCTTTGGAACAGACGATCCAATTGGGTGAAGCGGTTTACTTCAGTCGATCTCGCCAACGGATTTGGCACAAAGGTGCCACTAGCGGCATGGTGCAGAAGGTTGTCGAATTTCGCATCGATGACGATCAAGACGCGATTTGGCTTCGAGTGGCAGTGGGTGGGCGAGCGGCCAGTTGTCACGTCGGTTATCGTTCGTGTTTCTATCGCAGCGTTCCCACCGGCGACTCGGTCCAAGACCCATCCCAACCATTGCCCTTAACCTTCACCGAATCCGAGAAAGTCTTCCAACCCGAAGATGTCTACGGCGACGCTCCCAACCCAACGAAACTGTAAGCCAGTTGGGACCAATGGATTAGCTTGGTAGAAATTAGCCTGGTGCGAAGCTGAAAATTGGCCACGAATCGGCCATTTGAGTGACGCGTTATCGGTAGCCGCGGGACCGCTAGAGTCCAAGGACAATCTCTTGCCCCAGCAACCGCAACCTAGAAGCCTAGAATTCGAGTCTAGGTCGCGAGTCAACCGAAGGTGGCGGTTAGTCCACCTCCGTTGGCCTTGAAACTGCAACATTCGTGAAGCTGCGAAATCGCTGTCCTTGTCGCTGCGAAATCGCTGGCTTTGCAACTCCGCCGCAGTCTGCGGGATCACTCTACTTTGCGGATACAGTAAAGTTTCTTAGAACCGCGAATTAACAGGGAATCACCAGCGATCGAAGGGGTCGACCAGAATACGTCGCCTTCGATTTGGTTGGTGGCCACAACTTTGTATTCTGGACCGGTTTCCATAACGATCGTCTTACCACTTTCGTCCATCATGAAGACTCGTTCACCTGCCGCCCACATCGACGCGGCGGCCGATCCCATTGGAAGTCGTTCCTTGAAAGCGATTGAACCGTCCTGGGTGGAATAACAAGTCAATTTCCCGCGACCGGGAACGTACAAGTGGCCCTTCGTGGAAACCGGTGATGACATGCCTGGCCCCGAATTCATTAACGACCAGCTTAGGTTTTCGATTTCGGCTTTTGGATTAAACTCTTGCGTTCCGGACATGCTCGCACTGACAGCCAAAAGTGGACCGCTACTCATTGGCCCACTGTTGCCAAAGTAAATTCGATCGGCATCGGCGGCGGGTGACGCACTGAACGCGGAGCTAATCCCGGTCATGGTCCAAAATTCTTCGCCTGACGTTGGGTCATAAGAAGTGACATAGCCCGAACCACAAGCGATCAACTGGGTCTTGTCTTTGCTTTTCCAAATCAGAGGGGTCGACCAAGAGGTCTTCCCCTGGCGTTGCTTCCGCCAAGCTTCTTTTCCTGACTGGGCATCCAACGCGACCACAAACGAATCTTGGTCATTGTCGCATTGAACAAAAATCTTGCCCTGATCCAAGGTTAATGAACTTCCCGGCCCAAACCCATTTCCTGTTGGATAAGAACCAATGTTCTGTCGCCAAAGTTCCTTGCCATCAAAGTCAAAAGCGGCAATCGTTCCGGTGGCCGCGAAGTAGGCGAAGACGTGCTTTCCGTCGGTTGCCGGAGATTCCGTTGCAAAGGAATTGGAAACGTGAATCGGGTGTTTCGGACGTTCTTTGGAAACCGTTTTCTCCCAGACCTTTGATCCATCCTTCAAATTCAGACAAATCAGTTGGAATTCAACATCGCCTTCAGGCAGTTTAGGCCGCATGTCGCGAACACCTTCTGCGAAATTGGCAGGTTCTTTCCAGCCAATTGCCGTGGTCACAAAGATTTTGTCACCTGCCACAATTGGCGACGAAAGTCCACCGCCAGGCAAGTCGACAGTCCAGGCAATGTTCTGATCGGAGCCCCACGTTTCTGGGTGTTCCAGTTTCGCGATCACTCCATTGCCGTCTGGCCCACGAAATTGAGGCCAATCCTGAGCGTTGGCAAGGTTTGCACTGTTGCCAAGCAGCAACGCACAAGCCAACGCAAGCGGCGTTCTGGCAAGGTTTAAAAGCATTCTATCTCTCTTACAAACAGGTTAGGGTGAACTGCAACAGTCAACTAGCGCAGTACATTCTCCATTTTTAATCGATTGGGTGCAAAAAAGGTAAGTCGTTTCTCGTTTGCGTAATCTTGGCCGCTGCGATCAACTTTGGGTTGCTGGGTACCCGAGTGTTGGATAACGGCATATCAGAAATTGCGAAGTCACCCACCGAGACCTTCACCGCAGTCCGCTCAGATTGCCAATTAATGGTGTCGTTTTACTTGGCTTCTGACTTGACCCTGCTTATCAAATGCGGTGTCGTAATGCTTGCACGTGTATCCGCCCCACTTCGCTTGTTGCAAATCTGTCGGGAATCGAAAACCGGCAGGGGTTTTTTCGCAATTGGGACATCGAGGCACGATCGAGGTAATTGCCCACTTCCCGGACTTGGTCCAACGGCGAAACACCACGTCGGTCGCGACTTTGGTCAAACAGAACCCGAATACGGTCGCACAGATTTTGAAGAGGAGCAACACAGGTTCCTGCGCCACACGGGGCCTTGGCTTTAAAGCGAAGCAAAAAAACGTTGTACCTTGCCGTTAGAACTTCCGAAGCTGACAATCTTGACAGACAGTTCGCTTGCGGCGAAAAGTTTTAGTGCGCGGGCAATCGCGGAAAAGATCCATTGGGGCTGATTACCGAACACACCACCTCCGACCAACGTTAAGTAGAGCTTATTACACCCTGTGCGATGAAGGTTCTGCAACGCCACAAGAAAGGTCGCTTCGTAGGTCGCGTCCAGAATCAGACGCGGGAAAAGGTCCCATTGATTCGCTGGAATATCTGAATACGCGACCGGAAGAGCCGAACAAAACACCTGAGTAACTAGGTGGTTGGATTGACCAAGCGTGATTTCTGTGTCTTGCTGAACACCCACCCTTAACTTTTTACGTATTTGGTCCAATTGCGTTTCACTGCACGCAGAGAGTTGGCTTTCAATTTTGGCCAAACCTTCCTGGTACGGGAAGCAGTAGCCATTTTGCATTCGCCAAAGTCCGTTGACGCTATTGTCAAAGTGGACCCCAATCTCTGCCAATCCGTCGATCTGATTCTTCTTAGACTGTCCAATGTGCCCGTTGACGTCGGCAAAGTAGTTCCGAAAAATCGTGCCCGCACCAGCGGAAATCGAACAGGCGGGACCTTGGGTTGGATCGTTTTGATAAATTCCCACGCCGGCCTCGGGCGTGATTCCTGGTGACGCCATTTCCAGGCAATTGAATTGCGAGGCGACCTGGAACACTGCATTTTCGTTGGTTGGATCTTGATGAAGTGCTTTCACATCGGCAACCATTTCGTCAACGTCAATACATCCCAGGCCGAGCCTTGAGTGGTCAAAAGCACTTCGCAATTTTGCCAGCGATGGGGTCAGGAATTGCCCCGCCTGCATCGTGCGATTGTTGGGCAAGGATAACAACGTTGGCCCTGAATGCTGGATGTTCAAGTGCACGTTTTGGGCACTGCTTGCTTTGAATCCCGTCAGTGTTTCAAACCATGTCATGTTCGATTTCTGCCCAACCTAATCGATTTTTTATCGTCCTCGTTTAGCTGTTTTCAGCCTAAAACAAACAGCCACCACGAACAGCCAATTTGTAGGCTATGCTACTGTAATCTTCCAGGTTAGGCCCAAGCGGTCGATAACAATGCCGTAATCGGATGTGAATTTGGACTTCGAAAATGGAATTTGAACTTGTCCTTGGACTGACAAGGCGGTGAACCGTTTCTGGGCGTGGGCGTGGGCGTGGGCGTGGGCCTGGGAATCCACTTTGATCGCCAAGGCGAAACCTGAAAATGACTCGGGTTCCACAGCAATGCAGCCAACATCACTTGCCGCTAGCCCAGTTTGGCCGATTCGGAACGAGGCGTGAAAAAATTGTCCTCGAAATCGGGCGCGGTAAACGCAGTGTCGGGGCTGTCGCCAAAACGCACGAGGGAAGTGATTTCCGCACCCAAGGCTTCTTGGTAGAAGTTCAACGCTTCCTCGGTCCGACCACCCAAGTTCAAACGGGTAATCACCGTCATCGATTGATTCCCAAATTCGTTCACCGCCAGGGATTGATGTGCAATGTCAAAACACTACATCGTAAGCACTTCTCAGGCGATCGGCAGCCATGAAAATACCGACACCCGGCGCAAGTAATTCAATATTGCCTTCCTTCGCTTGCGCTGAAGGCCCGTCAATCAACCGCCTGCACGCCTTGAAGAGGCGAC
This sequence comes from Mariniblastus sp., assembly GCA_041688615.1. GTDB lineage: Bacteria > Planctomycetota > Planctomycetia > Pirellulales > Pirellulaceae > M30B19. The sequence goes on along the minus strand of JBDNHU010000437.1, from coordinate 2,558 downwards.
TGATGGGCCACCCGCCGCGTTAGCCACGGTTAGTCGTTCCATTTTGGCAATGACCGACCTGGTGTCCATGGTGCGTCGGCTTTTTCCAAGCGTTTGTTCAAGGCGGGGATTTGCTTTTCCACGATGGGACGCAACTGCTTGAGAATCTGAGTCAATTGCTCTGAGGCAACTTCGAATTGTTGCCGATGCGTACCCGTTGGGCCGTGACTGGCGTTCCAGTGACCGCGGACAATTGATTGCAATCGACCGCTCAAGCCAGGCAACTCAGGTTCTTGATACGATGGTTTCAAAGAATCACCATTAAGCAAATCGCTGATCGCCTGCAGTTTGAGTTCCAGATCACGAGCGTCCTGACGCAACTTTAGGTCCATTTCCGGTAGCAATTGGGCGACACTTTTGATCGTTTCCACCCTTTGGCTGGCTTCGTCTAGCACTGCGGACGCGGCCTGGACTGCGTTCATCATTTTCAAGGTCTGACGTTGGAACGCCAGGACTTCCGCTTTGTCTACGTCGGGCAACGTATTCCAACCGATCGGAGTGATCTGGAAGGCTTCGCCTTCGGTCAACGATTCCAGTTTCCCGGCGATCAATGTTTCGACCCAGACCTGATAGGTGCCAGGCAAGGCCGCGGGTGCCATGCCGCGGCCACTGCCAGACCCTTGATATCGATAGTTCCAAGTCGTGCGATGCAAACCGGCCGAAGTGCTTCCTGGCAAACGATTCACCAATTGGCCATCGGCGTCGCGAATCGTTAAGAAAACTTGCGGGCTTTCTTCTTGGCCTTCGGTACGCAATTCTTCCCAGGTCGGGTAAGGTACGTCCTTTTGGGCGGAAGCCAGTTGGCGTTCGCGTTGGGTTCGGGTCGACTTCTGAGTGGTCAGTGAATCTTTCAGGAAATACGTAAACGTAACGCCGAATTCTGGATTGGGAGCGGTGTAAAAGTCGGCACCTTGAAACGCTTTGCCTCCCACGCCCAGGGGTGAAACTTCGACGTACATCAGGCCCGGTTTCACCGGAAGAACCTTCGCCTTCTCTTTTAACAGTTCGGGATTCAAGTGACGCATCGGCGAATAGTCATCCACAATAAACATGCCGCGTCCAAAAGTACCGATCGCCAAATCGTTTTCGCGTCGTTGCACCTCTAAGTCTCGGACCGCAACCGTCGGCAAGCCGCTCTTCATCGGAATCCACTTCTGGCCGCCATCCAAAGTGACGAACAATCCGAACTCGGTGCCACAAAACATCAAGTTGGCGTTCTCGTGATCCTGAGCGATCGTGTAGGTCGAACCCTTTTTAGGCAACGATTGGGACAGTATTTCCCACGTTTGGCCGCGGTCGGCACTCTTGAGGAGATACGGCTTGAAGTCGCCCCGTTTGAAGTTTTGCACCACAACATAGACCGTATTTTCGTCGTGCAAGTCGGCCTCGATATCGCTGACATAAGCAAATTCAGGCACCTCCAATGAACCGAATTTTTCAATCTTCCGCCAGTTTTCGCCGCCGTCTTCGGTCACTTGGATTAAACCATCGTCGGTGCCCACGTAAATCAGGCCTTCGACCAAAGGAGATTCGGTCACCGCGACGATCGAACCGTAGAACGATGTGGAAGAATTCTTGGCAACTGAATCGATTCCCCAAACGCGGTCCATCACTTTCAAGGTGTTGCGATCAATTTGCCGAGTCAAATCCGGAGAGATCGCCTTCCAAGTGTCGCCTTGGTCGTCTGATTGGAACAACATCTGAGCGGCATAGTAAATTCGGTTCGACGCATGCGGACTAATGGCAATGCCGGAATCCCAATTGAAACGCAGTGCCGGCCCATCAGCCTGAGGTTGAGGTTTGATATCAATTTGTTCGCCAGATTTTCGGTCGTAGCGAACCAACCCGCCGTACTGCCATTGCGAATAGATGATGTCTGGGTTGTCCGGATCGACCACGGGATCGAAGCCGTCGCCAAACACCGTGATAAACCAGTCGCTGTTGCGGATGCCGTGAACGTTGTTGGTCCGAGTCGGCGCGCCTTGGGTTGCGTTATCCTGAGTGCCACCGTAAATGTAGTAGAACGGTTCGTCGTTGGAGACCGCAATTTTATAGAACTGCGTCAAAGGTAAATTGGTAAAGTAGCGATAGGTTTTTCCTTGGTCCCAGCTTTCGTACAAACCGCCATCGCAACCGACCAACAAGTGATTGGAATCCTTAGGGTCAATGACCAACGCATGATTGTCTACGTGTTTATCAGCTTCCCCTACCGCCGCGAAATTCTTACCGCCGTCGTTGGATACCATCATCATGGTGTCCATGCTGTAGATGCGGTCCATGATATTTGGATCGCAGAAGATCTCTTGATAGTATTGCGGGCTGCCAGAAACATAGCTGCCTTGCTTTTGCCAGCTTTCGCCTCGATCTTCCGAACGATAGAACCCGCCGCTGTTCCCGGTTGCTTCTACGATCGCATAGACGACGTCAGGTTGAATCGGTGAAATCGCCAGTCCAATTCGCCCTAGGTCACCGCCGGGCAAGCCGCGATTAATTTTTTTCCAGGAACGTCCACCATCGGT
>JBDNHU010000436.1:0-4581 GCA_041688615.1 Mariniblastus sp. | reverse complement strand
CCCTGGTCAATTTTTCTACCCAAGGAGAGTCGCGTTCGGCGGAAGTTTACAGACAAAGGAATTCGCGTTCCATTGCAATCCCGCCGTGAGTCTCAATTTATCTGTTTTTTTTTTAATTGCGGCTACGCCGTAAACTTTCACGCTGCGCCGAACTCCTCTAAAATCAGTCGGCAGTGCCATTCCTGTGGGTAGCTTTTTCCCGCGTCTGGGTGTGGCGAGTCCCAGCGTTAGGTCTCGGTAGCAGAATTTGTCGAACATGGTTCGGATGGCTGCGATATGAACGGCGATCGTGGAGTTGCCTTGGCCCGCGTCGATTAGAAATTCCAGATATTGTCGTACGTGTTCGCGGGTCAATTGGTGCGGTGGTCGTTTGGACCAGCGAAGCAAGGCGGCGACGGCAATTCGATAGTTGCGAATCGTGTTTTGTTGGTAGAACCGCAGTCGCATTTCGCGTACCATCGCCAGCAGAAACGCTGCGGCAGAAGGTTGGTCTTGGTCCAAATCGACGACTGCCAGTTTCCGGGCCAACCGATCTTGGATTCCATCCTTAATGTAGTGTCTGCCCAAAGCTCCGGCGTAGGCAGTGCCCGAAGGATAAAGATGAACGGCGTCTTGATGCGGCAGCAAACGATTGGGCAGCGGATTCTGAGGCAGCGGATTCATTGCGTTGTCCCGAGTCAAATGGTGGACGCGTTGAGGCGGTGTTATCGCTTGAGCGTTGTATCGATCAACCGGGTGCCAGTGGAGTTGGCCAGCCGATTGCAACCGGATGCCAGTGATGTTGGCGAGCCGGTGGGGTTAAGTTCGATAGGGAAACCTTGAGTAGAGATGAGCTTTAGTTTTGCAGATGCTAGCAATGGTTTCAAGTTGCGGCCGAGGCATGGCGGCAACGTTGCATGGCGGCACCGTTGTTTTGTGGCAAAGTTGTTCTGTGACTTAGCGTTTTGATGTTTGGAATCGTCGACTGGGTGATCGGGGATCTGATTCCAGGGCAGTTTGCGAGATTGGACTACAGAAGGCGATAGGTTTTTGAGATTTTTTAGGTGGACAGTTAGTTTTTTGGAAGGCGGGTTTAGGTGTGTGGCCCTGCGGTGGAGAGGGGCTTGATGGCGAGAGGGCTTGGGACTGGCGCATTGGCACTGGGTCGGTACTATGACGGCCAGATTGTGGGGTGCCCTGGTACGATCGACAACGACTTGCATGGCACCGATTACACGATTGGATTTTCGACGGCAGTTAATACGGCAGTGGAAGCGATTGATCGCATACGTGACACCGCGGAAAGTCATGAAAGAATGTTTTTGGTCGAGGTGATGGGTCGGCACTCGGGATACATTGCTGCGTTTTCGGCCTTGGCCAGTGGTGCCGAAGTTGTGGCGGTTCCGGAGACGCGAACGGATTTCGCAAAGATTGTGCACTTGTTGAAACGTTTAAAATCGCGCGGTCGCAGCAGTGCGATGATCATTGTGGCCGAAGGTGACGAAGCGGGTGGTGCGGTAGCGCTAGATGCGTATTTGAAACAGCATGATTGTCCGTTTTCCAGTCGCATCGTAATTTTGGGGCATTTGCAGCGGGGCGGGAATCCGACGCCCGAGGACCGTTGGCATGCAACGATGATGGGGGCGGAGGCGGTTAATGCGATCAATGACGGCGCGACGGGGATCATGATCGGGACCAACAGTGATCATCCTTGCCGGGTGCCATTGGCTGAGGCGATTGACGGGCATCGGGCGGTTCCCGAACATTTGATCAAGATGCTGGAGCAAATTGCCTTAGACTAGTAGGAATGGGGGGACTGGACGCCGGAAACACCGTGTGTGAGTCCGTGGTTGGTTAGATTTGGACTTCCCGTTGAAAAGAAGGGCGTTTTTCGCTTAGAATGCTGACGTCAAACGCGGTTCGTTAGAAATAGCGAACTGGATAGCTGGGTTAAGTGTCTTTGCTGAAGCGAGACGAAAACAGTTTTGCGGCCATTAATCGTGGTGCAAGGTCGAACAAAAGTTCGGCTGATGAGCTGTTTTCGGCTCCAAATAAGGGAATTTTCCTCTGGTTTGAACCTTCAGAAGCAAAGGCCCAGTGAATGAATCATGTTAGCCAAATAAGAGTAGGGAAACCTTTGTCCGACCAAAATCCTGCGGAAAACTTGGATCCAGCTGAAATTACCAATTCCGCTGAAGAATCGACTACAGAGAATGCTGCTGCAGAAGCATCGTCGTTAGAGAACAATCCTACGGGACCGGCCGCTTTTCGGCAGAATCCTGAATTGTCGCTTGAATTGGCGATGGCTTCGGCAAAAGTGTGTTTCGACAACTTTGCTAAGGAAGTGATGGTTCTGGATATGACGCAGAAGACTGCGCTGTTCGACTATTTCATTTTGGCAACGGGAACCAGTCGTCGGCATTTGCACGCCATCAGTGAAGAAATCGATGATGTGCTGGAAAAGCAGATGAAGGACAAACGGATTAGCCGTGAGGGCTATGACGAGAGTCGCTGGATTGTTTTGGATTACGGTTCGGTTGTGATCCATATCTTTGATGAAGAGACTCGTCAGTATTACGGCTTGGAAGTGTTGCATAGTGACGCACCGAAGCTGGATATCAAGCATCTGGAACCTAGTGGCTACCGGTCCAAGAGTGAAGACGACGCCGAGTAAGCCGAGTGCGCATTGAGTCCGCTTGAATGATGGTTGGGTTGTTGCCAATCGAATCGCGTCGCGTCACTTTGCCCTTGTGAACTTTGTCATTTTAAGAGGGGCCTGCGCGGCATTGGACTGCGGGGTCTGAGGCACGGGGCGGAGGGTAAGACTTATAGTGGCGACTTATAGTGGCGACGTTGGCGTGGGCCGCTGTGGAAAGAAATTAGGTTGTGGGAGACGTCGATTGAGACGTCTTTTTTTGTCGCTGCGTCGCACGCTGGTTGCAAGCTGAACGCGATTAGCTGCGTCTGTAGGCGTACGATTTGCCAGTAAGCCACCGATGCCGCGTGGTTACGCAGCGGATCACTCAATCGTCATTTTTGGTATCCGCGACGGTGAAATTTTGGTATCCGCGACGGTGAAATTTTGGTCGTGTGAAGTCTTGGTGTATCATTTTGTGTTCTGTCGTTGCGAGACGATATTGATTCCTCTTTTGTTCAAGCGTTGTTATGCAGATTATCGCTGAATTGCGCAAGTGTTTTGTTGCTCCGTTGACGACATTGTTTCAACAGGCGGGGATCGAAGATTATCGAGGTCAGTTAGAAAGTGCGTTGGGGATGATTCGCCCGGTTCAGAATGCTGGCTTTGGTGACTATCAAGCGAACTTTGCGATGCCCTTAAGCAAGCCGCTGGGGATGAAGTCGCAGGACATTGGGGCGAAGGTTGTTCAGTTGGCCGATCTTAGCCAGCTGTGCAGCAAGGTTGAAGTGGCCGGGCCCGGTTTTATTAACTTGACGTTGACCGATGACTATTTGGTCCAGCAAGCGATGACTGCCTTTGATGGTGGAGCGCATCCGCAAGCGGGTTCGCCGATTGCTGGGGAAGTTGCGCCCGTAGGTGATCGTTTGGGTGTCCAGTGGGCCGAAGATCCCAAGACGATTGTGGTTGATTTCTCGTCGCCAAACGTTGCCAAGCCGATGCATGTTGGGCACATTCGATCGACAGTGATTGGTGATTCGGTTTCCAAGGTTTGTCGGTACTTGGGGCATCGCGTGATCACGGATAATCACTTGGGTGATTGGGGAACCCAGTTCGGGATGATCATCTACGGTTACAAGCATTTTGGCGACGGGCCTGCGTATCAATCGGCGCCGGTGAAGGAATTAAGTCGTTTGTATCGCTTGGTGCGTCAGATCATGGACGTCTTGGAGAAGCAGGCGGCGGTTCCCAAACTGCAAACCTTGGTCGGAGATTTGGAAACGGAATTGGCGGACGCCAAGTCGGTGGTTGCGGCCGCGAATGAAGGTGGCCAAAAGAAGGAGATCAAATCAGCCAAGCAGAAGCTGGGTCAAATCGAAAGTCGGTTGAACGATAATCAGGAGACTTTGTCGAAGACGATCGGTGGGTTAGAAGTTGCCGCCAAGGATGACGTGTTGCAATCGTTGGTCAAACAGCACGGCAATATCGGCACAGCGGTGTTGGAAGAGACCAGCAAGTTGCATGCGGGCGATCAGGAGAATTTGCAGCTTTGGCGTGAAATGTTGCCGCATTGCCATGATGAGATTGATCGAGTTTACAGTCGATTGAACATCAAATTTGATCATTGTTTGGGCGAAAGTTTTTACCATGATCAATTGGCTCCGACGGTTGCCAAGTTGCAAGCGTCGGGTTTGGTGAAACAGAGCAATGGAGCGCAATGTATTTTCTTGGAGGAATTTGATGCGCCGATGATTGTGCAGAAGCGGGACGGTGCGTTCTTGTATGCGACCACCGACTTGGCAACGATTGAATATCGAATGCAGCATTGGCACCCTGACAAGATGTTGTACGTGGTGGATCATCGACAGAAAGAGCACTTTGATAAACTGTTCTTAGTTGCGGACAAGATGGGTTATCAGGCGGTTGAGAAGACCCACGTTAGTTTCGGCACGGTAATGGGTCCGGAT
>JBDNHU010000004.1:0-10204 GCA_041688615.1 Mariniblastus sp. | reverse complement strand
CAGCTCGCAAGTATGAGTGAAAAAAAGCGAACCGCAAGCGCCAAGGTAGAAAGCTATCGTTTGCAGCGTGAATCGTATGTGATGGCCCGGACTTACGCGGTGGATGCGGCTATCGAAAATTTGAATTCGGCCAAGAATAAATTGGCTTCCAAAGAGGAAGCACTCGAGATGTATCGCTCGAAGAAGAAGCAAACTCGTTTAAATTACGATCGGCAAAAAGAACTGTTTGAAGATGGGTTGCGAGCGGAGAAAGACTTTGAAAAAGTACGCATGGACTATGAGATGGCGGTTGCCGGTTTGGAAACGGTCCTCAAGGAAGTTGAATCGGCAAAGGACGACGTGGCGGCCAAGGCCAAAGAAGTAGAAGCCAAGCGGGCCGATGCACAAGCCAAGGTTGACTATGCCGAAGCGATGCGCGAAGCAGCAATGGGGGAAGTTGCAACCGCAGAAAAAGACTACACCGAAGTTGACATGAAGAAAGACGGTCTACGGCTAGAGATCACTGCGCCACGTAGCGGAAGTTTGCTGCGATTAAACGTATTTGAAAAGGGCCAGCAGATCAAAAAAGGTGACTCTTTGTTCACTATCGTTCCTGATTCGCAGGAGCACGCGGTTGAATTATTTGTAGCCGGCAATGATTTGCAATGGATTCAAGTAGGAAATGAAGTGCGGCTACAATTTGAAAGTTGGCCGGCCGTGCAATGGGTGGGGTGGCCGTCAATCTCGGTAGGTTCGTTTGGCGGGGTAGTTTCGGCAATTGATGCCACCGATGACGGCATGGGTAGATTCCGAGTGCTGGTTCGTCCGATTGATGAGAATGAATGGCCTGAGCAGAAATTTCTGCTGCAGGGCGTTCGTGCAAACGGGTGGGTCATGCTTGGAGAGGTTCCACTTTGGTTCGAATTGTGGAGGCAGCTTAACGGATTTCCGCCAGCCGTCTCCAAAGATGACCCAAAAGAAGATAAACCAACAAAGGTACCTAAGCTTACTAAGTAGCCTGCTTTTACCGGCGGGGTTTGGGTAGTAAGAACCCATTAACGGCAGTGCGCATCCGTCGGATCTTGTTCAGCGGGCGTCGCGAAGGCATCGGTTGCCTGGCGGTGGGGGGAACATCTTGGGCGGAAATCCCGTTTGGCGAATGCTTTTGCTTCTGCTAGTGTAAAAGTATGATTTAGAACGATCCACGGACTGGATCAGTGTGAAGCGTCGCCTATCGACGTGCATCGAGAGGATCGCCATTCCTACTAGTTGAAATGTTCAACTTCCAGAATTTGGCGATCCCCATTGGAAGGGATTGCCGATGATTGTCGCTCGAAATCGATTGAGTCGACGAGGTCTGATTTGTCTTGGGGTTGCGTTGCTCACTGCGGGACTAGGCACTCTTTCTGGCTGTTCGATTAACCGCGATCGAGACGTTCGATTTGGTGGTGAATCCTACGCGGTTTCCGAATCGTCGCCCGGCACCGGCGGTGGATTCGTTTCGACCTTGACCAAACCAACCGGTGATTCGGAACAGGAATCCTCGCAATCCAATGGCATCGCCGGGCAGTTGCTGGCTAACTTCAAGCCTCGACCGTCGATTGTTCCTTCGGGTGAAGTTTCATTACAATATGCTGCGACTCAAGCCGCGACTGCATCGCCGGATTCTACTTCGCCTGCCCAGCAACAGAACGAAGCGATTGCTCAAGTTGAATATGCAGCCAGTTTAAATCAGACGGGGCCAGAGCCTGGACTCCAGGTTCCAGCCAGTTTAGCATCATTCGGGATGAAGGAGGGACGGCGTCAAGATACCGAACCTTCGATCGCCCCAGGACCAACCTTGAGCGGTTCGGATTCGATTCGTTTAGATGAACCCAAAGCCCTGCCGACCGCGGAACAGGACGATGACCCTCTGATTCGCCCTGAAATGTTTTCGGATTCTGCGATTACCGCAGCGATTGACGCGGTGATCCCGAATGAATTTGGCAGTGATCTTGGCAGTGACGCTGGTTTGTTCGACGGTGAATTTCTTCCCAACGGTGAGGCGGTTGGCCTGAACCAAATCGTTCAAGCCGCCGTTCGTTACTATCCTGAAGTGCAACAAGCGATCGCGGGCCGAGAAGTTGCCGCGGGTGATTTGTTGTCGGCCACTGGTGCCTTTGACTACAAATTGAAGGCTTACGCGCTGGCGATGCCGCTTGGCTTTTATCAAAACCAACGGGCGGTATTGGGTGCCGAGCAACCGATGTACGGTGGTGGATCACTGCGAGGCGGTTACAAGTACGGCGATGGTGACCTGCAACCGTGGTACAAAGAACGCGAGACCAACGAAGGTGGCGAATTTTCAATGGGATTCGACATGCCTTTGGTACGCAATCGAACCATCGATGATCGACGTAGCCAACTGTTGCAGTCCGAGCAAGACGTTTTGGCGGTCGAGCCGATCATCCGCCAACAGTCACTCGACGTTTCGTTGTTTGCAGCGAACGCCTATTGGACCTGGCAAGCGGCTAACGCAAAACTGGCGGTTCAACAACAATTGTTGGACTTGGGATTGGTGCGGAAAACCCAGGTGGAGAAGCGAATTAAGGTGGGTGACTTGGCGCCGGCGGCTCAGGTGGAAAACCTGCGTTTGATCGCCCAACGAAAAGCGAAACTGGTTGATTCGCAGCGGAAAGTGGAATCTTCAGCCATCAAATTGTCATTGTATTATCGGGACGAAACCGGTTCACCGATCCTTTTGGGGCGGTCGATTGAAAACGCCCAGTTTCCAAAGACATCTACAACGCCGTTGAACGACTTTCGATTTGATCAATCCAACGCCTTGGGCGCTCGGCCCGAACTGGAATATTTGCAACGCAAACTGGCTCAATATCAAATCCAATTGCAGCAAGCGATGAACGAAAGTCGCCCCGAGGTGAATTGGGTGTTTGACATCGGTAAAGATGTGGGTGGCGCAGCCAGTAGTAGTCGTGACAAAACGCCGATCGAATTGGAATCGGGACTTAGTGGTGGATGGGAACCCTTGCAACGCAAAGCCCTGGGTAAGGCTCGGGCAATTCGCGGCAAGATGACTCAGCTGGATCTTAAGCGCCGGTTGACCGAAGACAAAATCACCGCCGAATTGCGGGACGCTCGATCGGCATTGAACGCAGCGGCCAGAAAAGTCCAGCAAACCCAGGCCAACGCTGATTTGGCTGGGCGGGCATTGGAGAATGCGCTCAAATCATTCGCCGCTGGTGACATCGACTTGATCATCCTTAACATCTCTGAGCAGGCGGATGCGGATGCCAGGACCGACCTAATCGACGCCCAGTCAGAATATCGCTTTGCAACCGCCGCCTACCAAATCGCCCAAGGCCAGTTGCCCACCGAATAGAAAATGTGCTGCTGGCTGGACTCGTGGAATCGGACCGTCGAATGTGGGCCGTGAAGAATTAGACAAAGGGCATTTCGCGAATTTCGGCTCAGGTTAAAATATGACCCAGGGTTCGCTTGTCTGCGGTCGATTGACGGTGAACTAGATTGACGGTGAACTAGATTGCGGGTTGCGGTGTTATCGCGTGTTTTTGGCGATTTGGGTTGAATCAGTGGACTGCAGAAGAGTGCGGAACTGTGCGATCGGTTCCGGTGGCTGGGCCCAAGCTTGCACTGGGTTTGGGCAGGGGTTTGGCGTGGCTTGCGTGCAGTTCTGGCTTACCGTGCCCGCGCACCTTAGGCCCTGCAACCTTGTGTGGCGCAGGCGAAATAGACCTAAATTAAACGGCCGCTTGGCTTGACAGCATGACGTTGGATCAATAAACTACCGAGCTTCGCGTTGAGGTAAAGATATGCGCAGGCTAGGCGAAAATCGATACTCTCACCAAAGTGGCCTTATTTACAGATCATGGTTGGGTTGACCCGTTGGGTGCGTTCAGCGCAGTTTAACTGGGAAATTGAATATGACTTGGGTAGGGTACATTTCAGGAGCCAATGTTCCAGTGAATCGAATAGTCGCCAAAGGATTTTGCTGAATTCTTTGATCGAAAATTTGATCTGGCCTTTTTTATCGCGATATACCGAAGAATGAATCATTCGATCGGAGCGAGTTGTGTCGAGGAAGACACAGGCCATAGAGTCCCAGAAGCGGCCAGAATTTCAACCGCGGCGGTGATTTGTCACAACCTTAAGCCAGTTAGTCAACTGGTCGGAATTTGATTAAAAGAACAATGCCAACAATTAACCAATTGGTTCGTAAGCGACGTAAGTCGAAAAGAAGAATGTCCAAGTCACCTGTGCTTGAGGGATGTCCTCAAAAGCAAGGTGTATGTCTTCAAGTCAGAACGATGACTCCGAAGAAGCCTAACTCGGCTCTTCGTAAGATTACTCGTGTCCGTTTGACCAACGGCAAAGAAGTCACCGTTTTCATCCCAGGCGAAGGTCACAACCTTCAGGAACACTCGATCGTATTGATTCGTGGTGGTCGGGTTCGCGACTTGCCGGGTGTTCGTTATCAAGTGGTCCGTGGTGCTCGCGATACGTTGGGTGTCGACAAGCGTGGTCAGTCTCGTAGCCGTTACGGCGCGAAGAAGAACAAGGGTGGCGCTGTTAAGAAGAAGAAGTAAGCAAGCCTGCTCTTTGTTGACTACGTTTTTTTAATTCATCCAATGTTTTCGTTTGAGAGAAAATCATCATGGGAAAGATTACCGCAAGTCGAACCTCGCTTCGGCCTGATCCTGTATATAATAGTTTGTTAGTTGCGAAGTTTGTTAATTGCTTGATGTACGACGGCAAAAAGTCGGTTGCATTGCGAGTCATTTACGACGCGATGGATATCATGAAGAAGAAACTGCCTGAAGAAGACGTTTTAGAAGTCTTCAATCAAGCGCTGGAAAACGTGAAGCCTCACGTTGAAGTCCGGTCCAAGCGAGTCGGTGGTGCGTCGTACCAGGTTCCAATGCAAGTCAATCGTAGTCGTCAGCAATCGTTGGCGATCCGTTGGATTTTGGAAGCGGTTCGCGACAAGAAGGGCCGTCCTGCTTGTGAGAAACTAGCGGACGAATTGCTGTCTGCCTTCAAGCGTGAAGGTGCTGCAATCACCAAACGTGAGAATACTCACCGTATGGCTGATGCGAATAAAGCGTTCGCTCACTTTGCTTGGTAGGGTATTCAATGGAAAGTGCTAGGCACTAGACATTTGTAGATTTAGGAAAGCCACTGGTGTAGTAAAACACGAGTGGCTTTTTTCATGTTCGTTGGTCCTTGTTCGTTGGTCCTTGTTCGTTGGTCCTTGTTCGTTGGTCCTTGTGCGTTGGCTTTTTGTGCGTTGGCTTTTTGGATTTTGGAACCGCGAAGCAAGCGAATATTTGGACGTTCAGTCGGTCTTTGGTGGTGCTGGAAACCGCAGGCACTTGAAGTCAGTGGTGGAACACTTAGACGACCATTTAGAACACTTTGAAGACCATTTAGAACACTTTGAAGACTTGAGTGTTACGAAGTTTGTAATTGAGATGGCAATTCTTGGTTGCCCAAATCCAGCTTGCTGGTATTAGTGGTAAACCGTTCCACGAGCCAAACCGGTGAAACGACACGGGTAGAATTTGGTTTACGGATATTGGATTGGCAGGTAGGTTGAGGGCCCCCAAACGCCGGCTACTGTACGTCGCTTACTGAGACAGGCTACTAAACGTCAATTACTAAGACCGGCTACTAAACGTCAATTACTAAGACCGGCTACTAAACGTCAATTACTAAGACCGGCTACTAAACGTCAATTACTAAGACCGGCTACTAAACGTCAATTACTAAGATAAGTGCGGGCGAGAAGATTCGAACTTCCACTCCCATTACAGGAACATGGCCCTCAACCATGCGCGTCTACCAATTCCGCCACGCCCGCCTGCGTGTTATCGCTATTTTTGCCAACCTGGGACAATCTCACAATGGGGTACAAGTTGCAAGGTCGTGACCCCATTGTCCTGGAAGCAATCTTCATTCGCCGATTTGCGAGCAAAGCGGCGAACTTATGGTTACTTAGTCCCGTGACTGCGATCCACTGAGCTTCTTTTTGGGCGTCTTCACTCGGCTGGCGGACTTAGTTGCGGACTTAGTTGCGGACTTTTCCCTGGCCTGCTTCGCGTTTACCCTGATAGCTAGTTTTGATGTCGTCGCTACATCTTTTATCGTTGGCGAAGTTTTTCGTGCAGGCAGTTTCTTTGGTGCAGACCGTTTCTTTGGTGCAGACGATGCCGTCGCATGCTTGTTGGCGGCGACCGCCTTTGCCGTGGTCTTCACGGGTAGGGTTACTTTGGTAGCCGTCAAGGGCTTGGCTTTGGTCGGTCTTGCAGTCGATATTTTGGCAGCCTTGGGTTTTACCTTGGGTTTTACCTTGGGTTTTACCTTGGGATTGGTCGCAGTTGTTTGTAATGTACTTTTGGCACTGGAGCGTTTGCCAAGACGTGATTTCGCAGGATTGGAATCCGACACCTGTGAAGCCTGCCCGGCCCTAACTTGGGCTGTCCGAACTTGGGCTGCAGGCGTTTTTGCCACAGTGGTCGCCTTGCGTGTCTTTGTCACGATCCCTTTTGCGGGGGCGGGCATCTTAGCGGTTGTGTTGGCAGGCAGCGTCTTGGGCTTCACTCTTGACTTTATCTTGGACGCGGCTTTGGTTTTTTCGTGGGGTTTTGTCTTGGGCGACACTTTGGTGGAGGCGTTCGCAAATTTTGTTGACTTTGAAGGCGGTTGCTTCGCGGTGCTGGACTTTTTGCCTATTTTCTTCGCTGCGGTTGCTTGAGACGATTTCGACTGGGTAGCGCGCGACTGGGTAGGTTTGGGCTTTACGATCTTGGATTTTGCCGCCTTTAGTTTGGCTTTTGGCTTGGCTTTTGGTTTGGGACTTGTGGTTTTCTCGATCTGGTTTTCAGGTTCCGACGCAGCATCTTCCTGGAACGACACTTCGTCCTTATCCTCCTCTAAGGCGTTATCGGATTCCCATTCGTCGAACGAAGAGTCGTCGATTTCACTATTCAAGTTTTCGATAACCGGGGCAGCATCGATCGTTGGGCTGCCTGGATTTTTACCAGAAGACGGGGGCAAATCGATGTCATCTGCTGGGTCGTAGTCCGCGCTGTCCTCGGCCGAATCGGTGCCAAAATAGTCTGGGTAGGAAGCGAGTTCGTCTCGCAGAGTTTCCAGCCTATCCGTCTCGTTCATTTGTAGTTCTGCCAGAATGTCTCGACTAACTTCTGCTGCGGCGTAAGGCATTTGGGTCGGTGCGGAACTCTTGGCCAGAACGATTACCGACAGGTCGCCGGCAACGTGTTGAAAATCGCATTGGAAAAACAGATCTTCAATGGCATTGACGATCGCATGAGGCTGACCTGGCAATTGTTCCAGGATATTGCTAAGCAATTGAGCGTCGTCATTGCTGGAAAATGATTCACACAACGCGTTTCTTAACCCTTGCGAGAACATCACAATCGTGTCTGATTCGCTTAGCGTGCCTTCCCATTGATTGAAGTCGCTTTCCAGTTCCACCCCCAGTGGATGCTGGAATTGGTCGATCGATTGAATGCCTTTAGCATTTCGGTAGACCACCCCACCATCGCCCGCATTGACGATTTGGACATGCGAAGTTTCGGGGTCGATCAACGCGTAAATTGCTGAGGCAAGATCATCGCCAGGCGAATTGTACCAAACGTTTTCGTTCAGTTTGCCGGCCATTGATTGGGCAGAGTGTCGGTAGTCGCGATGAGCACAAATCAACGACCGCAGGTTATTGGCGTTGATGGCCGCAGATAACATCGGACCGGCAATTTGTCCAATGGCGACGGATAAATTTCCCGTTGGCGTGACTGCCCATTCATGGAAAACACCTGCAAGATGGTTCTGGCGATGAGTCCAGCCGGCAATTTTCCAGCCGTCGACTTCCGGTGGGAAACTGGGCAGACGACAATCGTTCAGGCGGGACGCCATTTGCAATTCGTGTTCGATCAAACTGGGGCCTTCGTCTTGGCGAACCTTGCCTCGTTCTTGCAGTTCCTCAGCGATCTTCACGCTAAGGCTTTCCAGCATCGCAGTCTCTTGCGAACTTAGCGTGGTTGCTTGTTCAAAGAAAATCCAAATCGTTCCAAGTGGAAGGCTAGGTTCTCCGATCATCACGCACGTGCCGTAGCGGTAGGGTTCTGGGATCTTCCAGCTGCGGGCAACTTCGGGGCTGTTGATTGTAACCACGCTTCCGACTAACGCTTCTAGGTCTGCCAGAGCATGTTCCAGTTGCCTGATGCTTTGCAACTTGCCGCTGGCTTCCTTGGTTCCAATGGTGGCGCGCAGCTTTAGTTGAGTGGTCTGGTCGTCTAACAGATACAACGCCGCACCGGAAGCGGAAACGTTGTCAGCGGCGGTGCGAAGTAACGTAGCAAGCAAGTCAGAATCGTTGGAAGGAAACTGAGTGTCATTGAACTGGCGACCGGTTGGTTCCGAATAGTTTTCATTTTGCCATACCAACAATTCAGCGGTTGCCAGACGCTGAACTAAAGCATTGATCGAATCCACTACCGATTCACAATTGCCTCGGTGCACCGCAGGTTGCCCAGGCGGTTGACTTGCCGACAGGTCCGTGATTTCGAACTTACCAAAAATAGGCAATTGGTGATTGCGTTCAAAACTGGATACAGTTTTGGGTTTTGGCAAATAGCTAAGAACCCACCCGGTAGCCTGTTCAAATTGTTTGCAGATTGTTTTCGCTTCAGGCAGCACTGACACAAGCGTATGAGCGACAGCTTGGGCCGCAGAAACATCTTCTTCAATGTGCAATCGCAAGTTTGGATTATGTTCCATCACCGAAATTCACCAACCATGGTAAAAGTTATTCACCCAAGACGCTGTACTAAAATCAAGCGGGGCAATTCGTGGGGGCCAAAGCAAAGCAATCAACTGGGTTGAGCATCGCATCTTGGTTCAGCTTCGAAGTGAAGCGTGCCAAAAATGGTGCGAAGTGAAGTCTGCCGTTGTCGCCAGTCAAGGGCGAGCGTTGCAAAGTCACCACGACGCCGATGCGGCGAAGCAACCGATTGATTGACTCTGGTAAAATCTATCGGCAGCAAATTTTACGCAGTCCCCGTGTAGTCTCCAAAATATTGGTACTTCCTAACAAGGTCGCTTAGCGCAATCGGAACAAGTGACGCGACTGTGAAAAAGGGGATCGGTTTGTCGTAACTGAATTAAAAAGATCGGTCAAAGTGGATAAGTGGTTGGCAACGAATGCGTCGGTCACGTAACGTTGGCAAGCTTGCAAACAGAGCCTTTGTCGACTTGGAAAACAGTGGGTGGATTGAAATTGGCGTCGATTTTCGCCGGAAACCGGTGTGGGGCAATGGCAAGACTGGGCCGAAGTTGACTGGGTCGGCCCAAGGGCCCGATGCGGCTCGAAGTTAGTCGCGGGAGAAGCAGGGCGATTGTCCCCCCTGGAAAACTGAGCTTGGAAGCCTAAAATTTCAGTTCAAACAAAGTATACAAACTTGCCGTTTTCATTGCTCACTTCTGGAGTTTTTCGCTGATGGAAGAAGATTCACTGCACAAACGTGGTCATGCGTTGGAGTCCCGTTTTTTTAGCAACGTCGATCGTGTATTGATGGACAAACTGCGTCAGGAAGTTCTCCAGGAAGAGGAACATGATCAGCTAAAGGCTTCCACTGGAATCAACGACGACCAGTTGGTGAAAGATCTGTTGGCGTTGGGAATCAATGACGCCACCATGTCGGCTTTGTCGTTGTTTCCATTGGTTTGGGTTGGTTGGGCCGATGGAAAAATGGAATCGGCCGAAAAAGACGCCATTGTGGCCGCTGCCAAGGACAGCAACATCGAAGCGGGCAGTCCTGCGATGGCGATGTTGTCAGGTTGGTTAGATCACAAGCCAAGCGAAGAAGTGATTCACGCTTGGTGCGAGTATGCAAAAGAATTGAAAGAAATCGCATCGCCTGAAACGGTGGAACGAGTGAAGCGAACGGTGGTCATCCGAGCTCATGACGTTGCGGCAGCGGCAGGTGGTTTCCTGGGTATGGGCAAAGTGTCCTCGGCCGAGCAAGCGGTCCTTGAAAAATTGGAAGCCGCGTTTCGCTAGTTCACGCGTGGTTAACGGGGCTTATCCCTTTGGTCGGAATGCTAGGGTTGAATCGCTGGATTTTCCGCGTTTGAGCGTCGGTGTTTGAATGCCTGAGTGATTGCCCAGCCTTTGGAAGTTGGCCTT
>JBDNHU010000057.1:0-13046 GCA_041688615.1 Mariniblastus sp. | reverse complement strand
GCTTAATAATTCGGCCAGCATGCGAGATAAGTTTGTGGACACACCATCGGGTGTCAGCGGACGAATGCGTAGTTCGCTGCCATTGGAATCTTCGCGTTCGTCCGACGGAGTCGTTGAATCATCCGCCGTCGAATTGGTTTCGGTTGTGGCCTTGCTTTCGCTGTCATTTTTTTGCGAATCATTCGCCTTTAAATTTTCGTCGATTGCGGGCAATGTGGTTACGTTCTTTAGATCACTTGCGAAATCGACAATGCGGACGGCCCCCTTTTTTCGCAAGTCGGTAATCCATTGACCGCGTCCATCACCGATCAAACGATTGACCAATTCTTGGCGGCTAAAATTGCCCTGTTCCAAACCGGTCTGAGGAAACCCAGTCAAAGCGGCCAGCTTCTGAGATTGATTCGGGTCGGTGAGTCGATCTTTGCGAGCCATGGATGCCGATGAATCACGGGCAATCGCGATTGACGGACGAAGTCGAATTCGGTTAAGCAACGAAATGCTGGGCTGCAAAAACAGAAGCAGTAAAAACAAAAGCGTTAGCAAGCGAAGCGTTATCAAGAGCGGCCGCATCCAGGTGGGGCCTTCCACGTTTTCGCGGCGATACAGTCGATACACGACCACAACGACGGTTGCGACAATCGCCAACATGACGAACACGCCCCAACTGCTTGGTAGGTTCAACCACTGCAGTTGCACCTCGCCATCGCTTTCTGGACGTCCGACTAACCAATTTAAAAATGATTCACCCAACAGCACGATTGCTTAAGCTCCCAAAGGCAGGCTTTTTTAGTCTTAATTTTTCGGCGGACAACTCGAATGAATCGTCCCGATTCCTATTTGCGGCAAAACCAATCGCCAATCATTCTTCGTAACGTTATCAACCAGCAGTTGTCTTTGCGACAATGTCTGTCAGTTGGAACTCTATTTTCAATCCGGACGCTGAACCCAAAAACGCGTCTATCACTCGCCGCGGGTTACCGAATCGATTGGCTCTTGCTTATTGTTCTGATCTTCATCTTTTTGCGTCGCCTCTTCTGGCGTCGTGGTATCCGAATTTTCGTCAACTTTATCAAACGCAATTAAGCGATTCATTGCCGCAGCCCACAGACGTTTTCCATCGCTAACCAGACTGCCGACCGGGATTTCACCTGGCAGCGTGAGCGGGATATCGCGAAGTTTGACTAGCGACTTAAGGTCGTAAAGTTCCAAGTGATCCATGACCGGAAGCAAGATTCCTTCGGAAGTAATGATGCCTCGACCAGAGATCGGTTTTGCCAATCTTTGGGGCGTCCCGTAGAGTCGCCCTTCGGCAGCCAATTCATAGGCAATCAAGCCTCTGGCACCAATGGCGTAAACTATGCCTTGGTGAATTCCCAACCATTGGTCGACGGTGCAGCCAAGAACCTCAGCCCTAGGCGCCTGCCAAACCAGTTCGCCGTCGCTTCGTCGATAACCGGCAAGGTAATCAGTGTCGGTCCCGGCAACGATGATCCACGGTCCCCAGGCGGCTGCCAAATCGTGTTGCCAGCCCTTGATGGTGTAACGCTGCCAGTCCTGATTCATTCGGCCAAAGAACTGCTGGTTTGGACCGCCCGTTTCTATTTCTTCAACGCTGCGTTTGTATCGACGAATCCATCTTAATTGCCCGGCCCCTGCATCCAGATTTGCCAAGATTCCACTTCCGCAAACCATGAACACATCGCTACCCACAACCGATAGTTGCACCAATGTCGTTGAACTTGGTTGTAATTGTGGGATGTCGCAAACGGCGGTCCGCCACTTAATGTCCCCTGTTTTACAGTCCAATGCGATCACTAAAAATCGACCGCTGGCTAGGACTGGCAAGAGGATGGAGTCATGGTATCCCACTGGTGGCCCAACAACGGCCGATTCAGCAAGGTCATTCCCTTGATCCGCTCTGGGGAACGCTTCATTCCATAGTGTCTTTCCCGTCTTCAAGTCATAGGCGGATAGGAAAGTCGTGCGACTGCGAATGGGTGGCGAACTCCAGACATTGACTGGGTTTGGACGCGATTTATCCCGGAACGTGTCGTCCCGTCCGAAGCTAACGCCTTCCACTGAAAATACAATTCCGTTGTGAATTGCCATGGATTGGAACAAGGGGTCCCCAAAGAATTGCATGGTTTCGATACTGTTGAACGGAACATTGGATGCCGCAGGGAAATTGCGACGATTTTGATCAGCCTGTTCCAAAATGAATTTGCTGACATCGTCCGGAAAATATCGATTCATCTTTAAGCTGCGAAGCACCGCTTGACTGGACAAACTGTCGGTTGCCCAGGCTGATAGATCCCCCTGAGTCTTGAAGATAATTTTTCCTTCATAGATCAATGGCATGCTTTGAACCTGCCACTGGTTTGCCCGCCATAGTTTGCACACGGCTTCCAATGCTCGATTCTGAGTGCTTGAAGGAAGTTCGGCTAGCTGCAAATCTTCGGCGTCGGTGATCACTTCTCCGTCAATGAATTTACCCTTGGGCTGCTGCATGAATTGATGTTGGAAAATCCAAGAGGGGGCCAATTTGCCGCTAAGGTAGCCGGCGGGCAGCGATGGCATGGATTGAAACTGGCTGCCCAAGCCCATGGAACTTGTCCATTGGGGAACCACATTGTCTTGGACGGCAAAATCTGTCTGCGCCACTATCATCGATTCTACTTGATCGATTAACGTGTTTGAAATTTCAGACTTTAACTCTTTCGCTTTTGCCAGTGCGACGGCAGACTGTTGACGATTGCCGGCAATGGAATAGGCCACCGAAAGTCGCAACCAAACTTCATCCATCGGCACAGTCGGAGCAGGATAGACTTCAATGATTCGCCGCAATAACATTTCGGCGGGGATCGCTTCGAAGCGATCCAAATGGACCGCTGCCAGACGTAACGCACATTCATCGCCCTGTGAACTGAGGAAGGCCAAATCAACCACTTTTTGCAGAGCATCCAGGTCGTAATCCCCTTCACCCTGGGCTAGATATTCAGCCGCTTCAGCATCTGCTGCAATTCGATACGTTTGAAGCCCTTCGGATGGAAGTTTGGCAATGACCGCTTCGATTTTTCGCACCAAGGGGAAATACAGTTCGCCGTCGGCGGAATACAGTTGACCTCCGGCTCGTTTGATCGCCGCTTGCCAGAACCGGCTTGCAGCCCGGTAGTTTCCTTCGGTCATGTAGCGATTGGCTTTTTCCAACACTCCTTCAATATCAGGGTTGGTTTGCAACAAAGCACCATGCGGAAATTGACTCTCATCACCTGAATCAATAATCCCATCGGTGGTTTGATCTGCTTTGACGACATCATCTTGTAGAACCAAAACGCCCTGTGGAGCAAGACGCCCCGCATCGGGGACCAATTGACCCTGTAGTGAAGTCGAAAGTGTAAATGAGGTAAGCAATGCTGCACAAAACCACCGGGTAGCCCAAAACCACCGCGTAGCACAAAAATTCTGCGTAGCACAAGAATTCTGCGTAGCACAAAAATTCTGCGTAGCACAAAAATTCTGCGTAGCACAAAAATTCTGCGTAGCACAAAAATTCTGCGTAGCACAAAAATTCTGCGTAGCGCAAAAATTCTGCGTAGCGCAAAAATATTGCGTAGCACGAATCCCTGATCGCATGGTCGCGTTCTTTGTCGAATTGTATTTCGTATGAATATTCATTTTCATTTCACCCAAACTCAAGCGTTTGCATCCTACCTTGATTCTGTGACTTGCAATTGAATCTGCGGGCAAACTATCGAACCAACTAACATCCAATCTCTCGTTCGCTTTGGTGTCTGCAATACAAGCGGCGACCAAAGCCAAGTGAATCTTCCATCGGTGGAATGTAGATTCAATCGCTAAGTCTTTCTCACTAACGACGCCGAGTCCCAAACCAGCAAGCGAGTATCTGTTCGGCACCTAATACCACCGCTAGAAACAGCAGTATTTGAAACCAAAATTCGTCCCTTGCTACGTCGACCGATTGTTCGCTGACGCGATCGATCGGCACCATCTCGACCTTGTCACCGACCCAGCGCCCCAATTCTACTGGATCAACTAATCGCAGGTCGCCTTCCTCGGGATCTAGGTTGCAAGCGATCAAACGCTTTTCCACAGTATCCGAGGAACTGGACTGAAGTTGCAAATTATAAAAGCCTCGTTGTGGCAATCGTTCAAATAGGGCCTCGTAGAACACGGTGGTCGCCTTTTCGATGCCGCCCGCCGTCCCGGAGTCGGTACCCGTTTGAGTTTTGTTTGCCGATTCGCTGGGCAGGGTTTCGATTATAGTTGGCTCCAAGGCGGTCGTCGCTTTGCCATTATCCAAAGTTTGAGCATTGGCATTGGAGCGAAGTTTCGACTTGAAGGTTCCCGCAGGCTGGGCGATCGTTTCCCACTGCTGCTGATTTGGACCCAGCAGTTTGACCTGGTTTCGGAAGCGTCCCAAATCCACGGATTCCAAAAGATCGTTTCCAACTTGAATCACTGGGATCTCCAGCGAATCATCGATCATTCCTCGAATCATGTCGAACATGACCACGATATAGGTTGGACTTGATGGCCAATCGCTCCAGTCGGCATCGGCCGCCATCGACATGAAAACGACTCGGCCCTTGCCAAATTGATGATCAACCAGTGCTGGTGAATTTCGTTCGTCGTTCAGTCGCATTGGAACCACGGTTTTGGTCTGGTCAAAGTTTTCAGGCAGCGTCGAAATCCACCAACTAAAAACATTGGTCCGAGAGAAAATGCCACGGTCGATCTGCACCAACTTTTCCAAGAATGGATGCGGTTGCGAATCCACTTCCAGAGTCACACTGGACTGCCGCGTTGGATCGCCTGCAATTTCTACCAGCGACACTGGCGAAAGCCCTTTGCCTTCGCGGTAGAAACTGTCGTTGTAGCTAACCGATTGCACTCGATTGCCAGGCATCAGAATCAAATTCCCACCGTCACGAACCCACTGTTCTAATGAAGCAATTCGATCATAAGAAACTTGATCTACGTTGCACAGAAAGATCACGCGATACTTGGACAGCGGCGCGGTCTCTAGTTCGGTCGCAGTAATCACTTCCGCGGCAATCCCCGTGTCGGGATTGGCCAGTGGCAACAAGGCATAGGTTTCACTGCGTGGTGCCAAGGTCGAAGGGTCGCCGTCGACCAATAGCACGGGAATTCGATTCAAAACTCGCCCGACATAGAAGTACTGGCTATCTTCTTTCAGTCCATCCAATTCGATGGTTTTAACCGTCAATCCGATTTCGATAGCACTGTCCCATTGTTGGCTTTGGATGCCAAAAGGCGATTCTTCAAAATCAGAATCGCCGTCATCTTGATGGGTCGTGGATTCGGATTTCAGCAACGAAGTGTAAGTGATTCGGTCCAAGCCGCCTGACTTATTAAAGATGTGTTGGAACACAACGGTCTTGGTTTCACCAGCTCCGATTTCCGGAATGCTTTCGATTTGAGGCTGCCCTTGGCCCACGCGGAATTCTATTTCGACATCTCGAGCGGGTTGAACACCCCAGTTTCGAATATCCACTTCCATTCGCGAAACACTGCCTGCCACCAATTGCCGCTCTTGGCGGACTGCCACAACAGCAAGATTGTTTTCATTGGCAACACTTAGATCGACCAGAAAGCTTCCGGCGGTCAACTTGGAAATCTCGCGCAGTTTGCCCGCGGGTGCTTCAAGATCCTCGCCCGCACTGCCATCCACCCAGTCCCTTGCACGTTGATCGCTCATCACATAAACGACCCGATTCAATCCCGGCGAAGCGTTTCTAATGTACTGGTCCAAATAGCCAAACGTCCCTCGGTAGTCCGCCGGCAGGTCAGACGACTTCAAGTTGTCGATTTCCAGCATGATGCTTTCAATCGTTTCCATGTCGATGGGTTCGCTGACCATGAATGGGGCTTCGGGACGGCTGGTCAACATCACGGTCAGGCTGTCGTCGGTTCGGCTTTCAGACATTTGTCGGGTCAACGATTTTAGGCCCTCAAGCGACGCTTGCCACGGCGATCCTTCGACCTGCGAGGCGTTCATACTGACCGAGTCGTCTAATACGATGATACGTTCAAACTTTTTTGTGTTTTGCAGCAATTCAGACAAGGAATTGGGTAGAAACGGTCTGGCCAGTAACAAGCCCAATAGCAGCATCGCTAGGCAACGCAGCAGTAGAATGAGAAAGTTTTCCAACTGAACGCGACGACGATTCTTTTTGTTCGCCGCTAGCAGAAAGTCCATGGCTGCCCATTGAACGATCTTGAAACGTCGCTTGTTCAACAGGTGAATGATCACCGGTGAAGCAACCGCTAATGCGCCTGCGCCCAACATCCAAGGGCTTGTCAACCAAGAGGTAAAAAACCACATCGAAGAAACTATTCTCTTGCAGGAAGTTAATGAATCTTTTCTAACAATCCACCAAAATTGGCGGTGCCCCAATCTGCAGCGAGGCAGCCGATTGGTAACACTCGGGGTTGCCTTGTGCAGGCCGACGCCAAGGGGCCTTGTTTACCAAACATCAAGTCAAGTCATTGGGTATCTACCGATTACCCCTAAATTACTCTCTGAATTCACAAGTAAGGTAAGGGCTCAATCGCTCCGGTCTTGCCGCCCCGGACGACCTCAGCCGATCCGCTAATCGCTTACCTTATTCCAGGACCATCCCGACGGACACGCAAGGCAAGAAGTAGCTCAACCATTGTTTCCACTTCACTTTGCTGTTCGGGTCGTTACCGTCGCTTTCGCCGCACTTTCTTACGGAATGCCAAATAACTGCTAAGCGCCACCCCTAAACTTTTGCTGGTGTCGATCAAAACATGGTCGACGCCGACCGAAGTTGAAACCCGACGTACGCGATGCAAAAACTGCTCGATCGCTTCCAAGTAAGACGCCTTCAGCGTTCTAGGTTCAGCCAGCAGTTGTTGGTCCACTTCTAAGCCCTTAAACAAGGTGTTCTCATCGAAGGGGAAAGTGAGTTCATCGCCATGCATCACGTGAAGCAAGACCACCTCTTGGCCGCGTAGGCGAAACGCTTCCAGGCCTGCCTTGAGCTCATCTTCACTGAAAAACAGATCCGAGATCAGAATGACCATGCCGCGTTTTTTTAGGCGGCCAGCAAGTTGACCAAACACGCCTTCCACATCACTCTTGTTCGATGGCTCTGCATTTTGCAAATTGTGCATCATGGCGCGAATGTGCGACGGATTGGTGCTTGGTTTCATCACAAGGTCAATTGAATTGCTAAACAACTCCAAGCCAACGGCATCTTGCTGCTGCTGCATCATGTAACCCAACGAAGCCGCGATGGTGCTGCCGTGATCAAACTTGCTCCAACCCGCTTCTTCTCCATATCGCATTGACTTGCTACGGTCCAAAATGACATGGCATTCCAAGTTGGTTTCTTCTTCGTATTCCTTGATGTAGAGCCGGTCTGTTTTCGACCAAACTTTCCAATCAATGTGACGAAGATCATCTCCTGGAACGTATTCCCGGTGAGCCGCAAACTCGACTGCGAAACCGTTGTATGGACTGCGGTGCTGGCCGGTAATAAAGCCTTCAACCACCAGTCGCGCTCGCACGTCCAGCCGTCGAATTTGTTCCAGCGTTTTCGGGTCCAAATAATTGGTAGGATTCTGTGTTTCCATGAATCACTTTTAATAATGAGATCAGCGCTAAATCAATCAGCACCGCTAGCTGGATGAAGTATCGCTCAAGCAGGATAAGACCACCGTCGTATTGCCGTGCAAATGGAAATTCCGTGCAAGAGCACAATCCGCCCAGTCATCTAAGTTTGCAGACTTAAACAAAAACCGGCTTCAGTTGAGCGGCAACTTCATCACCTGTACTTCGTTCGGGCAATTCTTCAATCAATTGTCGGATCACGTCATCGCTGGTCATGCCTTCGCTTTCAGCGCTGAAGTTTGTGATCACACGGTGTCGAAGTACTGGCAAGGCAACGGATCGAATGTCTTCCACGCTAACGGAGAAGCGGCCACTGAGCATCGCGCGGGCTTTGCCACCCAGTAAAAGATATTGCAATCCACGAGGACCGGCACCCCAAGAGACATTTCGTTTGACGACCTCGGGTAGATCCGCATTGGCTTGTCCAACTCGGGTTGCGCGCACCAATCGCAATGCATAATGAATCACGTGCGGAGCCACGGGAACGCGTCGAACCATTTTCTGGAGCGCTTCGATCTCATCGCCGCTTAGAATTTGATTGACTTCCGCAAATGTAGATGCGGTGGTGGTTTCGGCAATGCGATACTCTTCTTCGTAATCTGGATAGCCTACGAATACTTTAAACATGAAGCGATCTTGTTGGGCTTCGGGCAGAGTGTACGTTCCCTCTTGTTCGATTGGATTTTGGGTCGCCAACACGAAGAACGGACTTGGCAAACGGTGTCGTTCGCCACCAATCGTCACTTGACGCTCCTGCATCGATTCCAACATCGCCGCCTGAGTCTTAGGGGGCGTACGGTTGATTTCGTCTGCCAAAACGATATTGGCAAAGATAGGACCTTTTAAGAAACGAAACTCACGAGCACCACTGGCTTTATCTTCCTGAAGGACTTCCGTTCCCGTGATATCCGATGGCATCAAGTCGGGAGTGAACTGGATTCGTTTGAAGTCTAAGTTCAAAGATTTTGCCAAGGTGCTGACGATCAACGTCTTGGCCAAACCTGGAACACCTTCCAGAAGGCAGTGTCCTTGCGCAAAAATCGCGATCAGCAATTGTTCAATCACTTCGTTTTGACCAACGATCACTTTGGCCAGTTCTTTTCGCAAGCTCGAAAAGGCAGACTTCATCTTTTCGACAGCGGCCAAGTCTTCTGCAGCTATCTCTTTGTCTGACTGTGGCATCGCACCCTCATTCTGTTGACTCATTCACTAAACCTTTGTTTCTAAGCATTGTCAACCCACCACCAAGGTGGTTGATTGTTCGTGTTTCATGTTTGTTCTTGCGCTGTTTTACCCACCGGGCCAAGGTCGGACGTTTGCGGTTTTCGGAGGGTTCCCGCTTTGCCCAACAATTTCACTCGGTCGGACTGCACCAAGAGCCTTACTTTATGATCTGACAAAAGCTTTCGTTCAGGCTCCGGCAACAGCGAAGTCGTCGAAAGTCACATCTGAACCTCTGGCTGCTTTTGTTCTGCAAATAATCTTTCCAAGTGGCGGTCCGTGGTACGCACTGAATCGATTAAGGGTTTCAGCGGAATCCCAAATTCAAGTCTCTTGTGGGCTTTTGCGAACCGACTCGCCCCTTCTAAGTATAGCAACTGCAAGGCTGGCGGTCAGAAACGCTGAGGACCTAAGGGACTAGATTATTGGCAGAAATTTTGTTTTTGCTTAGCGAAGCTCACGTTTTCCGATGGGAAATCGTTGTATTGTCAAAGGTTAAGCCGGCAACCTACATGTAACGGAGCGATATTTTTACCTAGTGATTCAGTGTCGGCTTGGGTGCCTTTACGGACTCGCCTGCCAATGGAGTGTCGTCGGGATCACTTTTGTCAACAGCTGTGACCCCGGTTTCCTGAGTGTTACGTTCGGTCGGCATGCGAATCTTTCGCGGCAATAAGGGCAATCGGAAGAAAACGGGCTTAGGCCGTTTAGCTGGTTTGGCTGCAATGGACGAGCCGATTATAGTTTAAATCGCTAGCATGAAAAAACCGCCACTGAAGACTTGCTTCACTGGCGGTTGTTCGTGGAAGTTTGTTCGTTTGCCAAGCTGTCTGCGTAAACTCTTGACTAACGGGTCGACGCTAAAAAGTGACCGTCACTTTGGCTGGTTTTCCGTCGCGTAAAATTCCTAGGGTCACAGAATCCTGGCGAGTTGCCTGTAGATAACTGACCAAATCCTCTCCGCTTCGAACGGGTTGACTGTCGATTTGCACAATGACGTCGCCCAACAATACGTCTTCGTTGCGATCGACCCGTAGTGGTTTCAGGCCGGCGTTGGCAGCAGCGCTATTCTGGATAACATCCATAATGATTACGCCTTCGATACCAAATTGTTGGTTCAGGGCTCGCGGAGCAATGTTTACGCCCAGTTTGGGTTTGGACATCGCTGTGGCTTCGGCGAATTTTCCGTCAAGGTTTTGAATAATCTTGGGGACCACCTGTTTCACCGAGGCAACCGGAACGGAGAACCCAACGCCAGCGCTTACACCGGATGGACTATAAATTGCCGTGTTAACACCGATCAATCGACCTCGGCTGTCCAGCAAGGGCCCTCCCGAGTTTCCAGGGTTGATCGCAGCGTCGGTTTGAATCACATTTTCGATCGGTATGCCCGACTGAGATTTGATTTGCCGTCCCAAGCCACTGACAATTCCTGTGGTCAGCGTGTTATCAAATCCAAACGGGTTGCCAATGGCAAAGACTTTTTGCCCAACTCGAAGGTGGTCAGATGATCCGACCTCCAGGGGTTTAAAGGCAACGCCTTTGGATTCAATCTTTAGAACGGCAATGTCGAACTCGGGTGCAGCGCCGACCAAGCGTGCCTCGAACTGGGTGCCATCACTTAGTGAAACCGTCGCTCCGTCGGCTTCTCGAATCACGTGGTAGTTGGTGACCACATGGCCTTCGTCATCCCACAAGAATCCAGATCCAGCCCCGGTGGGGACTTCTAATAGTTGGGTCATCGATTGCCGGCGTTGAATCACCGAATTCTTCGTGGTGATAAAGACAACGCTTGGCGATGCTTTTTCGAATAGCTTCACATTAACTTGTTCTTCGGCATCGAGTTGGGCGAACGCGATTTCCTCGTTTTCCCCATTGCTCAAGCTGGCGCTGTTTAAGCTGCCCGTATTGGCGATTCCTAGTTCATAGGCGGCATTTTCAAGGGTCGGTGAAACCAAGTTCATGCCCTGCCCCGCAATGACAGCGGCGGCTACGAACATGAGCCCGCCTAATCCACTATAAATAAAGCGTAACATCATTGTCATCTCCTGCAGTTGGTGACGATTGCCTTGGTTCAATACGAACGTCATACCCATGAGGTTCGATGGATTTGGACCTTGTTTTTGCAATTCCTGTCTTACCTCTATTGTCGCACTGTAAGTGAATTTCTTTCGTCACTAATTGGTATCAAGATTGTTTGCGAACTGGTGAGTGTGGGAATTTGGCCCAAAGCAAGAAGGCAAGCAGCAAGTTGGCGGTAAGCTAAGAATTGAGTGAAGCAGAATTTATTGACAGTTAGGTTTTGGTCAACCTGATGCAGGCAATGCAAGTTGACGGATAACCTCCGCTGAGTGCCACTTTGCTGTTGCCAGCGCCGACGGTGCGTGCAGTGTCTTAGACGCGAGTGTCAGCGGTTTTTTGCGGGACGGCATCTTATGTTTTGTGCTTTGAAATGCGAGAAGATGATTGCTGTCCGATTGCTGGCGTGGCGGCAGCGATTGAGGGAAACAAAAAAACGCAGCTGAAAAAAGTTTCAGCTGCGTTTAGCAATTTCGCACCCAGTGACAAGCTTGGACGCTAAAAGTCGGTCGTCACTGGAGTCTCACCCTTGCGAAAGTGTTCAATTGCCAACGTGATGTCGTCGGAATTTTCAGGCTCGCCGTCTGGGCCGTAGCTGCGTACTAGCAAGCGATCGTTCATTTCGTCGTAACGTACTGGGTGACCCCAAGGATCCTTCATGTCAACGGTTAGCATGTTGCCTTGCACGTCATCAGGCCAGGTCTTGCCGTTGTCGTTGTAGAACGAGAGGATTGACTTTTCGGCCTGTTCCAAAGTTTGATTGACTTTCGAGATCTGTTCTTGCATCAATCGATGGGCAGCACGTTGGGTATGCCGATCAGGGTGTGAAAACTTGGTCGCAAACTTTTGCGTTGCTGGATTGACCAATGCAATCACCAATCCCGTCAAGGCAAGAAATCGTCGCTGGCGAAACAAACCAAGCGTGGAAACGGCACCTCCAGCTAATGCGACCGGGGCCGCTGCAGTGGCCAGACCGCAAACGCCAACGATGAACCCCAGTAAACCTAAAGTGTTGCGTTTCTTTTTCTCATTGAAGTAGACGCCGTTCTCAGCATTGGAATTGTTGACCGTTGCTTGCCGAGTTTGATAGCCCATGTGTTGGGGCTGAGCAAATTGGGCGGCTGGGTGTGGCTGAGCTGGGTGTGGCTGAGCTGGGTGTGGCTGAGCTGGGTGTGGCTGAGGATGTGGTGCCACATTGACCGGCTGGTCAAAGCCAATGTAAATCGTTCCCATCGGCTGCTGGCCTGTTCCATACTGTGGCTGGCCTCCAGGATGGTTGGGGTGCCCGCTAGGATGGTTAGGATTATAGTTTCCGTTCACGATCCAGTCCTCTATATTCAAACGATCTGTGTCCAATTGCTTGTGGTTTCAGACTGAATTCTGACCGACAAGCAAATAGTGGCTTTTTAAGTTTTGGCGTTCGATTTGTCGGGGCTTGCAGTCATTAGCGGAAGCCTAAATGAACGTTGCAGGCGGTTATTCGCGTGCCACTAGCAGATCTTTGCAAGGAATCTAAGATTTTTTTAACCGTCGCGTTTATTTCCTATTTCTGGGCACTTAAGCGAGTTTGTTTGTTGGAAAACCCCAGTTTATTGGGGGTTGGAGACAGAAGTGTTCGGGTTGGACCTCGGTGCTCCGTGGACTGACCGTAAGCATGGGTCGCGTGGTGCCACTAACCACATCCCCGTCATTCCAAACCGGAGGGGCCCGTTTGATTGACCGCTAACGCTAGTAATCGTCCAATTCCCCTGCTGCTGGGGAATCCTCCAAGTAGGACTTGGCCATGTTGGCAGTTGCATTGACTCGATGGGGTTTGGCCTGCAAGTTGGAGCATTCCAAGTTTGGCGGCGCTCCCGGATTGGATCTCAGATCATGGAACTCGCTAAAAAGAAGGATTGTAAATTGAACGATAGTGATGCGACCGGTGGCTTGCTTTCTCCGTTTACGCTGGGCGATTTGTCCCTTGCTAATCGAGTGGTCATGGCTCCGTTGACTCGATCTCGAGCCGGGCAACAGCGACTGCCTAATGCGTTGATGGCTAAATATTATGCCCAGCGATCGTCCG
>JBDNHU010000056.1:0-7632 GCA_041688615.1 Mariniblastus sp. | reverse complement strand
GTTGCTTCATTGACGATTACTGGTTGGGGTGCGTTGGACCGTGTAAGTCTTTGACGCATCGCTGGTGCCATTTGACTCATGTTGCCATTGTCTTGAGTCGACATTGAGGTTTCGTTTGCATTGCGTTGGGCAAGCAACCTAAGTACTGTCGCATTGATCGGTTGGCCACGCCCTACAATGCTTGGCCCAGCTTCGGCGACAATGGAAGCCCGTGGGCGATCGTTGTCCAGTTGCCCGCTGACCAATAAGACCGAATCTCTTAGTGATTCTGCTTCCACTCGACGCGGGTTCAATCGCCATAGCAAATAATTTTCAGGATCTTTGTCTGCGGCCAATTGGTTGTAATCTGAACTGATTCGATAAACGCGAGAAGTCACGATTTCACGGATTAGTGATTTTACCGACCACTTCGAGTTTACAAATTGCTTGGCCAAGTGATCCAATAGTTCAGGATGCGTTGGCGGAGTACCTGTCACGCCAAAATCTTCTGGTGTTCGTACAATTCCGTCGCCGATCAGTTTGGCCCAAATCCGATTAGCCATGACTCGGGCGGTCAAAGGATTGGATGGATCTGCGACCCAATTTGCAAATTCCAGGCGACCACTAGAATCATTGGAGATTTTAGGAGGATTTCTTGCCAACACCTGTACGAAGCCGCGTGGTACCTTATCACCAGGTTGATCAACTTCGCCGCGTGCTAACAATGGGGCATCGTTCAGATTTTCTTTTGGCTGAACGCCCATGCACAAGGTCAATACCTGCCCGTCTTCGCCCAGGGTGTCCAGTTGCGCCTGTAGTCCGCCTAACACCGTTGTCTGCTGAACAACCATTCTTTGAATCTCTTGCGGGTTGGTGGCAGTGGCAGGCGACTTTCCAGCCTCTCTTCTCGCTTGCGCCTGTTGACGCCGAAGATCTGTTAGTTCAGTCTTAATTCGCTGGATTTCGGATTTCACCGCGGCAATTTGTTCGGGGGTCATGCCTCTGTCAAAATCGTTTGTGTCCCGGATCGGTAGTTCGATCAAGCGGCTTATATTTCGATTTTGTTGAGTAATAGTTCCGCCAAAATAGGTTTCCATGTTCCCGAAAATGCCGGCCAACGCGTAATAATCTTTTTGCGTGATGGCCTCGAATTTATGGTCGTGACACCGAGCACAGGCAACCGAAACCCCCAGGATCGATCGAGTGGTCACATCAATTTGTTCATCCACCAAGTCGGCAGAAAACTGACGTGCGGATCGTTGATTCAAAGTCTTGGGTCCTAAGGCCAAGAAACCGGTTGCGATCAGATTTTCACTCCACTGCTGGTCTGTATTCGCAGGTAACAAATCGCCAACTAACTGTTCTTTCAAAAAACGATCATAAGGTTTGTCGTTGTTGAATGAATCGATCACATAGTCCCGGTATCGCCAAGCTTGTGGGAACGTGACATTGACTTCGTGACCTGTGCTTTCGGCATACCGAGCGATGTCCAACCAGTGTCGTCCCCAACGTTCGCCAAATTTGGGACTGGCCAACATGCGGTCAACTGCCTGACTGATCGCAGACTCTTGATCCTTGGCCCAAAGATCTTGGAACCAATCCACTTGTTGTGTAGTGGGGGGAACTCCCAGTAGGTCAAAACACAGTCGCCGCAGTAGCGTGTAGCTGTCGGTATCGTTGGGCTCAGGTAGTTGGTTCTTTTGCCAAGTGTCGACAATGAATTGGTCGATGCCTGTTTTGGGCCAAGTGGAAGTTGTGATTGGGGCCTTGGCAGCCTGTACAGGACTGAAGGACCAAAATTTACGTCCATCTTCAATATCTTTGGCTGTCACCGTGTTAGGCGCCTGATCCATTTCTAACTTGCGAGGATCTGCGGCACCCGCTTCTAACCAAACTTGAAAGTCGTCAATAACATGGCTGGGTAGTTTCTTATTGGGTGGCATTTCAAAGCCATCGTAATTGATCGCCTGCCACAATGTTCCGTCGTCCATATCGTTCAGGTCGATTGCCGGTCCAGAATCACCACCCAGACGTAGTGACTGCGCTGTATCGACGCGAAGCCCACCTTCCACTTTTCCTGCTTGCGGCGAATGGCATCGGTAACATTCGGTGACTAAGACGGGCCGGATTTTTGTTTCGAAAAATTTCAGTTGTTCGGCGGTGTACTTTGTTTGTTGTGCGTGCACAGCGTCTTGGGGCACGCAGCAAAACAACAGCGAAAAAGCGGCAATCGTCGCGATACGAACTAAGTTGCAACGGTTTGAGCCCGTGGCCTGTTGAACATGCGGAATCAAGTCGAATTGTGGGTTTAGGTCGATCATCGCTAGGTTCTTTGTCTTTCGCGGTAAGGCTGCAAAATAATGCCGTTTGCAGAAATAACGCCGTTTGCAGAAATAATGCCGTTTGCAGAAATAACGCCGTTTGCAGGAATAATGCCGTTTGCAGGAATAATGCCGTTTGCAGGAATAATGCCGTTTGCAGGAATAATGCGGTTTGCAGAAATCGAGGCCGTTTGCAGACATCGTTTCTATTGAGGTATCTTTGATACAAAAACACGGGCGGGAACAGGCACTGAAATTTTCACTTCAAGGCCAACCTGCCACGGAAGTGTTCGATGGCCTACTTTCGCGTCCCGGGTCGAATTGGCTTCACGGGCGAAGTGTCTTTGGCCATCTGGTTGCGGTTTTTTGCCTCTTGCAGCCTCTTCTTCTGAGCCTCTTGGTTTTTGCCGCCATTCTCTTGCTGGCGTTCGGCCATCTTTCGGAACATGGTCGCGAATTCCGACTTCTCTAATTGCCCGTCAGAATTGGAATCAAGTTGTTCAAAACGTGCTTTAAGCCGATCGGGTGCTTCTGTTTTCGAGATCTTCCCGTCTTTATTTTGATCCGCTGCGATCAGCATTCGCTGCATGTTCGCAATCAAGTTTGCAGGTGTATTTTGTTTGTTTTTACCATTTGGATTGGTTGCTTGATTGGGTGAGCCGGGGCGTTTGCTGCCGTCCTTAGCGTCGTCAGTTACGGGTAGATTTTGACCACGCTTGGATTCCTGAAGCGATTGGGCAGTTGGTTTCCCCTTGGTGGATGCTTTGCTTCCAGTCACAGCCTTAGGCTTGGCCTGTTTGTCATCCTTTTCTGCCGCCTTGTCGGTCATTCTCGCACGTTCACGTTCGGTGTTCTTTCTTGCCTGAGCCTGTAGGTCTTGTGGGCAAAGCAAAAGCAAAAAGGCAGCGATTGCAACTAAGGTTAGAATGAATCTCATAATAGTTCCTCGGTTCTGGCATCCGTTTGAATGCGGTCGGCAAACGAAGTGAAGCATTAACGAGCCTCACGCTCGCTAGTTTTTCAATGGATCGGTTTCTGCCCTGAAGAGTACACGATTTTTTTGCCCCATGCGGACCCAGAAACTTGCAAAAATTAGTTTGACTCCAGGATAAATTCCCGTGTTATCAATGTAAGTTGTTATGTCGCAAGGGTTTAGGTTCTTTGTGAGTGCGGGTTTGTCCGGCGTTTGGCGTTACAATTGGCTCATTAATGGTAGGAAAACCGTTAGATTTTCGCGCCAGCGGACCCGAGGAAGAAAATTGGGGTTTACCCAATTTGAAGAGACTTTCGATCGAGGCCCATCAGTTGGCCGTTGCCAAGGTGAAAGCTATGGAAAATAGTCTGCCAGATCAGAATCACATTGTGTCTGCACTACAGCGAGACCGCGAACAAGCGCTGGCGATCTTTTTTGAGATGGTCCGTCAGCGACTGTCGCGAATCGTTGGATTCCGATTGGATGCGCGTTTAGCAGGTCGAATCTCGCAGTCGGATGTGATTCAAGAGACTTTCGTTCGCGCGTCCAAACGGATCGATCATTATTTGGCTCAACCGGCGATGCCCTTTTTTGTGTGGTTGCGGCTGGAAGTTCAGCAACAATTGATTGAACTTCATCGAATGCACTTCAATGCGGAAAAGCGAGATGTGCGTCGGGAGGTTTCTATGCTTGGTCATGTCGATGCGGGCCAAACTTCGGTTGCCTTGGCGGCTCGTTTAGCAGCGGACATGACTTCTCCCAGCCAGCTGTTTCGCCGGGCCGAGCAAGTCGCCTGGTTGGAGCAAACACTGGGGAATATGAATGAAGTGGATCGAGAGGTTATCGCGCTGCGGCACTTTGAGGAGCTGAATAACGAAGAGACGGCAGAAGTTCTGCAGATTACCACGGCGGCTGCCAGTAAACGTTATCTTCGCGCCCTGAAGCGATTGCGTGAAATTTGCCAACAAGCAGGAACCTTTGATCAGGTAGAATAGTGCCGATCTCCCGTTTGCGATCAGGTATTTTTTGTACTGCAGAAATCTTTAGTTAGGACCATGAAAGTGAACACTTGGTCCAACTGTTTGCAAGGTTCGATGGGA
Organism: Mariniblastus sp.; assembly: GCA_041688615.1. Lineage (GTDB taxonomy): Bacteria > Planctomycetota > Planctomycetia > Pirellulales > Pirellulaceae > M30B19. The sequence continues at coordinate 3,259 of JBDNHU010000056.1, read as the reverse complement.
TGAATCACGAATTTGAAGAGAATGCTGAAAGCGAAACCGAAGCCTTGCTCGAGGCGGTGGTGGAAGAATTCACCAATGAGCTACGTCATGGGCGGCAGCCGCGAATTGTTGACTATCAACATCGCTATCAGACGCATGCCAAAGAGATTCGCGAATTGTTGTCATCGGTCGCGATGATCGAGCAATTGAAGTCCCAGCCACTTACCGAAAGTTCACTCAATCGAAGGTTGGAAGCCACTTTGGAGATCCGCCAGCTTGGCGATTACAAGATTATCCGCGAAATTGGCCGTGGCGGTATGGGAATTGTGTTCGAGGCAATTCATCAGTCATTGGGGCGGCAAGTTGCGATCAAAGTCTTGCCCAATCGTTCGGTCGACAATGAAAAATTGATTGAGCGTTTTCGACTGGAATCTCAGGCGGCTGCTAGGTTGCATCATACGAACATTGTGAGTGTTTTTGGTGTTGGTTTCGCAGATGGCCACCACTATTACGTAATGGAGTATGTCAACGGTTTAAGTGTGAAACAGATTATTGATCACTTGGTGAATTCCAAAATAGATTCGAAGAATTCCACATATACCGCATCCAGGCGGCAGGAAAAAACCAAGGTGGATCCTGCAGTGACTCAGGTTGATTCAGTCGGCATACCTGCTGAACCTGGAGTGACGCAAGTGGACCCTGGGCTGTCTACGATGGATGCTTCCCAAGTGTCCACTGATTTATACTACACCCGTGACTTGGTTTCCGCATTCGATTTCGTGCCGGCCCCCAAAGATCATATATCTTGGAGTTTGTCGGTTGTTGAAGGCATTGCTGACGCAATGGATTATTCGCACCGTCAAAGTATTCTGCATCGCGATATCAAACCGGCCAATTTACTTTCTGATGATGTTGGTAATGTGCGATTGGCTGATTTTGGACTCGCTAAACGACTGGATGACGATGGGCTTACCAAGACAGGCGAGATAATTGGTACGCCCCAGTACATGGCACCTGAAACGTTGGAGGGCCGCTACGATATTCGAAGTGAAGTTTACTGTCTTGGTTTAACCTTGTACGAGATGGTCACATTGCAGCCAGCTTTTTTTGATACTACGACCGCTGGGTTGCTTCGCCAAATCACCACGGTTCGCCCAGTGGCGGCGGCATCGCTGAATCGCCAAGTCAGCCGCGATTTGAATATCGTTATTGAGAAAGCGATCGCTCGTGAGCCTTCAGATCGCTATCAAACTGCAGCGGAATTTCGTGAGGATCTTCGTTGTCTACTCGATGATCGGCCAATCTCTGCGCGACGTCCCTCTGCGTTGGAGTTCGCAAGAAGGTGGGCACGGCGGAATCCGATGTCGGCGTGGCTTGCGTGCACTTCGTTGTTTCTTCTGATGTTGGTGGCTTTAACCGCTTCGCTTGGTTACGCGTACACGCAAGCCGCATATCACGACTTGAGTGTTCAGCATCAGGCGTTAACTTGGCAGCAACAGGAGACCGAGCGTGCTCGCCAATTGGCGGTTGAAAGCGAAGATAGAATTCAAAATGAATTTCAACGCGCCGAAGCCAACCTGAAAGTCAGCTTTGAAGCATTTGATGCAATGTTCTTGCAATTGATTTCTCCCAGTCGCAATCAGAACCACAACCGGTCTTCTGAAAAGACGTTGGATTTGGACATCGATGGGCTGAGTGAGTTGGCGGGTGTGCAAACCGCAATCACCGAAGATGACGCTGAATTTTTGAAGCGAATGTTGTCCTTTTATCAGCAGATTGCATCGCAAAATGCGGATTCTCTAGAACTAAAATTGCAAAGTGCCAGGGCCAACCGCCGCGTTGCCAATACCTACCATTTGACAGGAAACATGCCGCAGGCGATCGAGTCCTACAAGCAAGCTTGTGAACTTTATGACTCCATTGTTTCGCAAACACCCGAGCTTGAATCTGCAATTTTGGCCTTGGTGCAGACCTACAACGAAGCCGGGCAAGCGCTGCGTGGCAATGGCGAGCAAGCGGCGGCGACGTCGATGCACCGGTTGGCGATGCAGAACTTGCAAGGTCATCGTCTCTCAGACAATAAGGCTTTGAAGCTTGAGGCAGCGAAGACTTTGAACTTGTTGTGCTCGGTCGAGACGGGTGTGAATCGCGAAATGCAGGCGATCCCAACCTCATTAAGTGAAGACTATTTTGGATTAAGGAACACTCGAAATTCGATGGTTAGGACCTTGTCTAACCGAATGGTCGACCGACGAAAACGAACTGGGAATAATCGAAATCGACAGATGCTGCAGCAAGCGATTCGGATCACGGATGAATTGTTATTGCAGAACCCTGAGGACGCTCAAGTGCGTTTGGTGCGGGCAAAAAGTTATCGAGGTAAAGCCGTTTTATTGGACCCAACGCAGGACGCTGATGAAATTAAGTTGTTGATCGATAATGCAATCAAAGATCTAGAGCAACTGCGAAGCGATTTTCCCGAGAATCCTCATTTCACCTTTACCTTGGCATTGACGTACACCTTGCCGCTGGGACAGTCCAAGGAAGTGCAGGATAACTATTTGGCGATCGCCAGTGAATTGATTGAACCGTTGAGCGAAGCTTATCCACAGAACATTGAGTTTCATCAATTGAATTCTAACGTCCATGTCGAATTGGCGAAACGTTTTCTAGATGTAGAGGAAAGAGATGACGCGATCGATTGTCTATCCAAGGCCAGGGCATCGTTGGGCTACTTGGTGCAAACAACACCGATGTTGCGTTACTATCGATTTGAACACGCAAATGTGTCGTTAGGGCTATCCAGTATGCTGGTCGAAAAACGACTGTATCGGCAAGCAGTAGGCGTATTGAACCAGTCGATTGCCGAAATCTTGGTGGCTGAAGAGAAGGAACCGATGAAGGGTGCAAATCGAGCGTTTTTGCAAAAGCACTATCAGTCGCTGATTGAGGTTTATCAAAAGACGAACGACCAGCAAGGACTATCGAAGGCCAACCAAGAGATTAAGAAGTATCGTCCCAGACCTAGACCACCCAACATTGGGCAAGAGCCGAAATCTGGGAACGATCCCTAACCCTAGGGTGGGGCTTTGAGTACATGTCAAGAACGGAAACAATCGCCTTCTTCTGACCGAATGATTCAAGCCGCGCGCGAGGGCGAACGCCAGCTATGAAAATACCAACACGCTGCGCAAGCAAGTGAAGAATGCCCTCCTTTGCTTGCTTGCTTGCGCGGCGTGTTCGTATTTCGTGCTCGTAATGCGGTAAGTTTTCTCTTGCC
>JBDNHU010000435.1:0-5514 GCA_041688615.1 Mariniblastus sp. | reverse complement strand
GCGACACCGATGTAATCGGCTGCCGCTGCTGTGTGCAGGTATTCAGTTAGTTTCGGCATTTTGGTATTGCTTTCCGGCTCGCGATACGATCTGAGCAAGGTCGAAGAGTCTAGCAAACCCTGCACGGTTGTGATATGCCAACTAAGCAACAAACGGACGACCGGCGCGCGATGTCCTGTGCGGGATGTTCAGTGCGCGATGTTCTGGGTCTAAATTTAACGCCGCTTTGTGATTGAAGACCCATAAGGATTAACCGTTGGCACCCAAGCGTGGCTTTAGTCCACTGCTACCCGCTTCGCTATTCTTTTCTTTGTGGTTGCTAAGCTGGTACTGTTTTGAGGTGGTCGCCGGTGTTATCGAAGAACGGTTTTGGTGCTGCTTCTGAAGTTGAGCACATAAAAAACGGAGGCGTAACTGCTGTTACACCTCCGCCTTAAAATCAGATGCCTGCGGGTCATATCTTTCAGCTAGAAAGCAAAGATTTTAACCTCGGCCACAGGCCATTATGCGCGACGCTTGCGAACCAGTGTCAACGCGGTCATTCCCAGTGCCAATACGGTCAACGAACTTGGCTCTGGTACAGCGCTGACGTTCACCGAACCGGTTCCAAAAACCAAGTCACCACCGCCCAGGGAATTGCCGCCACTATCACCAATACCTTGGAGTCCGAAATCGATGTTCAGATCGGTCATGCCCAGTCCTGTCGCGGTAAATTGAATTTCGCTGAACAAAGCGAAGTCATTTACGCCGCTGGTGGACAGGCCTGTGCCACCGATACCCGGCAAAGCAAATCCGTATCCATCGTCAACCAAGTCGCCAAGGGTACCTGCTTCGGTTTGTAGCCAACGCGAGTCAGGGTTTGCGATCAAGTTGCCAGATGCTTCCAGGACACTGAGGTCACTGCTAAGGATGTCAAGACTGATACCGGTCAACGTTTGCCCAGTTTCGGTTGACGCCCAAACAAAAATTGAACCTGTTTGGCCCAAGATCAAGTCCAGGTTTGAACCCGCTTCGGAATTCGTGCTGCTGGTGCTGAACTTAATGTCGGCATTTACGGTTCCGACAAACAGACCTGCGAATAAGCAGAAAACAATGCTTTTAAGTTTCATCTCTTTTTCCTGAAGTTATCGATTACAAAAGTGTCGCGGGGGTTCACCCCAATCAAAAGTTGTGTTCCTGACCGATGTCATGGTGCAAAATCCAGTGCAGAGCTTCTAGAATGTTTCTTCGAAATTCGATGATCACCTAGTTGCCTAAAATCGCATTGGTGAAGCCGGTCAAGTCGCCAAAGTTGACAACGCCGTCTTCGTTGATGTCCATTTCCAGGCTGATAGTACCTGTTAAGATGGCCGTTACGCCTGCCGTGATGTCGCCGAAGTTAGCGATGCCGTCGCCGTTGGCGTCACCAACGACAAACGCTTGGGCATTGGCTTGGACTAGGACATCATCAACAGCGAACCACCAGTTATTCCCTGCATTCAGGCAACCGATGCGGAAGGCCATCTTGTTGCTGTCGGGGACGTTTCCATTGGGAAAGAAATCGCTAACCGTAATCTCTTGTGCTCCGGTGCTGAAGGTCCGGATGATATCGCTTTGATTGATAACACCAGCGTCACCCGCGTCGAAATCCAAGTACGGCAGAAACTCGGCTTGCACCGCGGGATCTGTCAGGTTGGTCGGATCCATTTCAAAGATGCGAGTCCAGGTCTTTCGGCCATCGAACGAAACTTCCATCACGTTCAATTGTGGGCTTTCAATTCGAATTTCCCATTCCAATGTGATCTTCACCGAATCGTTGTCAAAGTCGCTCATGTCGTAAACTTTTTGAGCGTACGAATTGAAGACAATAGGATCGCCTTCGTTCTCGCGGTTGTCAAAAGATTGATCGGGATCGAAAACCAAAACCGAATTGTTCGTTCCCCAGAAAGCATCTCGGAACATGGTTCGGCGTTGCCCCCAACCCGAGTTGATGTCGGATTCATCTTGGGCCGTAGGAGTGCTACTTGAAGTCTGGTACGACCAAGAGAACGCATCGAGTACCGCACCACCGTCGTAGGCACCTTCGATGCTGTCAAAGCCCATGCTTTGACCAGGAGCGTCGTTGATGATTTCCCAGCCGATGCTGCTTAGATCGGCAGTCCAGTCGGTGCCGTCGGAGGGTTGGAAAGGCAGGGGCGGCGATGTAGGAGCGCCGTTAACGGCATAGTTGAAGGGAACCAAATCTTCGGCGGTATCTTCGAAATCTTCAAATGCGATCACACCATTAACATCTGCCAAGCCGACGTTGTCGACGGTAAACCACCAGTTGTTGCCTGCGGTGATGCAACCAAAACGGACCAACATTTCAGTGGCGCCCGAGGCTGGGGTAAAGTCTCCGCTAGCGGCAGTGAAAACGCCAGAATCGGCTGCTTCACTGTACGTACCATAGGGAACGTCGTCGCGGCCGGTGAGCGCGTCGTCGGTCATGGTCAAAAGGTTTTGCCAGGTGGTTCCGTCATCAAACGAAACATCGACAACCCCTTGTTGGCTTCCGTCGGTGATGAAATCGAAGTCAAACGACAAAGATAGGCTGTTAAGGTCAGCGGTAGAAACATTGTAAGCACGAGTGATGTACGAGTTGTAACCCCCGCCAAGGCCGCCCGCTGCATTTCCACCATCGTCGGCTTCGTCTGGATCGGCAACCAAGCAAGTGTTTCGGTACGGTACGCCATCAACCACTTCACTGCCGAAGTAGCTTCGGTCGCGACCCAGGCCTCGCGAATCGCCTGCGGACTGTACACCAGCGTGAGCAATCCAGCTGGTAACATCCATCAATGACCAACCATCAAATTCACCAGGCATGTTCGTGTTATCGTAAGTGTTGGCCGAATTGTCTAAAGCCCAACCCGTTGGGAAGTCTTTCGACCAATCGGTACCATCCGCCCAAGGGCCATTGCCCGGTCTAAAGTATTGATCCGCAAGATCAAACGGGACCAGGGTCAGACCCTCGAAGTTATCAAATGCTACGACATCTTGAGCGGACGTTGGGCTTGGACTTTGGCAACTCAAAGCACAGAGTACTGCTGCGAAAGTAAGCAAGCCACGTTGTGTTGGTGAAGGTTTTGTCTTCACAAGCGATCCAACCATTCTTGTCATCTACGAAGTTCCTAAAAACTGCGGGGAGGAAGTTGTCTTGGGAAGTCCCAAGAATGATGAAAACAAAGTCAGATACGGCTAAGACTTTGTTTGCGCGTCTGTGGTTTAGCGACTATCCACGTTTTGCGATTATCCGGGGAACGGACCAACGGTGGCCGAACGAACCAAACGTTCGCTCCTGCCCCATTCAGGCGTCACTTAACGGCCCAAGATGCCAACGTTGATATCCTGGCGTTTGCAATCGTCAAGTCCTGGCGGCTTCATTGATCGCCAACTCCTTTTGAGTTGCCAACCGGGCCGCAGAAAACGTTCGTCCTTGCTTTAGCACCCAACGGTTCGTCTCTTCACCCGTGCAGATTTCCACCCCTGGGCCTTGTCCGCTAGTCGTATGAAGAACATCAGCCTGAACTGGCCAAGTGCTACGTTTCCCGGATGCCTAAGGCGATCGAACACGCGATTGGTTATCTCAAACCGAAGGATTCCCGCTAAACCACTGGCATCATTTAATGTCATGTGTGTGAAAATGGGTCGATGAATGTGTTTAGATTAAGTGAAAGAACGTAGTGCAAATCTAAACATTTCTGGAAGGCTTGTTTGAATTGTGAAGACCAATTCAATCGCGTTCTTGCTTGAGAAGGTCAGCTTCACATTGTGAAGGTATTTTGAAGATGAGTCACAATTGCCATTTATGGGACTTATTCTGGCGGTGGAGCATCGTTTTCTTGTTTTCATAACAGATGCGTGCTCTTACTTTTTTCGTTCAGATGGCAATCTGGCAATCCACATCAAACCTAAATCAATGCTTAACAAAGATTCGATATCCTGTTCAACGTGGCGGCAGCGGTGTGAATAACGCCGATGGACTGTTCTGAAAACGAAAGGATAAATGGTTGTGGTGAAAAGTTACCCATTGGCTGGAAGGTTGTTCGTTGTTCTGGGGCTTGTGTTCTTGCAAGGTTGCCAGGGTGATCCAGAGTTGCACCCGGTGACCGGGAAAGTGACTTTAGGTGGACGGTCGTTCAATCGATTGTTGGTCTACATGTATCCACTAGAAGGTCAGGTTACGCCGTTCAATCTGGGCGTAGGCGAGACCGACGTGACCGGCAAATTGTCGTTGCGGTCGACGGCCGGCATGGGATTAGCGCCGGGAAAATACAGGGTGTCGTTTTCGTGCATCCAGCCTGAAAATGCAGGTGGACAAGAGGCAGTGGATCCCAATGAGAAGCCCGATGACGAAAATCGTCAGTTGAAGTTGATCGATTTGGTGCCAGACCCTTATGACAATCAGGCAAACGCACGAACGAGTCCTGAAATCTTTGAAATTAAGTCGGGCGAAAACGTCTTCGAATTTGACATTCCGACGAAGTGATTTCAGTGGGTTAAGAGGGCGCTTGCCTTTGTGGATTCTGCGGTCAAATCGGCCGTTTTCGCATCGTTTGCTACCTGGGTTTTGGGTGGGTGGCGGATGATGCCTTGATTTATTTATTCCGTTTTTCAGGAGTTTTCAAATGGTTGTAAACCAAGGTCGTCAACGGCGCGGGTTTACGTTGGTCGAGTTGCTGGTCGTTATCGCGATCATTGGCATTTTAATGGGACTGTTGCTTCCAGCGGTTCAAATGGCTCGAGAAGCCGCTCGTCGGTCGTCTTGTGGAAACAAGCTTCGCCAACTGGGTTTGGCGATCCATAACTTTGCCGATACCAAGCAGGAAAAATTTCCAATGCTGGGTGAAGCTCAGGAGGGTGGTCACTGGACTGCATTCATCCTTCCCTATATCGAACAGGGGAATGTTGCGGACGCGTTGTCGTTTGGTTCGATCAACTTTGCGTACGGCGCCGCGTTTAACAATCCAAGTATCAACTCGGCAAATCCGGTTGAACGGCATGTTGCCGCATGCGAGTTAGTACTTCCAGCGTTTCGTTGTCCATCTTCGGTTCACAATGCACCGATTTTTGATGCTTCGGTTTACTCGCCACCATGGTTTGTGGCCGCCCGCCAGCCAGCCAATTACTTGGCGGTGGTCACAGGCATTCAGCCAAACGATTGGAAGCCAAGTTGGGGTTGGGGCCGTTCAAATCGACCCACTTGGGGCAGCGGGCAAATCACCAAAGGGCATCCCGAGCTGGACGGCATCTTTGGGACTCGCAATCCCGAACGTGCTCGATTAAGCCAAGGTGGTATGGGTTCTAGCATTCGATTTGCAGACGTAGTCGATGGGTTGTCTAATACGTTAATGCTGGGCGAAGCCGAACCCGATCCCGATCTAGCATCGATCGCCAGCACGCAAGAATCTCAAAACACCGGTCGCAAAGATCACTGGGCGATTGGCGGAGATGACTTTGACAACTGGGAAGGTACCGATTGGTCAGAAATGGGCGGAT
>JBDNHU010000434.1:0-11987 GCA_041688615.1 Mariniblastus sp. | reverse complement strand
CGTTTGTATTTTAGTATTGGCGACCGAGGGTACAACGTGAAAACCGACACCGGGCATTGGGTGAATCCTGCTTCGGGTGCCGTCTTTCGTTGTGAACTGGATGGCAGTGATTTCCAAGTGATAGCCACCGGCCTGCGAAACCCCCAAGAGTTGGCGTTCGACGAATTCGGCAACTTGTTTACCGGCGACAACAACAGCGACAGCGGTGACAAGGCCCGTTGGGTCTACATCGCCAATGGTGGCGATTCGGGCTGGCGAATGTTCTATCAATACTTGGGTGACCGAGGTCCGTTTAATCGCGAAAAAATTTGGAATCCTTACGACTCAATGCAGACCCCTGCTTACATTGTGCCGCCGATCACCAACGTTAGCGACGGCCCCAGTGGGTTGGCTTACTATCCCGGCACCGGTCTGGGCGATCGGTATGACCAGTGCTTCTTCTTGTGTGACTTCCGGGGTCAATCGTCCAACAGTGGCGTTCGATCTTTCCGCAATAAACCCAAGGGCGCGTTCTTTGAACTGGTTGATTCGGAGCAACCGATCTGGCAAGTCTTGGCGACGGACCTGCAGTTTGGACCTGACGGACAAATTTATCTTTTGGATTGGGTGCATGGCTGGGAAGGACTGGGCAAGGGCCGAATTTATCGCCTGTTCGATTCCAAAGAACGTCAGTCGGCGGTCGTATCCGAGGTCAAATCGTTACTTGCGGGCAAGATCGCCCAATCTAGTGTGCAAGAGTTGCATGATTTGACCTCTCATAAGGATATGCGAGTTCGACAGGAGGCCCAATTCGAATTGGTGCGTCGCGGTGACTTTGCAACGCTGGAAAGTTTGGCCAAAAGCGGCGTCAGCAGTGCTGGGCCTCGGTATCGTCAACTTGCACGACTTCATGGCGTTTGGGGCTTGATGCAGTTGTATCGTAGCTATGCCGAGGACGGGGAACGTTCGCTCATTTCCGGGGCCACCGCGAACTTGATTATCGATACGATTGGACAACTGTTAGATGATTCGGATGTCGAAGTTCGCAAACTGGCGGCACAACAGACCGCCGAGATCCCGACCAATGCTTTTGACGAGAAGTTGATTCAAATGCTGGGTGACGATCATGCACCTGCTGCCTACTTCGCCGCCCAATCTATTGGCAAGCACAAGGTTAAAGCTGCAGCCAGCCAGATTATGAAAATGCTGAACGACAACGCCGATAGCGACCCAATTCTACGGCACGGGGCCATCATGGCCTTGGCAGGAATCAACGACGACCAGGTTTGGACTCAAGCGACCCAGCATTCAAGTCCTTCGGTTCGTTTGGCGACCGTGGTCGCAATGCGTCGGACGATGAACCCAGCCGTTGTCAACTTTTTGACCGATGGAGAACCAAGGGTGGTGATCGAAGCGGCGCGAGCAATTCACGACTTGCCGATCGCTTCGGGAATGGAAGCGTTGGCCCAACTGTTGCCCCGGGCCGGTGGGGACGACGCTTTGGTTCGCCGAGCCCTGAATGCAAACTTCCGCTTGGGCGGTGCCATGCACGCGCAACGATTAGCTGCGTTTGCAGCGTCTGGATCGTCTTCGGTGGACCGTCGCAAGGAAGCGTTGGATCTTCTGGCGACATGGGACAAACCTGGACCATTGGATAAAGTTACCAACGAATATCGACCGCTGGAGGATCGCGATGGCTTGGTTGCGGTGATCGCTTTGAAGGATAACCTGCCAGGACTATTGGCCAGTGAAGAAGCGGTAAATGCTAAGACCATCGAAGTGGCAGCCAGTGTTGGCATTCAAGAGGTGGCACCGATTCTGCGTGAAGTCATTGCTGACACCGCTAGAACAGGAAAAATGCGAGCCAGTGCGTTGGTTTCACTTTATGGGCTGGAAGGCGATTCGATTGAACCGCTGGTACGTACGGCCAGCGAAGACGCATCCCCAGAAGTTCGCGCAGGTGCGGTGGTGCTGTTGACCCAAATTGATCCTGAATTGGCCGGTGAACTTCTGGAGAAGACCATTCGTCAAGGGGAAGTGATTGAACGCCAAGCTGCTTTACGATCGTTGGGTAAATTGCAAGAGGATGCCGGTCGCCAAGCGTTGACGGTTGCGACTGAATTGTATGTCGCCAACCAACTGCCCGGCGAATGTGCATTGGATCTAATTTTGTCACTCCAGACGCGGCAGATGACCGATTTGTTGGCCCAAGTGAATCACCATCGAGAGGTGGGCGATGGAGCACCGGTTGCCCAGCGATTTGCCGAATTATTATCGGGCGGAGATTGGGATGCGGGCAGAAAGATCTTCTACGAAAAGACCGAAGTATCGTGCGTTCGCTGCCACATGATCGGCAGTGTCGGCGGAGCGGTCGGACCGTTGCTGTCTGATGTCGGCATCCGGAAGGATCGCGGGTATTTATTGGAATCGATTATGGAACCCAACCGTCAAATTGCCGAAGGTTTTCAGACGGAAATCGTTCTCGATCTGGACGGTGTCACTCATACGGGCATCGTCAAAAGCGAAAGCGATGACCTCTTGGAACTGATGAATTCTGACGGTGGGATCATTCGTTTGAATAAAGAAGATATCGATGCCCGTAAACGCGGACTCTCCTCGATGCCAGCCGATATCAAGGACAAATTGACGCCGACCGAAGTCCGTGACTTGATGGAATTCTTGGCCAATTTGAAGGAAAAGCCAAAGTCGTAATCCAACATCTTCAACTGCGGCACATTGCTTCATCCGCTCAGGAATCTTAGGGATTTTGGCGGCGGGGCGGCGGAAACGGTCATCCGAATCGATAAGCGGTACGGGGGAACGACTTCTGGAATTGGGTTGCCTGGAACTGAGTGGTTTCGGGCCTGGGAAGTGATCACAAACGGTAGGGAGTCACATTTTGGCGGTTGCAAATTCAGTTAGTCTTCAGGGTCAAGTTGCGTTGGTTACGGGTTCTAGCCAAGGGATCGGAAAGCAGACAGCAATTACATTGGCGGCCAACGGTGCCAATGTCGTCATCAACTATTTTGCAGACCCCGCAGGTCACAACAAAACGTTGGCCGAAGCCACGGTGCAGGAGATCGGAACGGATCACGCCTTGGCAATCGCCGCTGACGTTAGAAATTCGGAAGAAGTCGCCGCAATGTTCGACCAAGCGATCGCTCGTTTTGGCGGCTTGGATATCGTGGTCAACAATGCTGGAATTTTGCGTGATCGATCGATCAAGAAGATGACCGCAGCCGAATGGTCGGCGGTCATTGATACCAACTTGACGGGCGTGTTTTATAGTTGCCAACAAGCGGCTTTGAAACTTCGCCAAGGGGGCCGCATCATCAACGTAGCCTCGCTTTCTGCGGTGATGGGATTCTTTGGGCAAGCCAATTATGCATCGGCGAAATCGGGCGTATTGGGACTGACTAAAGTCTTGGCTCGCGAGTTAGCCCGCAGCAACATCCGAGTCAACGCGGTGGCGCCGGGCGTGGTCGACACTGAGATGGGACAGTCGATTCCCGAAGATAATCGCAAAGCGATGATCCAACAAATTCCCCTGGGTCGATTCGCAGAACCTTCTGAAATTGCCAACGTAGTTTTGTTCCTTGCCAGTGATTTATCCAGCTACATGACTGGCCAAACCTTGCATGTTAACGGTGGTTGGTGGTTCTAGAGGATGTCACAACTGTATTTTGACAACGCCGCCACAAGTTGGCCCAAACCGCCAGAAGTATTGCTGGCGATGCAGACGTACATGGCCCAGTCGGGTTTGACTTATGGTCGAACTGCTGGAGTGAATGCATCCTTAGTCGGTCGACAAATTTCACAGCTTCGCCATTGGGTCGCCGGGATGATTGGGGCATCCGCCCAGGAAATTGCCTTCACTTACAATGCAACCGATGCCCTGAACTTGGCGATCAACGGAATCGTCATCGCTGCGATGCGTCAAGGTAAACTGCGGTCGGGTGCTGCCGCCAAATTCCCGCTCAGGGTCATCACTAGCCAGATCGAACACAATTCGGTTTTGCGACCGCTTAACTATTGGCAACAGCATGGCAAAGTTGACGTTCAGACAGTGCCATGCGACCGACTGGGCAGAATTGACATCGGTCGTCTACTGGAAATGGCGGACGAATCGACCGCTTTGGTATGCCTTAGCCACGCCAGCAACGTCACCGGAATGGTCCAAGACGCTGAGGCGGTTGGAAAACATTGTGAACGTCACGGTATTGCGTTTCTTCTGGATGCCGCTCAAACGATGGGCCACATCCCAGTGGATATCAATCGAATCCGTTGTGACTTTCTAGTTTCTGCCGGCCATAAGGCATTGCTGGGGCCCTTGGGCACTGGCATCCTCTATGTGCGTCAGGACATCGAACCGTTTGTCGACTGCTTACGCTCGGGCGGCACGGGCACGCAAAGTCACTTGCCTCTGCCAGCGACGAATTCTCCTGAAAAATGGGAAGCAGGAAGTTTGAACGTTGGCGGTTTGCTGGGGTTGGCCGCGGGAATTGAAGTTTTGCAATCTGGTGGATTGCAGCGGCATTATCAGCATGCAAACCACTTATGTTCGCAGATTTGGAAGTTGCTACTCGCCGTGCCGGAAGTCAACTTAGTGGCCGACGACGGAAGCGGGGATCCGTTTTCACAACTGGGACAGCGAATGCCTGTGATCAGTCTCACGTCACAGGTACTCGAACCCAACGAATGTTCGCTGGCCATAGAATCGGCCGGCGGTTTGGTCACTCGATCGGGCTACCATTGTGCACCTTTGATCCACAATGCCTTGGGAACCACAAACGGTGGAACGTTGCGAATCAGTCCTGGCGCCTTTAACGATACGCAGCAAATTGAAACACTAGTGGAATGTTTGAAAGCCGTTTTGCAATTTTGATCGCCCGACGCGGTCGCGTGCTTCAAGGACTGTATGCTTCAAGGACGTGTCCAACGCTCGGGCATGAAGAAATTATCGACTTTGAAGGCGAAAATCTAGGCCTGTGTTGGATCGCTGCTAGAAAAAAGACGCAAGTCCGGATACATTTAAACAAAAAGTAGTTCCGGGAAATGACATTAGACAGTACAAGCGTGTCCTGATTTACATTCCTAGAAATGGGCTACCCCAGACGCAGTAACTTACAGACGCAGTAACTTACAGACGCAGTAACTTACAGACCAAGTAACTTACAGACCAAGTAACTTACAGACCAAGTAATCGACAGACCAAGTAATCGACAGACCAAGTAATCGACAGACCAAGTAATCGACAGACCCAGCAATCGACAGACCCAGCAATCGACAGACCCAACGTCCTACTTCGCCGTTTGCCACTGAGTTTGGGTTGGCGGGTGGATCCCAAGCGTCATCGACTTGAACCAACTATCACCGCAAACTACCGTGCTGGAAACCGTGATGTCAAACGAAAAGAAACCCTGGTATTCTGACGGCTTGCAATTTACTTGCAGCGGATGCGGCGATTGCTGCACCGGCGGCGCGGGCTATGTATGGGTCAATAAAGAGGAAATCCATGCAATCGCTGCCCAGATGGGCATGTTAGACGACATGGAAACCTTCATGAGCACTTACACTCGAAAAGTCGGCATTCGGTACTCGCTGAAAGAGTATTCCAACGGCGACTGTTACTTTTTCGACAACCAGACTCGACGCTGCAACGTGTATAACGCCAGGCCAAGACAGTGCAAGACATGGCCGTTTTGGGACTCGAATTTGAAGTCCGAAAAAACTTGGAAGCAGACCTGCCAAACGTGTCCTGGCAGTGGACAGGGTAAATTACATACGCTTGGGCAAATTGAAGAGCAACGAAAACAAATCCGCGTCTAACCCCAAAATTGCTGGACTTTTAGGGATTTGGACGCCCTTTGTAGGGCTTTTTAAGCTAGATTCCATCTGATTCGTGGTTGAAATAACGCTGACGCATCGGTCAATTGGCCAGCAAATAAGCCTGCTATTAATACAACAACTAACCTTGAATCTGGTCTGTAAGTCTTAGATAATCCTGAAAGCGGGCGGTCAGCAATTCGGCAAGGCTGAACGCCACAATTCACGGCATTTTGCAAATGTTATCGTACAGAAGTTATCGTGCAAGAATTGATTGCGGCAGAATGTTCGCGCAGCATATGATTGTATTGAAGATAATTGTGCCAAAATGCGTCGACCGGATCACTCAACCACAGACACGTGACTCCACTAAGGGTGCATTTATTTGTAATGGCTGATCCGGCGTAATGTCCGCAAGTTTCCCCAGGCGTTCTTCGATCCAAGTAACCTGTGCGATCCGGGCTTGAAAGGTGCGACCGGGTAAGCCTCGCTGTCGATGAACCGGCCTTGCCTTTGGATTAGAAACCAACGATTGGATTTAACTTGAACGATTTGGTTTGAATCCGGTGGTAACGAAATCAACCGTGCGGGTATCTAAGACGGGAATGTTGAAAATTGGCACGTTCAAAGCGGGCGTGTCTCGAGACACCAGAAGAAATATTTTGGCAGGATGGTTCAAGATTCCTTGAGCCAAAAAAACCGACTCAGAATTTCAAGGCACCCATGTGACGGTCGCCAGGTTTACGAAATTCCTGTTGGTCATGTTTTTGGGAGCTACAAGTAAATGACTGCTGACGACTTTCCTGATCGCAAGAGTATCACGAAGAAAAATATAGTTAAGTCAATTTCCCATGAAATCGGTTTAACTCAAAAGGTAACCAAAGAAATCGTTGAGAAAGTGTTCGACGCGATCGTGGATTCCCTGGTCGTCAACCAGCGATTAGAACTGCGTAACTTTGGAGTCTTTGAAGTCAAGCGACGCGCCGCACGTCTTGGACGCAACCCCAAGACCAGCCGTGAGGTCACCATCCCAGAAAAATATGTAGTGACGTTCAAAGCCGGCAAAGAGATGGAAGAACGCGTCCAACGGTTGATCAAAGAACGGGAATTACCTGACGATGACGCCCACCAAAACCAAATGTCCAAACCATCAGAGAATCATTCCAACCATCAGATCCCCTCGGAATCGCATTCTGACACGCCGCCTGATCCATCATCTAACGGCTTGTAAGCGCAACCGCGATTCTTGGCTTAGCCACGATTATCCACAATAGTCATCTGCGGTTGAGGCTTCGACTTAAGTGAAACGGATAGGACTAACACTAAAAAAAGGCTTCCATAGACATGACGATGGAAGCCTTTTACTTTTATTGTTCACAGCAGCCCACGCCCAGCCGGAGTGGTTCTTCCCAGCCCCTTGCCGTTTCTCAACCCCTTGCCGTTTCTCAACCCCTTGCCGTTTCTCAACACCGTGCCGTTCTTTCAAACTACGCGGCAACATTCTTGGCGGCTTCACGTTCACGTTTCTCTTTTGCAGTGCGATAGTCAACGATATCCCACGCCAAGCCGCAAACTTTCATCAAGCGAAGCAATTGCCAAGTGGCATCGAATTCCCACCACTTGTGACCGTGAACGGCCATTCTTGGATAAGCGTGGTGATTATTGTGCCAGCCTTCACCGTAAGCCACAATCGCCACCCACCAATTGTTCTTGCTGTCGTCGGTGGTTTCGTAATTGCGATAGCCAAACATGTGGCTGGCGGAATTAACAAACCAGGTCACGTGAAGAACCGCAACCGTGCGAACAAATACGCCCCACATCACGAAACTGACCGCCATCGGCCAGCCGCCAACCAAGTAACCAACGCCCAACATGGCAAAACCGACCACAAAGTGAGTGGCCAAGAAGTATTTGGAAACCCAAGAAACGACGGGGTCTTTGACCATGTCCGGAGCCCAGTGCGTCAACAACTCTTGGCGTTCTTCTTCTGACTTGAATGGATAAATCCAATTCATATGACTCCACCAACTGCCTTCGTGTGGCGAGTGCGGATCGCCAGGCTTGTCCGAGTGAGCGTGGTGCTTGCGATGGGTCGCAACCCACATGTCCGCACTTCCTTCACCGGCCGTTTGACCCGCAAAAGTCAACAACGCCTTCATCCATGGATAGGTCTTGAAACCACCGTGGGTCAACATACGATGGAAGCCCAAACAGACCCCAACGCTACCACCAATCCAATGGAAAATCAAAGTTACGATCAACGCTTGCCATGTAAAAAATGGAATCGCAATTAAGGCACCCAGGTGCAGAACACCCATCCAAATCACAATCGGCCACGCGAAACCGTCTTTCCATCGTTCCTTGCCCGACATCCACTTGGCGTCCGCGTTCGACGTTCGCTTCTTGGGATCGGCCAGAACAAAGGATTCAGCGCCCATGAACTTGTCAACTTCGGTGTCGGCTTCTATCTGATCTGCCAGCAAAGCCGCCGCTCGTTCGGTCGCTGTCAATTCATGCCGACGTTGGACACCCAAATGATTCACGGTCTTGATATGAGGAGAAGGGACTGAATTTGCCGAATCATCGCCAGTTATTCCGTGTCCGCTAAATTCACGTTCAGGTCCGCGGTCGATGGATTGGCCATTTTGCAAGGCCTCCAGTTCGGCTTCGGTATATTGATAACAGTCGTCTGCGGCAGGAGCATCAATGACAGCCTGTACCGTCGCAGCATCAGACATCGATTCAATTTCAGACAAACCAGACGCCTGCTGATTCGCTTGCCTCAGGGACGCATCAGAATTTGACGCACCAGAATCCGCAGCATTATCTTTGGTTTGAAGCTGGCTATTTTCTTTATTTCCAGGACGAAAAAACATGGTTCGTTTCCTTTGATTTCCTATTAACTGGCGTTTCTGCCGCCTCTAATTGTATCGGAGTCGCCCCAAGACTTTGTCTGCCAACAGTTTCAGTCATGTAAAACTTGTGTAAAACTTCCACTCACAGCCAAATTTGGTGGCAATTTAGGCAAAAACTAACGTTTAAAACGAACAGGGAATGGCATTTCTTCCCGTCATTCGGGTAAACGCAGCCGCGCTGGAACCGGACACTTCCCCAGCTACGCCTGAGCAAACTACCCCACGTCGCCGCTGAATTTTGACTCGACGCACACCAAAAAACAAGCCCGCAAACCGCGCAGCAAAACGCCACAGTTGTCGCCCCGATGCTAACCCGACCAACTTATCCCAGGAAGATAGTCAAACGTGAAAGCAACTGCGGCGTGGCGTGTTCGAGGGGAATTGGCAAGTCCCCGAGGGAATTTGTATCGTGCGGACAAGTGGGCAAAGATTCTACAGGTCCGATCAACGGCTATCCGCTTGGGCAAAAAACTGCAAGATATTTCAGTGCCGACTCTATATTGCCCCAAGATGATTCCAGCACTCGCTAAACCAACCCTAGGTTTGCACCCAATCGATAACGGAAAAAATCATGTCCGACCCGCTTGAAAATGTCTCCCAACCGACAGTCATCATGTGGGCGGAATACCCAGATGGTCGCTATCAAGCGGCAGTTCAATCGGACAATCGAGCGATCTATTTCGTGGTCCAAAAGAACGCTGACCCCACGGCTTCGAGGACATCGTCTGATGGCACGGTCGATGGCACAACAAGCGGCGATTCTTCTGCATCCACCGTTGCCCAGAGCCCGCGATTGGTATGGGTTCGAAATCTGGTACCCGCACCAATGATCTTTTCCCAAAAGCCAGACGATGCGTTCACCCCTCCGTTGCTTCCCGAATCCTATTGCGCGCATCCCAAGGGTGCCGCAACGCTAGACCTGCAGCAGACCAGGATTTTGTGGTTTGAACAAGGAATCGGCGCAGCGTTAGTCGAGGGCGATCGCATTTTGGCCTTGATCCCGCCCATCGATGCGGCAGGCATGCCCGGCTACGCGGCCGATTGTTTGCACAGCAGTCCGGTCAGTTTACCTTTGGATGACGACGACGTTTATTCGGCTTTGGTCCCGGGCCTAGAAGACTACTGGCAGCAATGGGGGCAGGGGACTGTCCTAAGCCAATGGCAAGTCCACTTGATCCCGAAGTACGAACACGCCCTGGGTACAATTTCGCAAGTGTTCACCAGTCAAAACGACACTTGGCCCCCGATCATGATCGCTGAAATCCAGGCCCCTACGTGCACTCATTTGTTAACCTTAGGAACAGCGTTACGGTGCCAACCTTCTGTGGAAAAAGACTTACAAAATTTCGCCCAACACCAGCGAATTGAATTAGCGATCACGCTTACCCCGAACCAGGCCAAAGAACAACTGGCCGATTACATGCAGTGGTTACTTGGGATGGCCCGATACCCGTGGCACTATGGAACTTGCTTCTTGCCATCGCACACCGTGATCGCTCCATTTTCCAACGCAGACGACCAAGATCCAGATGTCCACCAGCGCCGTGAAATGTTCACCCTTGCAACCGAAACGCACACGGCCAAATCACTTGGTAGAGACGCAATTGCCATGCCATCTTTTCGAGACCAACCTGTGAATCTGCTGTGGTTCGAACAACCTTAAACTGGACATTTCTTGCCAGAAAACAACGATTCCCGCGCCCAAGACAACCCATTTAGCGACCAACGGTAAGTTTAAACCAGGTCCCGCAATTGCTTCCCGGTCGAAACGCTAGGTCGCCAGTCGTAGAATGCCCGCCGTAAGAAGACAGTGCTAGTAAAACGACAGGGCAGGGCAGGGCGGTGAATACAACGCTGGCGAATTTCCTAGTCGCACCGACCGTAGAATCCGGGGGAAATTCACCCACCGACAATCGCTTCGAAGTGGTTTAAATCACCACCCGGTAAACTCGATTGTGGTACGAATCCAAGACGTGCAGTCGATCTTCGGAATCTTTGACACAGCCCCAGGGTTGGTACAAAGATTCAATTCCCACGCCCGGACTTTTCCACATCCAAAGCGACTTGCCGTCTTGATCAAATTTTTGGACTCGATGATTTCCAAATTCGCAAACGTATAGATTTTCGTCCTGATCAAAGAACAGATCGTAGGGGAAACGTAATTGACCGGCTTGGTTTCCGTCTTCGCCCCAGGTTTTGATCAAACTTGCTTGGTTGTCTGTGGTCGCAAACACTTGAATCCGATGATTGCCCGCGTCGGCAACCCAAAGCTGATCTTTTTTGTCGATCGCGATCGCTTGAGGTCGCATAAACTGGCTGGATTCGGTGCCATGCGATCCTACTTGAAATTGAAACTGGCCACTTGGCGAAAAAACTTGGATTCGATCGTTCTCGCCATATTCGGCGATGTAAATTCGACCCTGTGAATCTTCGGCCACTTCGGTCAACATGCCAAATTCACCAGGCGCAATCCCTGCTTTGTTGACGATACAGCGATCGGTCAGCATTTCTCCGGTTGGGGTATAGGCCAGGGCCTGAAAATAATGAGTGTCCGCAACCCAGATCGTTCCGTCTCGCCCGACCGCCAATCCCGTGGGACGGCCATTGGTAACCGCAGGTGTGTTCCAATGTCGCAAGTATTTTCCATCGGGATGGAATACCTGAATGCGACCGGTCATATCCACGATGTAAATTTCGTCATTGGCGTCGATCGCGATGGCCCTGGGTTTCTGAAATCGCCCGGGTCCGTATCCGTGGGAACCGTAAACGATGTCCGCTTTGGATCCCGTTGGCCCTGGATGGATACACCCAGGCAGAGTCGAAACCAAGGCGGCACCCGCCAATGTCAAACCGCTTTGCAACCATTGCCGGCGCTGTTGAAATCGCTGTTGAAATCGCTGATCCAGTTGCTTAGACATTGTATTTTATCGACTTAAGTAGCGTGCTGTAAATTAAAGTCGTAGTGAATCTTGTTAAAGATCCTTCCACTGAGGATCTGTAACAAGATCCGCTACACGTTCGGACAGTTATTTTCCGGACGCTGCTTATTTGCCAAAGATTCGTTTCGCTGGCCCAAAACCGGTACGATCCAGTGGCCTGCCCTTCAGGAACCTTAACGATGGACGCAGGTCAGTCTCAGAGCGACCCAAGACCGGATTATCCTAACTTTTCAAACCGATTGACGCAAACCTTTTGCCCAACCTAACGTCGGCTATTGGCCGTTCGCCCATTGCAAATTGGCTATGACAATGTGGCTATGACAATGTG
>JBDNHU010000433.1:0-7688 GCA_041688615.1 Mariniblastus sp. | reverse complement strand
TTGACGGCCTGATTCTGAAACTCGAACCACACGGATCGAGTTTCTGGCCCGGTTGAACTCTTGGCCCACCAAGGTGGCTGTTAGTTTCCGGGCGATTCTTATCCCGAATGACAGAAGACTGAGTATTGCGGAACGAAAATCAATCGCTACGGTTCGAACTTCACATCAACACGTAGTTCAAACCGGACATCTATCCGAAGTCTATCGGGTAATCAAACACTCGCGATCCGAAGCAACCCATCGCGGCTGGTGCAAAGACTTATGTTCGAATTGTAGTCTTCCAAGTAAAACCTGCACCATTGGTGCGTCCGTAAATTTAAATGATCCCACGCATCATTCCTTCAAAAACTACACACGCCTGGCCCCTGATTAGCAGGTTCCCATTGGGTATCAATTCAACTTCCATTTGCCCGGTTCTGGCCGACGATTGAAAAGATCGCAGAATTGGCTTGCCAAGTTTTTGGCTCCAGTACTTGGCCAAAAATGTATGCGTCCCGCCGGTGACGGGATCCTCCTCACCGCCACTCCATGGCCAAAAGTAGCGAGAATGAAAGTCGAATCCGTCATTGCTTTGGGCCGTAACACACACGCCATGAATCGATTGGTGCGACGCTTTTAACTCGACAAAATCCGGTGCTAAACGCCTGAGTTGTTCCGGACTGTCAATTTCCAACATCAAGATTTTTGTATTGGCTTCGAATCCCGAATACACAATGGAAGGGATCCCTAGGGCGTTAAGAAGATCCGCATTGGCTGGCGCCGCTTCCAGATCATAAACCGGGAACTCCATTTCAATGGAATCACCCAAATTCGTTACGCTCAATTGAAGACCGTCTGCGTTGACAAAAGCAAAACGCTGCCCCGGCAACTGTTCGAACATGATCTTGGCCGACGCAAGAGTCGCGTGACCGCAAAGTGGAATTTCCATTTTTGGAGAAAAGTAACGGATCGGGTAACTACCGGTTCTTGAAGAAGTGACCACAAACGCGGTTTCCGACAAATTCAACTCTTGGGCAATCCGTTGCATGTGATCGGCGCTGATTGCTGATTCTAGCAAGCATACACCTGCAGGGTTTCCCTTGAACGGTTGGCCGGTAAACGAATCGACGATAAACGTGGGTATGCGTGAGTTCATGTTGTTTTAGCCGTGTCGGCTTCGGAACCGACCAAATCAAAGCCTTCGTCTAGCCATCCAATAGCATCGCCAATCATCAATTTGACCGGACGCCCCAATTTTGCAATCGCCAAAGCACCTTTGTCTGCTCCACCGCACTGCGGGTCTGCACAATAAGTGACAAACAATGTCCCAACCGGATAGGGTCCCCAAGTGGATTCATTGATTTTCCAGTGCGGCAAACTAGTTGCCGTTGGCAAGTGCCCGATACGATACAATTCTTCGCTTCGAAGATTCAACAAGACAAAATCTGTTTTATCGTTTTCAATTGCATGATGCACGTCGCAGCAATCGGTCTCAAACGACAGACGCCCGGAAAAATGTTCGACTGCACCGCGCGACGAAGCAGCGGGTGTTCTTGAAACATAGGAAGCCATGATATTTCCTGTTACTTAGCACCTGTATACGTGTGCTTTGCCAGCTAGGCAAGCGAAGGATCCGTCCCAAATCAACTTCCCAATACCAGCACGCAGCGTTCGCAAGTGTATCAATTTGTGCTCGGAAATTTACTCGCGTGTGTGTCGTGCTTGCCAGCAGAGAAATCGGGATATTATTTCTATACTATTGCTAAATGCTTAGCCCCATCTGCCGGCAACCTCTCCTGACCAAATCATCACCGATGCCTGGCCTGGTATCCCAAGACCACTGGTTTATTCAATTTTGGGACAATTCCCGAGGTCGCTCTATTATGTTGCTAAACGCTGGGCACTTGCAATGGTGTTGCTTGCAACGCCTTTGAGCCAACGACATGCCAAAACCAATCTCGCATCCCAACGGCGGACCACTGATTGGGCCTGGTAACTGGTGGGCGTGGGACTTAATGGAACGACGAAGTTCACGCTCGACCAACAACTTGAGACGCGGTCTTTCTAGCATGCGGATAAAACTCCAGTTCGGCCAGAGAGCCCTTTGCCGGCGGGGCATCGTGAATGGGCAATCTCCTTTTCTGACCAAACCCTGACTGCGTAAAATGAACGGGTTCTTTGATTCGCCAATTGACCGAAAACATCTGATTGAATCTATTTTGCTGCACATAATTAAATGCGATGATCTTACTGCGACTAACCTGTTGGGCTTGCTGTGCTGCTACTCCCTATTTGGCAACGGGAGTCAATTTGATACTAAGGGAACGCTATTTTACGGTTTGCTCTTTCGTAATGGAGTTCCCGATGATTCTCGGGTGACTTAGCGGGCAAGCCAGGATTGATTCAAAAAAAGGTAACCAATACACGCGTTTAGGGGGCGAAAGATTGCGTTGCTGTGCGACTTGGATTAAATTATAGATCCGGACGGGCAAAAAATTTGGGGCTGTTCACCTTTTCTAGTTCTAATTTTAAAGAAGATGGGAGCTTACTCAATGCTTCGAAAGAGTTTTTTTGCCTTCGGATTGTTAGCGGTTACCGCTCAAATTGCCTACGGGCAGGGTAACAATGATGGGTTTAATCTACAAACCCGCTGGAGTCAAACTGCGACCAGTGGATCGGGTTTGCAACAGGGTGATGCCACGACATTAACTTGGAGTGTTGTTCCCGACGGAACTTTTATTTCCGGTGCTGCTGGTGAAGCGGCATCCAACAGTGATTTAGTCGCGTTCCTGGATACAAATATCGGCGCGGGCGGCGGTGGAAGTGACTTAACGAATCGTCCTTGGTACACGCTGATGGAATCAGGTTACGGCCGCTGGGGTGAAGTCGCAGGTCTGCGGATGATATACGAGGCCAACGACGACGGTCTAACGCCAGGCAATGGTATCGACGGCACTACGCAACCCCGCGGCGCACTAGGTGTACGCGGTGACTTCCGGGTCGGTGGGCATTTCATTGATGGTCAATCAGGTATCTTGGCCTACAATTACTTCCCTGATCACGGCGATCAAGTGATGGATACTGGTGACTCCAATTTCTACAGCAATTCGTCTAGTAATTTTCGTCGCTTCAGAAATGTTATAGCGCACGAGGCTGGCCACGGGCT
Organism: Mariniblastus sp.; assembly: GCA_041688615.1. Lineage (GTDB taxonomy): Bacteria > Planctomycetota > Planctomycetia > Pirellulales > Pirellulaceae > M30B19. The sequence continues at coordinate 4,543 of JBDNHU010000433.1, read as the reverse complement.
AGGGCTAGGGCATATTACTTCCTCGGACGCTAATTTTCTAATGGAACCCTTCATCAACGTCAGCTTTGACGGACCCCAGTTTGCGGACGTTTTGGGGATGCACCGGGGCTATGGTGATATCAACGGACGTGATGGCGGAAACGATACATTCTCCGTTGCTACCTCGTTGGGAAGCCTTGGTGACGGCGATTCTTTCTTGATCGGTGAAGACGCTACTGATTTGGCGGTCGCGTTAACGGACGTCGACTTTGTTAGTATCGACGGAACAACGGATACGGACTTTTTCTCGTTTGACCTACTATTAGATGGCGATCTGTTTTTAGAACTGACACCACTTGGTCCAACTTACAATGTCGACACCGCTGCTGGCGGCACATTCAACGCAGCGGCTCAGAATGACCTGACGCTGACTCTGTTTGATACTGATGGCACAACCATCTTGGCACAGTCAAACACTGGTGGTTTTGGTGATGCCGAATCGTTGACCCAATCGTTGCTTTCGGGCACTTATTTCGCCCGAGTTACCGGGTCCAATGACGGCGCCCAATTCTTCCAACTCAGTGGATCGTTCTCGGCAGTGCCAGAACCAACCACTACCGGACTGTTTGCACTGTTGGCAACCGGAATGCTGGCAAGCCGACGTAAACGGCGTGCTGTGTAGTTTCGATTCCCCGAAGCTACGGATGCAGGGTTCATAAGCAAACGTGTTCACAATGAAAAATGTGTTCACAATGAAAAATGTGTTCACAATGAAAAATGTGTTCACAATGAAAAACGTGTTCACATGAAAAACGTGTTCACATGAAAAACGTGTTCACATGAAAAACGTGTTCACATGAAAAACAAAAGGCTTGGCGAATCTTCGAAGATTCGCCAAGCCTTTTTTTCGCACCTCTTTGGATAAGCCCATCCTTTGGGAACGTAATGATTTCGATCTTAAGGTAACAACGCCAAGAAACCAGCCTGATCCACAACCTTCACACCCAAAGCCGAAGCCTTCTGCAACTTGCTTCCGGCTTTTTCGCCGGCGACCAAAAAAGTGGTTGCCTTGCTAATGCTACTACCAACCTTGCCGCCATTGGCCTTAATCATTGCATGTATCTGGTCACGTCCGTAATCTGGCAAGGTACCGGTGACCACAAACGTCTGCCCGGAAAACACATCCGAGGCTGGCGAACTTGCCGAAACGTCTTGTTCCAATTTCAATCCCAGTTCGCGCAGTTCCGCCACAATCGTGCGTCCAACATCGCAGGAGAAAAATTCGTAGACACTTGCTGCAATCACTTCCCCCACTTCGTTCAACTGTCCAAGCTCCGCTTGCGACGCGGCTAGTAACTGGTCCATGTTTTGGTAATGATTCGCCAACAATTCGGATACGGTGCCACCCACGTGACGAACGGATAATGCGTTTAGCAAACGCCCCAATCCTTGCGACTTACTGACCTGGATCGCAGCCAAGACTTTCTCGCAAGATTTCTCGCCCATTCTAGGCAGCTTTAACAAATCGGCGGCACTTAATCGATACAGGTCGGCATAACTTAGAACCAGTTTCGCATCGACTAATTGTTCAACCAGCTTGTCGCCCAAGCCTTCAATATCCATCGCGTTCCGAGTGGCGAAGTAGCGAATACGCTCCTTCACCTGGGCCGGGCAGTGAAAATTTGGGCAACGAATATAGACTCCGCCTTCATCCTTAATTACACACGTTCCGCACGCTGGGCATACCGTCGGAAAGTCGTACGCCGGCAAATCTTTTGGTCGCTGGGTCAATTCCACTCGCACAATATGAGGAATAATTTTTCCCGCCTTTTCCACTACAACCACATCGCCCACTCGGATATCTTTGCGTTGAACTTCTTCGGCGTTGTGCAAACTGGCGCGACTGACCGTGGTTCCGGCCAGCTCTACCGGTTCTAACTCAGCTACCGGAGTGATCGTCCCCGTCTTGCCAACTTGAACTGTGATCGCATTCAAACGGGTAACCGCTTCGTACTTCTCCCATTTATAGGCCGCGATCCAGCGGGGACTCTTGCTACGAATGCCCAGCTGTTGGCGTTGCCGAAAGTCATTCACTTTGACCACGATTCCGTCTACTTCAAAATCTAAATCTCCTAACCTTTCGATCATGTGCTGACAATGATTGATCACTCCGTCAAAATCGTCAAACACTTGGACCATCGGTGTGGGCACCAAACCATAGGAAGCGATTTCTGCCAGAAAATCTTTATGGTTCGTACTTTCTAAGCCTTCGCAATAGCCGGTACCATGGCAAAAAATCCGCAAGTTCCGCGACGCGCAAAGTTGCGAATCCAATAAACGAACCGTGCCAGCGGAAACGTTTCGAGTATTCTTGTACAGCGGTTCGCCGGCAGACTGCTGCTGTTGGTTCAGCCTGACTAACTCTTGATTGGTCATGTAAACTTCACCGCGAATTTCCAGAAGGGCAGGCGGTTTTTCTGTGTTCAACTTTAATGGAACGTCAACGATTGTGCGAACATTGTGCGTAATGTCATCACCCACTTTGCCGTTCCCCCGAGTCACCGCTCGTTTCAAAATACCGTTCTCATAGATCAGCGCAACCGCAACACCGTCAATTTTTAGTTCCACTGCCCATTGGGGTTCCTGCCCGTCCAATCCCTCGACTACGCGGCGGCGAAATTCTTTCAATTCATCCACCGAATATGTATTGTCGATCGATAGCATCGGCACTCGATGCTCGACTTGTTCCAAATGACTGACCGGCGACTCACTGACGCGTTGCGTGGGACTGTCGGCAGTGATCAATTCGGGATGTTCACTCTCTAGTTGCTGCAACTGATTGATCAATTTATCGTAATCGTGATCTGCTATTTCAGGGGCCGCTTCTACATAGTACTTCTGGTCGTGATATTGAATTTCAGAACGCAGCGATTGAATGATATTTGCAACAGTATCCGACACGATAATCACCTTTGGCTTTTTCAACAAACTTAATTCGTCAGCAAATCAACCAAGGTCGACCGCCCAACCACTACTCGGGTGCACCCTCAAAAGAACGATCGTCGACCGTTCTCTTGTCTTGGCATTAAAATACGGCCAGTGTTTCTAGGCGGATGCTGAACCCGAGGACTGCGCAATCTGACGATTCCACACAAGTCTAGAAGATCCGAAGGGGCAGGCAGGCAATCACCTCGCTTCACCTCGCTTGAACTCGCTTCAACTTCCGGTACATCATTCACTTTCCCCGGTCGCGTTCTGTTCTTCCTGGATCTTACTTGGCGATGGAATTTCACTGTAAATTATACAAAATTTTTTGCCTACCCGAACGCGGATAAACACCCAGGTTCGGGTACCTTTTTTCCCTGTGGTCAAATGTGATCGCACAGTTCTAATCAGCGTCAAAACCGCTAAGACAATTACGTTCGCGGTAACGCTTAGGGCCACAGCAACTGGGCACTGTAGGTAGTATCCCTCAGCTGGATATGAAAATGAAATGGCAACCACAAAAACTCATATCCGCTACAACTGTCACCAACCTATGCTTGAGCGTGAAGAATGAACAATGCAAGTTGGCATTATGCCTCAAACCGGCAGAAATGACCAGTTCTTGGCTAAATTGGAAGTCCAACGAAACAAACTTTGGACTTCCAATGCAAATCATTATTTCCCTGAATCTGCTACTTGCCTATTCGGCAATCCAATTGCGTCCCACCGACGGAACGCCATCGCTGCAGGCGTGCGTAATGGGTGTGGGCATTTCGATGCTAATGTCTTTGCTTCTGATCCAACTGCTTTCCCATGTTGCCAGCTTCGACCCAGCCAAACGAAATCGCGTTTCGGAGAAAATGCCATGGGTGCAACTGGTTGTCTGGACCCTTTACAGTTTGTTGATCACATTTGGCTTGAATTGGTCGCATGCCGCAAAACACTTCTTTCCAAAGCTGCCAATAACTGGCGAATTACTGATTGTCGTACCACACCTGACTTGCCTTTTAATGATTTGGATCGTCAGCGACTTCCTGCAAACAAGTCCGCAATCTCTTGGGACATCATCATTTGTCGAATCGTTAAGACGCTTGCGCCAAAGTCTATATTCCCAGTCCGCAAAGATTCAATTCCTGGTTCTACCTGTCGTTTTGCCCATTATTGCAGTGCTAATCACCAAAGAATTGTTGGCGAATCTATCGGTCTGGGAGGGGCTTCCGGTTCAAACACAAATCATTGCACTGACCTTATGCACGATGGTTGCGCTTGCTGTCGTTTTTCCACTAGTGGTTAGCCGACTTTGGTCGACGTCAAAACTGTTGGATCCGACGTTACAGGATGAACTTAACCAACTGGGAAAACAATTGCGCCTACAAGTTTCGTCGATTCAAATGTGGAACACGGGCTATCGAGTGGCTAACGCGGCGGTGATTGGCTGGATTCCGGGCTTACGTAAGATACTGTTTACCGACGTTGTGTGCCGCATCATGCATCCAACGGAGATGATTGCGATCTTTCTGCATGAGGCCGGTCACATCACGAAGTCACACAGTATGTGGAAAATTTGCGTGGTGCTATT
>JBDNHU010000432.1:0-5090 GCA_041688615.1 Mariniblastus sp. | reverse complement strand
TTGAGCCCTTTCCGCTGGATCACCAGCTTGGCAAAGTAACCCGACAGCAAAAAAAACAGACCCATTCGAAATAGGTGAATCCACCAGATCGAAGCATCGATCGCCACGTTTCCTTGAGGATTGGTAGCGATCCAGATCGACCGCGATGGTTCTGCATAGGCCAAGGCTCCATGCAGGTACACGCCCAGAAGCATCGCCAGTGCCCGCAAGTTATCCAGATAGTGAATCCGCGTCCAGTCGCCAGTAGCGCTTGCCATCAAACCAGATCCCTGCGGCGAATCTGAAGCAGAAACGCAAGTCCCAAGGCGACCAGAATCACGATGGCTTCGATGGCCATGATCTGCAAGACAATCGGTGGCCAGGACAACACTTCGTTCTCGGCAAGCTTTGAAACTACCGGATGCTCGCCGAGCGTTTTGGCGAACAAAGTGAACAGAATATTCCCCAACACCACGACGACAATCGTCCAGCCAACAGATTCCGTCACGACTGCCGTGACCAACTGCAAACAGAATCCGGCCAGCATGAACAGAAATAACAGCGTGAGCAACGCCAAGACCCCTGGTTTAGCTTCCGGCATGACGTAACTAAGCACCGTCAAACTGGCCAGCATCCCGAACCAAGGAATCAGGAAAGCGACTAGCACGACCGAAATTTTGGCGATCGAATAATCGAGCAAGCTGACCGGCAAACTCATCACGAAGGTCCGCGTCATGTCGGTCGATTCGGCCAGCAACAACACACCGATCAGATGAATTCCGGCGGCAATCGTCATCGTAACCATCAACATAAAACCAATGTCGCCCGCCGACTCAACCGGCAGGCAAGTGGCCATCGCGCTCAACAGCCCGCCCACCAAATAGCCAAACAGCGGCCAACGGCTGAGGAACAAATCTTTCAAAAACAGAATTTGGATAGCTTGTAAGTTCATTATTCCTTCTCCTCTCGACCGCGTAAAACGGCGGCTACAAAAATTTCTTCCAGTGTCATGGCCTCGGAGGCTTCCAATGTCGCTCCAGACGATTGCAGCCGATCTTCAACCTCAGTCTGATAGCGATCAAGTGTCATCACTCGTAAATTGCCGAACGTCGACTCAGGTCGCAATCCATCAATCGCTGGCGCTTGCCAATCTTGGGGAGCTCGCAATTTAAATCGACGCCAGCCATCGAGAAACTCATCACGGTTGTTGCTGGCAACGACTCGCCCGCGATCGATAAACGTGATGGTGTCGCTGATCTGTTCGACGTCCTGAGTATTATGCGACGAATATAAAATCGTTCGTGACTCGTCGCTGACGATTTGCATCAGCTCCGAAAGAACTTCTTGCTTGGCCAACGGATCGAGTCCGTTGGTGGGCTCATCGAGTATCAATAGCTTAGGACGCCGCGCGAGAATTAGCAGCAGCAGGGATTTGACTCGCTGGCCGTGCGAAAGCCCTTTAACTTTTTGGTCCGCGATCAGTCCGAACCGATCTAGCAATTGTTGAGCGTAGTCTTCGTCCCAGTTTGGAAACAGCGAACGAACGAACTGCATGTGAAAGGTAAGCGATTCAGACTTGTAGAGTCGCATGTCATCGGAAAAATAGCCGATGTCCTGTTTGGCACTTGCTTCCCGCGATGAAATCGCTTGGCCCAAAACCGAAACCGTTCCTTGATCTGGCGTGACCAGTCCCATCATGATTCGCATGATCGTGGACTTGCCCGCTCCGTTGGGGCCGATCAAACCGTTGACGGTTCCCGGTTCGATTTCTAGATCGACGTTGGTGAGCTGAAAGTGTTTGTAAGATTTGCCGATCCCTCGCAGTGAAGCCGCGGCAGTCATTAAGTGCGGTTGGTTGAGAGCAGTGCTCATTTCTGTTTCCTTTGGGATTTTTCATAAGCTTCGGCAATGCGCCGTTGCATTTCTGTTTTCGATATCCCCAGCAGCGCCCCCAGTTGGGATACCTGCTTCAAGTGCTCATCCAATTCCCGTTGGGCTATGGAAGACTGCAAACCGGGATGGTCGGATACCACGGATCCTTTGCCTTGGCGAGTGGTGATGGTCCCTTCGCGTTCCAGTTCCAGGTAGGCTCGCTTGATGGTGATCACGCTGACGGAGAGATCCGCTGCCAGTTGTCGAATCGAAGGCAATTCAGTCCCTGGCGGCAAATCGCCCACGGCCACGCGTCGCTGAACTTGCTCGATCACTTGCAAATACAACGCCCGTGGGTCACTTTTCGAGAGCGTGATCCAACTGTGCTTGTTCATATACACAGTGTATACACAGAGGGGTTCGTTCGTCAAGGGGCTTGTGGTTAACGCCCATTGTTTTGGCCGAAGGCCATTGTCAGCGTAGGCTAGGGCAACGCCAGAGGTATCAATTTCCGTCCAAGCGGTTCTGGCTGAACCTTTGGGTTTCAAAAGTCGTGAGACTTTGTTTGATGCGTGATGTCATTGGAGTGTTGAAGCGCTTTCGGTGAATCAAATGGGTCAAACCTCTTTGTTTTGGTCTTCAGTCGACAAGGGCCGCACTCTTGGCCGTCCGCGAGGTCGCATTGTTGATTCCAGATCCAAGCGTCTTGCGATGGATTCGACCCAGCCTTCGTTCCCGAGCGGTGCGCCGCGCTGAAAGCAGAACGTTAAAAGGTGTCAAGGAACGTTAAAAGGTGTCAAGAGGAACGTTAAAAGGTGTCAAGTACCGTTTTGGATAAATGGGCAGTCTGAAGGTACAAACGGTACTTGACACCTTTGTTTTTCCTGTGGGCGGATTCATCCGAGGAAAGCAAAGGTGTCAGCGAAGTTCTTGAAAAGGAGCAATGACAGATTCGATAAACGATTTTTGAATTCGATTCTTGCGATTTTGTTTTTGTGTGCTTCGGTCGGCGGTTGGATTTCTTCAGACCGCGGTTTCAGTGTTCGATGGTGCTGAACCAAAATTGTGTGACAGCAGTGCCAGTGGCTGATAGGGCAGTCGGGTACTGGTGCTTGGGTGACTTCTATTTTCAGGGGCGAGCGATTGGGCTGCGTATTTTCGGACAAGACTAAGGTGTCACGGACAAGACTAAGGGACAAGACTAAGGTGTCAAGTACCGTTTCTCGTTTTCAAGCAGATGCCGGACGTACGGCAACAGCCCACTTTGGCAGTTTATCGAGTTTTATGTCCAGTCGGCAGGTGCCAGGCATCGGTAGGAAGTGAGCCAAACTGGAGTGCTTCGTACGCTACGCGACCCTGAAAAACCGGGACTAAATTTCTGGGACCCACAACGCTGAATAATGTACGAGAGACGTTCCCCGCCCTCGCTAACTGCAAAGCATTGCCTACACCCAGGGTCAGTGCCGTAATGGCAGACTCTCGTCCGGTGACAAAAAAACCTTCCTGCCAACCAAACGATGTTGATTCGCCTTGGTCATTAACATTGTAATTCGAGGTATTCGTGTCACCCACAAAGTCGGTGCCTCCCCAAGTGACAACGTTCGCAACATTCTCTGAAGTTCCCTTGATGTAGTGTTTCAACTCATGCAACGGACCAACGCCATACTCGTTTTGAGTCAAATAGTCCAAGAGTGCAACTGGGGCAAGTTATAGATTCCAAACGGCATTACCCCCGCCCCAGCGTGTTGAAGCCTGGAAATCTTTTTTCGTGGCCGCATGGGCTCGCAACGCTCTGCCAACGGCGGTTCCGGGATAGCCGCCTTTCGCCCCCACCGCAGTGACCTACACATGGTTACCGTCATTCGCGTCATCCGCTGCAGAGTCACCACCGCTAAAGGCATTTGCCTGGCCGCCGCCGTCCGACTCCGAACCATTTTGACCTGAGTATAAACCGTCGCCTGTGAAGATCGCCACTGATGTGTACGCTGCGTTTCCACCGTTTTGCTGCAGGAATTCTAGGACGGGTTTTAGAGCTTGGTCCAGGCGCCCTAAGGCGTTGGACTGGGTGGTGGATAGCTGGTCGCCGCTTACGGTGGGCTGCGCCGATTGACCAAACGCCTGGTACCAATTGTCACTGACCGGGCGAGTCATACTGGCCGTCTGAGAAATCGTGGGGGCCGCGGTCCCTGGGGACTCTTGGTGCGAATGAACCGCTTGGCCGTCGGGGTGCTGCGAATCAACCACCCAAGTCGAACTGCGATACTCAACCGAGCTACCGACATTGGTTTCGGTCATGATCGTCTTGTGATGCAGATCCGATTCCAAACTGTCTTGGTGACCTTCAACCGTCGTGGTCGCCGTGGCATCAACCGTGTCGGTAATCTTGTGCTGGAAATCGATCGGACGATCCGGAGTACTCGCATTCCAATAGTACGGCGTGATGGAATAACTATCTGTTCACCAACCCGCCGCGCGCCTGGCACCGATTTTGTCGTGATCAGCCTTCCCGAAGAGGGGGACGATTTATCGCTTCAGTCGTGGCGTGCAGGTTGCTCAGAACGCACCGCTAGAATTGGATTTACAATTCAGTTCGCGGTATAAGTTGCAGTTGTGGCAATGGGCGGTCGTTGGCAGCATCTTGGTACTAATGGCATTTGGACTTACCTTTTCATGGACTGGGAGAAGAAAGTCGCAAGTTAGTTAAGCATTGCTGAAGATGCACCACATTCTTCACCAACGCAGAAGATCTAATGCGTCTTTGCGGCTTGGCGTGAGATATCTTTGGTTCTAGAGTTCAGCTGATTTCCATGAGCCAATAAATCGTAATTGACAGAAGGTCGCAAAGGCTTTTGCAAAGCTTAAACAAAACGAGGTGTTGTTGATTTTGATTTGATCCGCCTCCGTTAACACGGTTGCTTCCTATCAAATTCGGCTGCGATAAGTATTGCTAGGAGGTAAGGGAGAAAACGCAGGGAGAAATGAAAGATCAGCGACAAAAATTCTGGTTTGGAAATGCTTTGAAAGTGATTTGCGATCTAAGGGATTGGATGACCGCTATTTATCAGGCGTTTCATGCGGTTATTGGTCGAAAAGGGCGAGCTAAGCTGGCCATAAAAAACTTTCAAGAATTATGTTGCATATTGGTTTTGCATTTGATAAAGTTGACCCAGAAAGGTTTTCTCGCTTACTAATTTCATGCAAATTGGAATGAAGTTAAAGGCCAGCAGCATGGAATTGAA
>JBDNHU010000431.1:0-22195 GCA_041688615.1 Mariniblastus sp. | reverse complement strand
CGATGTATTGTGCGATTCGAGGAAATTTTGCCGCATGTTTCTACGGTAGCATGGCGTTGCTAGAAATTAGTCTTTGGAACAATCGAAGGATTTGGCACACTATGGGATAACGGTTCACCTCTTCGACACTCCAAACTTTAGACCAACGCTACGAAGTTGGTCTTTGGAAGAAAAATTCTCTAGGAACTTGCCGTGCGGATTGCGATTATTTCACCCTATCAAACCGTTAATCCTCATTTCGAGGCCGAGTTAGAAATTCTGCAGCGGCATTTGGATGCCGGTGATCAGGTCATGAACTGGTCCTGCTTGGGGCAGCAATCCCTGTGTGATTTCAATATGACAGGTAATCAAGCCGTCTGTGAAAGTTGCGTTTCCAGACGTGCGATGGGGTTGGATCTGTTAAGCCACCACGTTGCTAACCGCCCGTTGATGACCAATCGGTCACCGTTCGCTTTGCCAGCTGAACTTTCACAACCGATCGAAACTTTGGAACAACTTCGATCACTGATGATTGATAATTTCGACATTGGTTATGCCAGTTTGTCCAGTTTGGTTTCTTGGTTACGCGATCCAGCACCGGACTTGCGATTGCATCAACCGCGGTTGCAAGAGATTATTGCGAACAGTTGGGCTGTCTATCAGGCAACGTTGCAAAAATTGGAAAATGAAAAGCCTGATCGAGTGTACGTCTTTAATGGGCGGTTTGCTGTGGTGCGTGCGGTCTTGAGGGCGACGCAAAGGATGTCTGTTGATTGCTTTATTCATGAAAGAGGGTCCACGCACGGTCGTTTCCAACTGTACAAAAATCGTCTGCCTCACGATATCGATTACATCTTAAGTCGCATGAACCAGTTTTGGGACCAAGCAGAACCGGAGACTCGGATGGCTGCTGGGAATCAGTGGTTTGTTGACCGGCGAAATCGAATTGAACGAGGGTGGAAGAGTTTTGTGCGGGAACAGCAGGCGGATCGTTTGCCAGCGGATTGGTCGAATGCTCACCATAATGTGGTTTTGTTTTGTTCGTCTGAGGACGAGTTTGCGGCGATCGGTGATAGTTGGGACAAGCGACCTTATCCAAGTCAATTGGCTGGATTGAAGCACCTCTTGTTGCTGTTGCAAAATCCCCAAGCCAAATTGACGGTCCGTCTACATCCGAATTTGAAAACGGCGCCGCGGAGTTTGTACGAACCATTTTTGAATTTAGTTGATAGTCGATTATCCGTGATCACGCCTGAATCACCGATCGACAGTTACGCTTTGTTAGAGCACGCGGACACCTGCGTAACGTTCGGCTCAAGCGTTGGCGTCGAAGCGATTTACTACCAGAAACCAAGTATACTATTGGGGCCCTGTTTTTACCAAGATTTGGTTGGCACCTATCAACCGTTACGGGACTTTGTCGGTGACGCCTCTACGCTAAGCCATCAGCACCCGGTAGTTTTGGAATTGGCAAAGCGGTTGAATCAACCACAGGATTCGATGCCGATCGACGGAGCGTTGCGGTATGGATTCTGGATGCAAGAGCATGGAATCGATTACCAGTATTATCAGGGAACGGCATTCAACGAAGGGACGTTTGCCGGACAAGCGGTCTACCCGAAGCCAAAACCAAAATCGTTCAAGGGAAAATGGAGGCAGTTCTGGTCTGGTAAGAAGCCGCAGCAGACGCAGGAAGAGCCTGCCGACCCGATCCAAGGTAAGTCCGTTTCGCTCTTTGAATTAGGCTAAGTTGAGCCGGACGATGGTTTGCCTGGGGCCAGCTTATGGCTGCCAGTTTCTCTTGGATGCGGCGGCAGTACTGTTAGGCTTGGTTAAGGACCGCAGCTTTACCGTAACCATTGGCTAACCACGTCGTGAACTTGTTCGCTCTCTAAAGTTTGATGAGCCAACAGTTCATCCACAATTGCTGCCAGCGCCGCCCAATTCTGGTCTTCGCGAAGCAGGTGGTAAACTTCTCGGGTCGTTTGTTCCAAGAACTGAAGACGCAGTTTTTCGTCTGGAACTAATTCCTTTGCCATGTGCCAAGCCGTTTTCCAGTCCATAGCCCATTCGGGTACGAAACCTGGATGTAGCGTTTCCCCTTGAAAGATCATTTCCGCTGCTGGTCCTGCCAAGGCGATCAGCACCTCACGCTCAAGTAGCTCTTGCTTTGTCAAACGAACATTCGGCCAGCCGATTCGCACGTCTGCGAACCGCTGGGGGCCGTCATCCCATTCGGGTTCAATCGTGACTCGTAAGACTTTGGCACCCACGATGACCGCCACTAATGCATGGCCCGCTTCATGGTAAGCCGAGATTTCGGTTTCGTCCCCATCATCCATAAAGATCGATCACTACTTCCTAGGTATTTCATTCAAGGTGTAATAAGCTTCGGTATGGACCAAATTGCCTTTCTCGGCTGACAACACATTGCTAAGGTCGAAACAATGGACGTGACCTTGCACCAAGCCATCAACGGTAAGGCGAACTTTCAATCCATCGTCGCTAACTTCAGCCTTGGTGACCGTTGGCGTAGTTTGATCCACTTCTGGACTACCGTAGCCTTGGTGATAAATATGCGTGAAGGTTGCCAATTGGTAATTGTTTGCAATCGATCCTGAATCTTTGTCGATCGGCTTCGTAAAGGTGACGTTGAAACCATCGACAGCGGCTGTGATTTCCTTGATTTCAAACGGGACCACTCCAGTCCAGTCCAGACGCTGCAATGCAAACTCGCTTTGCCCACGAACCGGCCAACCCCGATTGGTACCACCCACGATTAGGTCACCGTCGGGCGTGAATTGATTGGCCAATAGACCGGTCGAAAAGCCTTCTCGGAAAGGGTAGCACGCACCTTGCCACACTCCGTTGACCATTTCGGTTGTGGCTCGCATTGTCACTCCCAGACTAAAATCACCTACAAAAATCTGGTTTTCGAAAGGGCCAAATTTTCCGCCCGTACGATCGACGACAAAACCTGAAATTGATCGACCCATACGAATGTAGGGAAAGACAACGGCGTAGGGCACCAGTTCTTTGACTCGTTTGCATTCATCCAATAGGCGAGAATTCGAATTGGGTTGGATCGGAGCCTGTCCAATATTGTGTCCCAATGTTTCTTCCGCAATTTCGTACCAATTGAAACTAATCGGGTGTCCCATAAAGCCACCTGGCTGCAACACTTTCAGCGAGCATGAACCATTCCAGGGCCCTTGGCTTTCTGAATAAAACATCACTCCATGTTCATTTTCACCGATGCCGCAAGGGCTGCGAATACCGCTGCACACAGGAATCGCTTCGCCTTCGGGTGTGATTTTCAAACACCAGCCCCGAAAGGGAACTTTTGAGTTGTAGGATTCTGAAAGGCAGAGAGCGACCCAAATGTTGCCCTGGGCGTCTGGTTTGGAACCGAAAGCGAATTCGTGATAATTTCGGAAACCCCAAACATCACTGAGGGTGTCAAATCGATCGGCGCGACCATCGTTATTGGTGTCGGTAATCTTCGTGACTTCCGTTTGCTGCGTCACATAGAAGGCACCGTTGCGGAACGACATTCCGAAGACTTCGTCCAGTCCACTCGCAAAACGTTGATAAGTCGGTCTTGGGTATTCGTCAAACGCGCCGTCGGCGATGAAAATATCACCTCGTCGTGTCGAGATAGCCAACTGCCGATTGGGCATCACTTCAAAACTGCCGGCTTCCATCGCCAGATCGTCCGGAATCGGGATGTCAACAATGCGATAGTATTTGTCCTCCTGGTTAGCCGTCCCCCAGTATTCTCCAAGTTTTTGGGCCATGGCCGAATCTGTTTGCAATAGGACGCTATTGAAGCACGCAAACACGAATAGCAACCAAATTGTCTTGAAATTCATTATCGATTACCTCTAAGTTTGTATTCCAAGACCAGAACGGTCGATCCATTACTGATCGTTAAGGGAACAATTAACGCTTGCCCTGCTGGTGTTCCCTTTTCCTGCGGATTCTTGTTTTCGGTGTCCACTGTCTCCGACGCGTTGACGACCTTGGCGTCCAGGTTGGACACCACACGAGCGAGTAAGCTTTGATCGATTTGGAACCACTGGTCATCAAGGCGCTGGATGTCTTGGCCGGTCGCGATACGGAAGCGAAGTTGCCTTTGTTGGGTCGTGGACGAAAAGGTCAGCGTTCGCCGTAAAATCAGTTCGGAATCAATCAGATTGTCTGTGCAGTAATCTTCGATTTGAATCGAATCAAATTGATAAAGGAACTTTGGACGCATCAAATCATCCAGGGTATATCCCTTGAATTTGTGCCTTGGCGGGCGGCTGTCGTCTACTAGCCAAGGTGAATCTAAGGAATCAAAATCGGGACCGGGGGAAAATTGAATCGGGCGAGCTAAGGGTTGCGCATTTCCATGTCCCTGGCTTGTCCAAACGCCTGCGGGATCTATAAACTTTCCAGGCCAAAGCATAGCCATTCGCATCTGTTCGGCGTCATAAGCGATATTGATTCCCGCTGGGTAGCCCACCCCGATGCCGCGTTTCCCAATCCCGGGGTAGCTACGGCGAAGCATAACCGCTTCGTCAGTGGCCAATAGTTCCATCCGCGGACGATTGATACCTTCGGGCATTCTTGCTTCGCGGCCTTCAAGAAGCCATTGCCAAACGGCCTCAATTTGCGCATCGGTGTTCCCCTCCAAAATGTCCTTTCGAATCGACGTGCCACCCGGCCAAAATGAAGGCATCACTGTGTTTTGGTTGATCGACTGCGGGGCCAACATATAGCGTTGGAACCAGGGACGCTGCAGCCGTTCCGCCATGTCTGTCAAATCCAGGCCCTGCATGGTCATCGCTGGTTTCAATTGAAATGTATGACATGCGATGCAGTTGAGTCCTTTTTTGCCCACTAACTGGTGTCCCAGATTTCTGGCGTCTTGCGGCTTCAAGTCGTAGGGTTTTGATGGGTTCGCTAATTCTAATTCCGGCGAAAGCGTGTCAATGTCGGCAAACTGTTGAACCAAGTGTCCGACATTGTCGGCACCGTACTTGGGCATTCGAGTCAAGAGGTAGGGACGAATCGAACGACCACCCACTATCACTTGTTGCAGCCATTTGATGTTCAACTTTGCACCGACGTTGGTCAAGTTCGGTGGAATCCGGCCCTGGGGACCCAGGTTTTGATCCCGTGTTGCAAAATATTGATCGCGATCATCCGCCACCCCGCCCTGCCCTTGGCGACGGTGGCACGACAAGCATCGCAATTGATGTAAATTGATTGCGACCTGTTGCTGGGTGTCCAATGTTGATTGCGATTGTGAAACGGCGGCCACAATGTCCTGTCTTTGTGCGTCCGACAGTGTGTACCCTGGCCATGTTCCAGGTTGACCGGACAGACAGCCTTGCTTCAGATTCAACTCTTGCATTGTTGGGTAAGAGCGGGCATTAGCCTGTTGTTCTTGCGGCAGCAATGAATTGGCAGCTAGGTCTTTTTGGACTGTCCCGTGGCAACCAACACAGCCCAGCGAAACAAAATGTCGCTTGCCGGCAGCAGCCAGCTGCAAGTCGACTTCGAATTCTGGGTTGGACGCAATTGGTGTTTGAGCTTGCAACAGAAAATTGGCAACATCTTCAGCTTCCCAATGGTTTAGATTCAAATTTGGCATCCGCCCGGACGGTCTAACCGCCAAGGGGTCTTCTAGGAAGGTGACCAACTTTTCTAATTTGTATTTCGCGGCTAACGTTCCCAAAGGTACGGAATCGGGTAACGGAAGTTCAATCGCTTGGGCGTCACGCGGGTTGTGGCATGCTACGCAACCAACTGAGTTAAAAAGTTGTTGCCCTCGCTGAATCGAAGTTGTGGTTTCGTCAACCATTTGCGGGGGGGCGCTTTCGGAATCCAAATGCTCCGCACCGGGATCGTTGGTGGAGCTTGAGTCGTTCCCTAATGCAACGACAAAGTGAGTCAACTGCGTCGCGATATTCTCTCGGTCACCGACTGCAACTCCATTCAATAGGTGGGGCATCGAAGTGCCGGGTTTGGTTGTCGAAGGATCCAAGATAAATTGGCGAATGTAATCTGGGTGCAGCCCCTGACCGCTCCAGTTCAGATTCGGTGCATGCTTTTTTTTCTGGTGAGCGTATTGGGCATCGGTCGTATTGGTGTGGCATGACGCACATCCCAGGTCACTGATCAACAAGTCGCCTCGCATTTGTGAGGTCAATTCGAACTTTGGGAAACGGGTGGTCCCTTGGTGCGTTTTAGACAAATTAGTCGTGGCGGCCGCATCCCGCAGTTGCATCAAATAACTGACCAAATCCAGAAAAGCTTGTCGGTCCTCAAGTTGGTCAATTAGATCGTCTGGCATGCCAGATTTTGGGTTAAGTTTGATCTCTTCGATTTGCGAGCGGTCGATTTTCAGCAGTTGACTGGAGTTGGCCAGATCGCGAAGTTGAATTATTTGGGGGCCATTGTCGATGATTCGACCACTCAAGATTTGTCCATCAACGGTTAAGACGATGGACGCTTCGAAACCTTTTTTAATCACAGCAGACGGTGACAGCAATGATTCAACCAAGTATGGGTCCGTTGCATCCGCGGTTAATTTAGAGAGATCGGGGCCAGACAATTGGTCGTTGCCCACCGCATGGCAGTTGGCACAGCCAAGTTTCTGTTGCGGAAATAAAATCGCCCCCCGAACCGCCTCCCCATTTTCGCGAGCCGCCGCAGCAAGATCAGCCACCGATTCAGCTTTCAATCGCTGACTTAACTTCAGTGGTTCGTCTTGCATTGCAAGAGTGGAATTTGGCAACAAGCCATTGCATACAATCAATAGTAACAGTTGGACCAAACAGCCAAAGCCGTTTATCGCTAATGAGCGAATCATTTGAGAAGTCTTCTGAGGATTGAGGAATCGAATTGGCATTTAAGTGAATCAATTGGAATCGGTAATTGGCTGTCGTTGGCATCCCCAAAAGGAATGCTTTCCAAAAAAAGGAAACGATGGCGATACCAGGTTGAGTTGTTCGATGGGTGGTGCTAGGTTGTCACCAGTGTGCCGAACCCGACCAAATGGTTTTGTTTCGGGATTTCCTAGAACTCTAGTATAGCAGCAAACGGAACATTTGACCGGTTCGAAAGTCGAGAACACCGTTGAGTGAACCAGAAAAATGCAGGCTCTGACTTGGAGAACGGTCGGTAGTCCAGCCAAGATTCCTCGCACCGCCATGCTGTCGATTTTACGTTTTTTGGTCTTGCTATTTTTATGGGGACTTCGGTCTTATTTGAAACCGAACGCTACAGCAGCCACCGATGGAAACATTGCCTGACCTTGGCCAGCTTTCCTGCGTCAATAAAGCAACCCATGGGCATTGCACATGCGGCGGACCGTTTGAGAATTGACCGGAATTTTGTGAGAGAATGGCAGGTTGTTCACGGTCATCAATGTCAATTTGTCTAAGCTGCTGGCATTCATGCAAGGCATTGACGACTGTCGATTTTAGTCCCTTATTGTGAGTGATTTTGACTGATTCTAGAGTCGCAGATTCTTTCAGCAATGCCAATGTTTCGGGATCTGACCTAGGAAGTTCCAAGTGGAACAGTTTTGGCAATTCGATAATTTTTTCGACATAAGGCTGGATGTCGATATGGTCCTCAAGTAGCGCCTGATTAGGACCAAGCGACAGTATTACAGATTCCGCATTGGGAAAACATTGGGAAGGCGACCAACGCTTTAAAGAGAGATTTTCCCGACTCAATGCACGTTGGACGATGTAGGTCACTTCGCGAACGCTATTCAAGATAGAAAAATCAACTTCGTTCGGTAATTGGTGTATTGCTAAGCGTAGCGTCACAACTTCTCCTTTGCCGTTCAAGCTAAACTGGGCGCAGGTGAAGTTGGGAAAAGATCGAAGTTGTGCCGCAACTTCTGGGCCCGTCAAAATGGGAATGGAACTGTAGCCTATTTGCCAATTATTGTGAAATGTAAATAGGTCCGGGAACCGGTTTGTAAGGATCGGCATCGACTGTTTTTGGTTGCTAACTCCGAAAATTGTAATTCGGTGTGGCGTGTAATTATCTTTCTCATTAAAGGTGAGGAATTCCAAGAGTTGCATTCCATCCCAAGGGACTCGGTTTCCGCTATGCATTATTTCGACTTCAACTGGGTAAGATCGCATTTCACTTATCAATTCCGGCGGTATTTCGCACTCGAATAGATAGATATTAAAACCCTCGGGGAATTTAGGCAGTTGTTTAGGCATGTCGCAGTAACAAATGGCTGGTGTCATGTTAACCAATGCTTTTCCCCAAGTCTCAGTGTCCAATTGGAAGTCGTAAATGCCAGTTACAACCAAATTTGGATCGTCAAAGAGAGACGGATCGAAGGCTCTCCCGCGGCCATCCAGTTTGCAATCGACCCAGTAGCCAGCATTGGTCAGTTTTTTTATCGCCTTGAAATTAGAAGTTGGCGTGTGAATAAGAACACTAAAGTCTTTTGAACAGTGGCTATGCGCTAATAAGATGTCGACAAAGCTATTTTCAGATTCAGTAAGTTGGTCCAATTTGATTCGATAGATTGCTGTGCCGAGGGTACTCTTCTTGAGTCGTTCCGTTTGTAAATCGTCTTTCCTAACCGCCCAGTTATTCCAATAAATATTTTTTTTCAGTCCCTGTCGATTGATAAAGAAGGGGGAGGAAACTTGGTCATCCATGTCGCGGCCAAAAAAAGACTTTAAGTCAGCGATCAAAAGGCTATTTGCAATTCGATTGGGACCGGGGTTAACCAGGGTTGCGATGTCCAAGGTTACTGGAACCACATACGACGTAATACACAACAAAATCCAAACGATCGGCGCGATCACGACAAGTTGAAATTCAGAAAACCGTCGACGATCGCCAAGTTTCTCTTTGACTCGATCACCGGCGGATTCTTGCTGATTGGTTGCCAATCCTAAATCGAATTGGGTGGAGACCGGGTCGCGTTGGACAACTTCAGGGGGCACCGCCAAAGGATCGATGTTTGGATTCTTCGAAATCGAAGGAAGTTTTGGTTTTAGGATCCAACGCGGCATTTGCCTGCTAAGGGTCAAGAGGTAGAGACTGGCCGCAGAAGTAAGAATGTAAATTGAAAAAGCAAGCTTATAGAAATTCATTTCAGTCATATTTAAAGAAACCCTGGCTTCGCTAACCAACGGAAATGCTAAAGGGAATGTTAGGAACCACATTGCTATGAAAGCCGACCACTGTCCCAGCCAGTACCCGGCAATTGTTGCAACAGCATACAGATAAATTGCCGTGAACAGCAGTATTGGGATTAAGTCGTTGTTGACTAGCGTTGCCCAATAACGATTGGTGGAAAGCGTTTGAGCGACCAAATAGGCTACCAACAAAAGTGCCAACGAAATCCATTTTCTTCGACGCGAAATTTCAAACTGCTGGTCCGACGGCTGGTAGTAGGCATGCTTTAAATTTTCCCGCCGTGTTTTGTGATCGCTGGACGGATTACTTGCATGCCGAAACATTCGAATGTTCAGCAGTAGTGGATTTACTAGCCAAATCGCAAAGCAGATCAGAGTAAACCCAACCCAAAATTCAAAGACTTGGGTCTGCCATTCAGGCAGCACTAATTCCGTAAAACGTTTGACTGCACCATTTTTGACCTTGGGAAAATAGTACCACTCATGGAAAAAATCATTGGATAAAAAATAGACTGGTAGACAAGGTACGGCGAGGATCAATAACGCGGCAATGCGTCTAAAGATTCCTACGTCGGAAAATATAAACCACCACAGGTAGATCGCCCCAGCCAATAGCAGCATAGCCCAGGGACTTTGTAAGATGGCATGACTCACCGAATTACGGGCAAGGGCGGGAATCGTTGAAGCCCAGCCGCTGACCATGATTGAAAGCCACATCGCGAGACATAGCGGTAACGTCCAAAGAATCGATCGAGTTGGATTTTCCGTCGGCATTTCGCCCACGTCTACCGTTCTCCGGTGTCCCAGTGTGGCATTATTGAAATCGATACCACCATTAGAATTCGAAAGTGTTTGAAACTGACTGTCGTTGGTTTCCATTCTTGTCCGCCACTCGAATTTGATGTTTTCGTTAGAATGAAGCTCTTGTCAGAATGCTGATGCGGTTTCGTCAAAGCGTACTGAATTGTCCGCAGCATGGTGTCCGATTCTAAAGCAAATTTATCTGCGAAGCACTCATGTTTTCGCCATTTTCTCCGCTTCATATTTTTGGAATCAAGTTGGCTTTGCTTGCCGGATTGGGCAATCGGGGCGATTTTCGGTTTCGCGTTTGCCCCAAAACCACTTCGTTAGATTGCGAAGTGAAGCGAAATTATGCTTAGGTTCTTGAACACAGACGGCAAGGTGGAACATTCTTTAGCGACGATTGATGGAATTGCATCGTGCGAAGATCGAAGTTCAGCATGCGGGATTCCAGAGTCTGTCCGAAACCGGCCAGTAGTTTGATGGTTTCCATCGCGCCCATACAAGCAACGGTTCCCGAAGTTGCGCCGAAAACGGGAAATTCTCGTTTCCAGAATTTTGGGATTTCCGGTGTCACGCACCTTAAACACGGCTTGCCTGCCGCAGCGAATGTCGCAATCGTGGCAGAAGTATCATATATCGCGCAATTGACCAACGGTTTGCCGAACTTCACGCATGCGTCGCTAAGGGCCAGGCGTTCTTGAAATAGAGGGGCGGCTCCGACACAAACGTCGGCTTCTGGAACCCATTTATGGGCTAATTCATCGTTCAGGTTTTCTGCAATAGGAACAATCTCTAGCCGTGGATTCAAATCCAGCAAGCGTTTGGTTACCGATTGGATTCTTGGTTTGCCGATCCAATTGTGCGTCATCAATAATTGTCGATTCAAGTCCGAATGTTTGACATTTCCTGCGTGCGCGATGATCAAGCGTCCGACTCCAGCAGCCGCAAGTTCGTAAGCAACCACACTGCCTAAACCGCCGCATCTTGAAATCAAAACAGTACTGTTCTTTAGTCGACGTTGACCCTCTTCCCCAAAACCTGGCGTCCACATTTGCCATTGGTAAACCAATTTTTCATCATCTGTTAATATTTCTGCAGGATCTTTTGGTAGACTAGGCATGGCGAATCGCTGAGAGAAAGAGGTCAAGTCGTTGGCCGAATCACTCGGTCGACTTTTAAGTTTGGCCACTGTTCGTCTGTGGAATTACGGGTCCGGAGTAAGTAATACTGCGTGCGATCATTGTTCTGCGTATTCAAAAATTTGCCTACACTGATACGAAGAATTAATTGACAGAACCCATTTACCTCTGCCCAACGAACATTGTTCTGGATAAATCATGCTAAACGATATCAACTCGGTTTGTAAGAACGCAAAGTTGCTCTTAATGTTATTAAGATTCTGCGTAGGAGGCTCCTTGGTTTGCCTAGCGTGCGTTTGCCATACGGTTTTCGCTCAAACCGGAATTGCCGAAGCGGGAATTACTGGTGTGGGCTTGGCTGAAGTTGATGATCGCTTTGAATCGATAATGGCTGTTGGGGTTGGTGCGTCGGAGTTCGAGGGTGAGCAATCGCCGAACGAGAGTGGTTCCAGTGCTGATTCGCTTGGGAAACAGCCGGATTGGTCAACCTATCGAGCCAATGATGCGCGAACCGGTTATGTCGATCGATCGTTGGATGTTGCAAGGTTTACATTGGCTTGGCAATGGCGATCTGCGGTTCCGCCCGAGCCCGCTTGGGACGGTCCAGCCAGGTGGGACGCTTACAATTTGATCAATGATTTGCCTGCGATGCGGCAGTATGATGCTTGTTTTCAACCCGTTTGCGATCAGCAAAGAGTCTACTTTGGATCGTCCAGCGCGGATACACTTTACTCGATTGCCTTAAATACTGGTAAAGTTGCCTGGACCTTTATCGCCGACGGACCTATCCGATTGTCACCTACTTTGGCGGAAGGTCGAATCTACTTTGGTTCTGATGATGGATACGCGTACTGTTTAGATGCATCCACGGGTGGGTTGGTCTGGAAATTCAATCCTGCCGACTACTTGAGTCTTGAAAGTCGAAGGTTGCTGCACAATAACCGGTTGATTAGCTACTATCCAATCCGTACGGGCGTCTCGATACGCGATGGAATTGCGTATTTCGGAGCCTCTTTATTGCCGTGGCGACAATCATTGATTTGCGGTGTGGATGCCCAGACGGGTTTGATTGGGAAACGTGAAGGCACGTTCGTGACTGCTCATGAAAAAGCAACTTTGGAAGGTCCGATGCTGGTTGCGCAAGGGCGATTGATTGTACCTCAGGGACGCATCGCTCCGATCTTATTTGATCGATCGACCGGTGCGAGTGAAGGCAGCCTTCCCGGCGGCGGAGGCGTGACTGTGGTCTTGACCCAAGAGGGCGATATTGTTCGAACCGAAGGCGGGCGCGATGCGCGAAGCGGGCAAGTGGGCGTGTTTCGGGGAAAAGAACGAATTGCATCCTTTCCACGTGGGCGATCGATCGTCGTGCGACCCGATGCCTACTATGTCATTGATGGAGAAAAGCTGTTCGCGGCAGACCGTTCCACGAATCAGTTGATCTGGCAGAAGGAAGTTGACCAACCGGTGGAATTGATCATGGCGGGCAAGTTGTTAATCGTTGGTGGGCGAAACCACGTTACCGCGGTCGATCCTGGGACGGGGAAGGTGGTTCGTAGTCTGCCAGTAGAAGGCCGTGCGTTCGGATTGGCAGTGGCTGAAGGCAGTTTGATTGTATCGACCGACACTGGGATGGTAAGCCTGTTTCGCTCGACAGCCGACGATGACGCCAGTGAGACCTTGGACCGTTTATTCGCGTCTGATTCAGCGAGTGATTTGAACAAGGATGGAAACCAGGAAGTGCCGGCAATCAGTCCGTCTCCGCCGGTTTCACCTGTACGTGATCGCAATTTGCTTCATCGTTGGGTATTCCATCGCAGCGCGATGACTGACGCTTCTGGGCAACAGCCAACCCAAGAGGTGTTGTCCAATGTTACGGTGAAAGATCAGGCTGGCAATGCGAATATTGTGCTGACCGGGAATGGACGAGTGATCGGGGTGGGCGAAAGTGATCAAGTGGAAGCATTAGAATTGAGTCAAAGCTTTTTTAAGATTGACCAAGCGGTTGCCGACAAGTTGCCCGCTGGGCCAATCACCATGGAGGCGTGGGTTCGAGTGGACAAACCGGCTGCCTGGGGCGGAATTGTGGGCTGCATTTTAGATAACGGCGCGACGGAGCATGGTTGGTTGTTGGGGTATCGCAACGAAAAATTCACGGTGGGAATTGCCGGAGATGGCGAGGGATTGACCTACTTGAGTTCCAGTCAGCCATTTGTAATGAAGAACTGGTACCATGTGGTGGGGACTTATGATGGGAACGAAATTCGCTTGTATGTCGACGGGCAACTTGCGGCCAATAGTCAGGCCGAAAGTGGGGAGATTAACTACGCTGAGGAACGCTTCTTTTCAGTCGGTGCTTACTATGATTCTGATGAAAAATTTCCGTTAGAGGGTGCTTTGCAAGAGGTTCGACTTTACGCCAAATCGCTGACCGGTCCCCAGATTCAACGATTGTATCAAGCGAAGTCTGCGGAATTCCCAAAAATTAAAGAATCACAGGTTGCCCAGAAGAAGCCATCTTTCTTAAGTTGGGGACCGATGGTTCGGTACGTCGAATCCGGGAAAGCCGAGATTTCGTATGGAACCGTCAATAAGGTGCCAACCGTAGTTGATGTGATTCTTGCGTCTGGAATTCGAACGGTTGCGTTGGACGATTCGGCGCAAGACCACTTGGTTGTTGTGGACCAATTGCCTTTCCGCGAAGAGTTGCAATATCAGATTCGCGATTCGAATCTTGACCAGTCTAATTCAACTCAATCCTATCCGATGGACACTCATTTTGATTGGTCGATGCCCAAGCGTACGGCGCATGATTGGGTGGTTGATGTAGTCAAGGAAAGCCCTAACCCGGCAGGAATGGCGATCGTGGTTGGGGCAGATTTTGAGGCTCAGGCCAAACGCATGGCGACCGAATCGCCGTTTTACGTGATCTTGTCGGTGCCAGACGAGGAGACAGCGAAAGAAATTCGAACACGTTGGGAAGCGGATCAAGATATCGATTATGGCTTGTACGCCAGTGTTACCAGTTTGCCGATTTCGCAATTGCCTGCAGCGACAGCATCGGTGGTGCTTAGCAAGAAGGATAGCCCAGAGATTCGTCGATTGGTTCGACCTGCAGGGGGAGTGCTGCATGACACGCAATCGGTTTCGTGGCGGCGAGGGGGACTGCCGGGTGCGGGCGATTGGTCACACATGTACGGTTTGGCGGACAACAGCGCTTTTGGTGGCGAGGCACTGGGGCAGGCATCCAATGGCAAGGATTTGTTGACTCAGTGGATTGGTCGGCCAGGACCACGGTATCAAACCGATCGACAGAATCGAAAGTCGGCGCCTTTGGCGGTGGATGGGCGTATGTTTCTGCAAGGTCAGCAACGATTGATTGCTTTGGATGCGTTCAGTGGCACGGTATTGTGGAGTGTGGAAACGCCAACGGTCTTCCGATGGAATGTGCCGCACGATTGTGCGAACTGGTGTGCTGATAGCAATGCGGTGTATGTGGCTACGGATCGACAGGTCTGGCAGTTGGATGCCATGACGGGGCAACGTGTGAATCATTTTGACATCCCATCATTGGCCGCGGCGAAGACGACTAGCGGGTCGGTTCTTCCAGATCCAGAGAATCCAGTTTGGGGCTATGTCGCCAGGTACCAAGATCAACTGCTTGGCACCGTAACGGACAGTTCGGCTGTGCCGTTGGATTGGTGGGGTCCGGACAAGTGGTTTGATTCCACTGATGGAGGTGACACGCATGCGGTGGCGGGGAGTGCCATTTTCTCAATGGACGTAAGTACTGGGAAGCAACGTTGGCTGTATTCGGGGTTGGTCCTGCATCCGACGATCACGATCATGGATGGTAAGGTCTATTTTGTGCAGGATCAGACGCCTAGTCATATTGCCAATGCATCTCGCAGGATCAGTATGGGGCCGTTTCAACAATACTCGGTGGTTTGTTTGGATGCAAAGTCAGGCGAACTGGTTTGGCGTCAACCGATTTCCGAATTTGGCGGTCATTTGGCGAGTTTGTACTTAGCCGGTGGTGGCGAAGCGAAATTGCGATCTTTGGTATTGGTGGCTTCGGTTTCGGGCGAGGCAAAAGAGTTTTGGGTTCAGGCACTGGATCCCCAGACTGGGGTTCCCACTTGGAATCGCACGATACCTTGGGAAGCCAATCATCACGGCAAACATATTTCTCGTCCGGCCATTGAAGGCGATTTGGTTTACATTCGACCTGAAGTGTTAAACCTGGGGACAGGCAAGACGTTGGTGCGAGGCTTCCCCGTAGGACATGGCTGTTCTAGCTATACCTTGACCAAGAACGGGATGTTTTCACGATTGGGGGAAACGACTTGGTGGAACGTGCGGGAAGATCAGACGCATCGTTTTGAACGCCTGCGAACGGATTGCTGGATCAGCACGGTCCCGGCTCAAGGAATGCTGTTGATGGCGGAAGGCGGCGGTGGATGTTCGTGCGGCAGTTGGTTGGAAACATCACTTGGGTTTCTGCCACGGCGATTTGACGCGGTTCCAACGGAAGATGAGTAACAAAATTGCTTGTCAGGGACGGCAAAATGGGTTGTGATTGACCAGTTGATCAGCCAGGCAGTGTCAATGGTGGGGTATTTTGTGGTGACTTGTTGCAAGGGAAAATGTTTTGTTGCGAATTGTGGTTGGCTTGCTTTTGATTCTTGCGATGTTCCCACTGGCCTGCTGCATGGGCAGTGAAGTCAGTGAAGTCAGTGAAGTCAGGGCGAGCCTGCGATGCAAATACAGCGTCCGCGATGTTGCTTTTGTTAACGTACATCCGCAGTCGTGGCAGTTGCAATTGGTGTCTACCGATTCGATGACGGACCAGCAATTTACGGAGGCGGTGGAATTGGTTCAACAGAAATTGCAACGAACAAATTTGGATCATGTCTGGTTGAAGCCGGGAAGTCTGCAGGCGGAAAAGGTCAAACGCTTTGTTACCGATGCTGCGAAACAATCGGGTGATCGATTGGTCAATGGGTTGCCTATGATGGCGGTCCGCGCTTCCGAGGGATTGATGTATGGGGTCAAAGTTTTAGATGGCGACCTGGCGTTAACCGTTTCGAACATTATCCATTCGCCGATCCGGGAAAAAATACTAGCGGAAGTTTGTAGCAGTCTGTGCGCGATTGTGTTGATACATTCCGGCGATAATCCGAGAGACGCTCGTGCGAAGCGGCAAGTAGAAATCGCGATCACTCAGGTCGAGCAGCAGATGTGGTCCTTTGACAAACAGACGGAAAAGGGTCCCAGTCTGGTAGTTTTTACTGTGGAAGAACAGACTGCCGATCCTTGGTTGCTACGGTGTTTGCAAGCATCGACTAAGGGTTCGTTTTCGACGCGTGGAAACGCTGACTTGCCGGCGGTAGCGATCATTTACGGCCAGGGTAGAATGATGGGTGAATGGTTGCCAACCAAAGAATCCGAATTTGGTGAACGGACTTTGATTCAGAAGATCGTTTCGATGGCATCGGTTTGCGGTCGCGATTGCGAATGTGATCTGGATCGAAATTGGTTGTACGGACGCCAGTTCCTGCATAATTGGACTTTGGAATTGGAACGGCAGGCTGAATCGTCGCTTGATTTTGATCCGAATTCAACGTACGTAAAAGTTGAGGTTGGTCAAATA
This sequence comes from Mariniblastus sp., assembly GCA_041688615.1. Classification (GTDB taxonomy): domain Bacteria; phylum Planctomycetota; class Planctomycetia; order Pirellulales; family Pirellulaceae; genus M30B19. Next base: position 5,447 of record JBDNHU010000431.1, on the reverse strand, counting down.
CTGAAGAAGCCAAAACGCGAGGGTGCGGGAACTGACCGGGCACTATCTTTAGGCGGCGGATTGGTGATCCACGACCTTGACGCGTTGCCAAAAATCGAAGAATCGGTGTTGAAAATGGAGGCTTCGGCTAAAGAATCCGACACAGAGTCGGTGGACTTGACGGTCGGTATTAATCGCAATTGGATATTGAGCGAAAGTGAGGCGAGAACTGGGGCAACTGACGCGGAAAATGTAGGGCAACCGGTCGATAGTCCGCAGGCATATGGTTTGAATGACCGGGCAACGGTTGATCCGCCACAGGCGAACGGTGTTTCCTGGCCAACAGTAGGTTTGCTTGTGATGGCCTTAGCTTGTTTGGCGATGGGAATTTGGTGGTTTCAATCCAATGCTGTATGACGAAGTGTTTAGTGCGATTATTTGTATTTGCATTGTTGTGCTTGAGGGTTCGGAAGCTGCGTTGATGGTGCCGTCTGATGGTGCTGTGGACGCTTGTGCTGTAGACGCTTGTGCTGTGGACGTCGGGCTTTTGAGTTTAGGGTTTTCAGTTGGCTATAGAATTAGCGTGGTGTCATGAATTGGTTGCAAATAGTTACCGCTGAAATTGGACATCGTTGGAAAACTAGTATGCTGATGGTTACCGTGGTCGCCGCGGTTACTTTTGGGGTAACTTTTTTCGCTTTGGATGTGCAAGGCTATCAAAAAGAGGTCTCGCGGAACGTTCGAGATCTTGGTTCGAACATTGTGATCGTTCCATCGACATTGGATCCGGTTGAGTACTACAATCAGGGCGGATTTAGTCAGGCGATAATGTCTCAAACGCTAGTTCAGGAATTGTTGGACGATCGCATGTCCTTGAATCATCTGATTCCCATATTGGAAAAAAATGTCCCGGTTACGGCAGACGATTTGACCACCAACGCTCGCGTGGTTGGAATTGCCAAATCGATTCCAATGCCAGGTCGCCCAAAAGCTCCGATGCAAGAGGCGATCATCCGTAACAAAATTCAAGTGGGAAGTGCGATTGCCAAGCAGTTGAAGTTGGAACGTGAGAATGCTGGTGCGGTCACCATTGCGGGGAAGTCGTTTGAGATTGAAAGGGTTAATCGGTCAACGGGCACTTGGCAAGACGCCGCGATCTTGATGGACTTGGGGCAGGCCCAATTGCTTTTCGAATTGCCTGGGAAGATCAGTAGAATTGAAGCACTGGAATGTACGGACCAGGAATGTGCGGCTACGGGAAAGACTTCACTGGCTGTGTTGGAAGAAGAACTTGGGGCTGTGACGAAAGAAGCCGTCTTGTTGCGTCGGCAATCCATGGCGGATGCTCGAACCAGGGTTCGCGACCTCTCGGTGGCGAATTCGGATTTGTTGCAAAATGTTTTATGGACTCTACTGGCGGTTTCTGTTGCCTGTTTCGCTTTGACCAACGCGATTGGACGGCTTTCAGAAGTGGCAATTTTGCTGTCGTTAGGTTATGGCCGTTTAAGAATTGTGACCCTGTTTGGCGGTCGAATTGCCGTGCTTTCTATTTTTGGTTCGGTCGCAGGCTGTGTGTTAGGATCGTTGTTTGTTGCTATGTGGTGCACGGGTTTGCTAATTTCCACGGGTAGTAAATTCTCGATCGATTGGGGAACTTCGTGTTGGGTTGGCTTGATTGCCGTGCTGGTTTCGATCTTGGCAGGCAGTTTGCCAGCGTTCTGGGTTGTGGGAAAGCCACCAGCGTCACTTTTTGGTAAGGATGGGTGATTATGGTTCCGATACTGGAGACCGTTAGACTTGGGCATCACTTTCTGACTCGCTACGCCTGCTTGGAAGTTTTGGACTCGATCGATTTGAGGATCTACCCAGGGCAGTGGGTGACCGTAAAGGGGCCCAGTGGTAGTGGTAAAAGTACGCTGTTGTTGGATAGTGGCGGTATGCAATTGCCGACCTCTGGGCAAGTGTTCATTGACGGCATTGACGTTTACGCTGCGTCTATGCAAGTTCGCAATAACTTGCGTGGCACCAAAATCGGATACTTGTTCCAGACTTTGGAATTGATTCCGTACCTGACGGTTTTACAAAATGTTCAAATGGTGACGAACTGCGATCATGAAATGGCGAAGACTTTACTTCAGCGACTGGGTTTAGCCGATCGAATGGCGCATAAGCCTAATTGCCTAAGTCATGGTCAGCGGCAGCGCGTGGCATTGGCGCGTGCGATGGTGAAGATTCCCAGTTTATTGGTCGCGGATGAGCCGACCGGGAATTTAGATTTGGAAACCAGTCAATTAGTTTACGAAATATTGAAGCAGTACGTCGAAGAAGGCGGAGCGTTGTTGTTGGCGACGCACGATCCATTGGCGGATGGTTTTTCGGATCGCATTTTGGAAATCAAGAATAGCCGTTTGTTGCAGTGGGGTGAAGCGACCCAGTCGGTCCCCAAACACGACTTGGTTGATGGGGAAGGGATGTGAATTGAGCGAAATGATTTTATCCAATTCGATACCTCGGATTTTCCGGAATCGTTCGGGAAGAATTCTGGGGCTGGGTGGCTTGGCAGCGATCTCGCTTGTTTCGTTGTTGGGTCTGGCCTGGTTGGCGTTGTTGATGCGTCCTGAGGCTAGACGGGTTCAGGCGACTGAAGGTAGCGATTCAACGGTTCGGATTTACTGTGCGGCGGGTGTAGCCAAGCCCGTGCAGTTGGTCGCGGAGAAATTTATCGCAGAATTCGGAGCCGATGTTCAAATCGTGCGGACAGGTGGTTCTGGAGAGTTGGCGGGTTTGATTGCCACTGAAGTGCAAACGGGTTTGGCTGACAGTGGTGTGTTCGGTGCTGATTTGTTTGTCTCGGCAGATGATCGATTGATTGATATCGCTCTTGAGCAACGGCGAATCGCAGAACGATTTGCATTGGCCAGGCAGGTTCCAGTCATCGCGGTTCTGGCGTCCAGTGATTGCCAAGTTGGCAGTTTGTCGCAGTTAGTCGATTCGGGAATTCGTTTTGGAATTGCATCCGAACGGGCGGCCGTGGGGAGGTTGGTTCGGCAGATTGCTAAAAAACAGGGATGCCTGGAACCGTTAGAAGCGAACAAAAAGACAGACGCTGAAAATGTCATGACTTTGGCTCAATCGTTGGTTGCTGGCGGATTGGATGCGGCGATCATTTGGGACACAACAGTGGCTCAGGTGAATCAAGGGAATGAATCGCCGATCCTGAAGACTTTGGCGATTGTTAGTTCGGATCCTGCGGCCGTAAGCACGATTGCCCTTGGAGTGGTTGCCACCAGTAAGAATCCGACATCGGCCTTGAAGTTTGCCAGGTATTTGACGGCCGCTCAGACCGCTGGAGAGAGTTGGGCGGATTTTGGTTTCCAACCGATTGCGGGTGATCCTTGGGAGGAAGTGCCGGAAGTTCATCTCTACTTTGGTTCGATGTTCACGCCCGTGTTGGAGGAAAGTGTCCGGCGATTTGCGCAACGCGAGGGTGTTAATGTTTACCCTCGGTGGGAAGGCTGCGGTAAATTAGTTGCGGCAATGAAAGGCATTCAGGATCAGTCGTTATTTCCTGATGCTTATATGGCGTGTGATCTCCAATTTGTGCAACAGGTGCAATCTTCGTTTGATACGCCTATCGTTCTTAGCACGAATGAATTAGTCCTTGCGGTTGCGTCGCAAAAGAAGGATTCGATTCGCTCGGTAGATGGTCTAGCAGAACCTGGATTGAGAATTGGTATTTGTGATCCTGAACAGTCGGCACTGGGTATGCTAACCAAAGAGATGTTCAGTCAGCCACCATATTCAGGTTGGTACGATCGGTTAAGGGCTCAGGCGTCAGTCACAGTCGATGTGGGGCCAACACTGGTAAGCCAATTGTTGGCTGGCGGGCTGGATGTCGCGATTGTTTATCGGTCCAATGTGATGGCGGATTCGAATGCCAGGTCTGCATTGACGCTGGTTTCGTTGCAGGATTCAAATTATTCCAAGGCAACCCAATCATGGACCATTGCCAAACAGTCGAAGCACGATCAACTGCTGGGGCGATTGTTGGAATGGATCACAACTGCAGAAAAGGCGAACGCTTTTCGAGAAAACGGATTTAGTTGGCAGTATCAAAATTCAAGTGGCGTGTCGGACCACTAACGATTTGTTTTTGTGCTTTGTTATCGAATGAACTCGAGCGTGTTGATGAAATCTGAAAAACTGCCGTCACGCCGTTTTCGTTCGTATCAAGATTGGCTGTTTTGGTCGGCTGCATCGTCGTTTGGATTCGTGTACTTAGCGTTGATTATCGCGATGATCGCGGCGGATTTTCGTTTCGCTAATTTCGACGATTTGAAAGCGTCGCTATCGGACGAACGAGTGCAGTTTTCGATCGGATTAAGTTTGATCTCTTGCACGATATCCGCGATTCTTTCGCTGTGGGTTGCCATTCCTACGGGATATTTATTAGGGCGTTTGGGGCCTGCGACCTTGAGGCAACGTTTGCGGCATCGACCGATTTTGTTACGGTTGGCTTTTACGATTCGGTATCTTGTGGACACCATTTTGGATATTCCAATCGTTCTTCCGCCTTTGGTGGTGGGCATCAGTCTGTTGGTCCTATTTCAGACTCCTGTGGGGCGAGCGTTGGATGGGTTTGCAGCATGGTTCTTTTCGACCATCGGGTTTCCTGGGATCCGAGGAATTACGTATGAGATCCCTGCTGTAATTCTTGGACAGTTTACCGTTGCGGCCGCTTTTGCTATCAGAACGATGCGCGAGACATTTGAGCAGATTGATGATCGCCCCGAACTAGTCGCTTTGACTTTGGGAGCGTCGCGGCAACAGGCGTTTTCGCAGATCGCGTTGCCTCAAGCTTGGCGAGGCGGGGTGGCAGCATTCACGGTCGCATGGGCGAGGTCGCTGGGTGAATTTGGACCTATTCTGATTTTTGCGGGCACCGCGAGAATGAAGACCGAAGTGTTGTCGACCACCGTTTACTTGAATTTCCAATTCGGGAATTTGCAGGGCGCGGTGACTGCGTCTTTGTTGTTGGTGACCATGGCAGTGTCCGTGTTGATGATGACCAGGTTGATCACACTGGGTGGTCGTTAGGGTGGGTGGGCGTCAGGTTGGGTACTCGTCAGGGTGGGTGGTCGTCCAAGGGGCGATTGAACGTCAGCCCCTATCAATTGGCAAGATTCAGGACTTGGAAAGCCCGCAAACCGATCTTCGCGAAGTTGTGACCGTAGATTATTCGACGGCAAGTCGGCCTGGGCCTAATTTGGAAATCTTTCCATCGCGAATTTGAAACGACTGGGTTGCCAAGTGGTTCGTTTCCGAATGGTTATGAGTCACATGCAGAACGGTCAATTTTTCCTCTTGATGAATGCGTTTCAATAAATCCAGCATCCGGCCGTGCGTGCTTTGATCCAAAGCGCTCAGCGGTTCATCTAGGCAAAGAATTGTAGGGTGAAACGCGATGG
>JBDNHU010000430.1:0-1754 GCA_041688615.1 Mariniblastus sp. | reverse complement strand
ATCGAGTCGATAACCTTTCTGTGGCGTGCCTGCTTGCGGGCTTCCAAATTTCCCGGGGTTGCCCTTGGATAGTTTCCCAACTTCTCCATGAACTTTCCCCAAAGCCACTTTGTGAGCACTTAGCGGTGGCCCATTTGGGGCGAAGGGCTATTAATTACATCGGCAAATCCTCCCTCGGTAAGGACCAATTCGCAAACCAATCAACTTTGTCGCCTGCATCCTCAGATTCTAATTCCTGGACTGCAAGCAGCAATTCTGACACATTCTCGGAAGCAATCATAAGTGCTTTTCGCGACATCGTGACCGGTATTCGTTCGAAGCGATCAATCAATTCTCGATTTGCTGGCTTGTCAAAAAGAATCAAGAAGGGCCATTTTGCATCAAATGAATCACCAAATTCGTCAATGACTCTAAACGGCGAAGTCTCGACTTGCTGGAATCGCAAGATTCGTAGGTTTTGGTTGGAATCCCAATCAACTAGATTGACCTTGTACGCCGTTTTGCAAACTCCACATTCTGCAAAGCCTGCCCGCAAACCGTCGTAGTAGTCTGTGACTACGAATCGCGCGAACGGCGAACCAAACACTTGTCGCGACTCCGTGAGGTGCCTACAGCATGTCATAGTCATGTTGCTATCTCCCGAATATACTATTGAAGAGGTCCGCAATCGCTTGAGTCACGGGCTTTGGCAGTTCAACCGTTTTGTGGAGTGGGTCGTTTCTTGTCGGCGTGTCGTGGACATTAAATTGCTCTGCAATTTTCTTTCGTGCAGCCTGTGACGCTGGTGACGTCGGTGTCGCACCGCTAACCGACACACCGTGGATTCCGATTACCTTCTCTGCCTCCTCCGCCTTTCGCCCTAACCGGCTTGCGGATTCCCTGCTTGTACCGAGTCGGCTAAGTACCTCATCCGCTCCACTACTTGGGGCGTTAAGTTATCTGGTTCTCCAGCCAAGTCGGTGGGCATTCGCCGAAATAACCCCAGTCGCGAAACATTTCTATGAATTCGTTATCCTCGTAAGTCGCTAACTGTGATGCGTTCACTTGGGAGTAAAATATTTCCCGATCGTAGGCATATGTTTTCAACGTATGATTCCCTTCGTAGCTTGGCGGTTCGATAGCATCGATTACAACTCCATTTGGCGAGCCAAAGTACGGCTCGAACCCTAAAGCAACACAGCCCGGGCATTCGTCGAACGAAACTTGCGTTTCTAGTCGTAGTCCAAACCGTTGTGCGAAACTACGCAACGCTGTCGCTGCTCTTTCTTTATCCGAGCTCTGTTGAACTTGAGTCATAGTTAAAGTCCTACGATTGGAATCGTTCCCTTCTTCCCATCTGGAGTCGTAAAGTTAATATGCGGAAACTGGTGCGGATTCGGTGGTAGGTGAGGACCTTCGATTCGGTCGATCTTGCATCCCACCGCTTCAAGAAGATCGATCGCCTCTTGGCGCGTTGCGGTAACGTTCAGCTTGATATCGCCACCGCGTCCAACTGCCGTAACTTGGTCCCGCCATACTTTGTCGCCCCGCCAACCTTTGCCACCAACTCCCTCAACTGGGGCATCACAATCCGCGTTCTTTTTACTCTTGCTCATATTATGGGCAAGGACGTTGGCTTTGGCAACTAAGAACTGGTGGGCGTGTTCAACTGTTAGGTTGTGGACGACCGTTGATGCCGGTGGCAGATGCTGTATGGCGATCACTCGAACGAGACTGCCTGGTTGCCTCAAGTTAGAAGCCAGCGGTTCGTCTAT
>JBDNHU010000429.1:0-6074 GCA_041688615.1 Mariniblastus sp. | reverse complement strand
GGGTGGAAACGAAATACTAATGGTTCCGGTAGTCGACGAAACCGCTCGAATCAGCGGCGTAGTCGATGCGATCTGGAAAAAAGAAGCTGCCGAATCAACGATCTAAGGATTTGGAATTCTTAATGTCTGCAATGAGATCGTGGTCCGTTGAACGGGTCTTTAGCAAGATCCAATGCGTGATGTTTTGTTTTATTCAAGACGGCAACCCGTAACTTTGCTAGAATGATGTATTCGAAACACCCGCAAGGAATTCAATGTGCCGACAGTTCTAGCAATTGACGACGACCGTACCGTTCTACGCCTGATCGAGAAAGCGCTAGAAGGCGCTGATGTGGAAGTGGTGACTTACACCAATGCCGAACAAGGATTGAAGTTGTTGACCGAAACGGATGTCGCCGTTTGCCTGCTGGACATTATGTTGCCGGAAATGAACGGCTTGGAGTTGGCTAGAAAAATTCGAGCACTCAATGCCCGTTTGCCAATCATTTTTATTACCTCACTGGACGACAGTGGAACTGCAATTGAAGCCATGAAGTTGGGCGCCTACGAATACTGCTCCAAGCCTCTTGATCTGCTGCAAGTCCAAGAACTGGTTGAGAAAGCGTTTGAGTCGCGTCGCTTGATGCAATCGCCAGTAATCTTTCAGCAGAGCGAAGAGAAGCCTTCGACCGAAGGGGAACAACTTGTTGGAACCAGTCCTTCGATATTTGAAGTATACAAACAAGTCGGACGCGTCGCTGCTCAACAAGTCCCTGTTTTGATTCGCGGGGAGAGTGGCACGGGTAAAGAATTGATCGCCAGAGCAATCTACCAACACAGCCATCGCAAGGATCAAATTTACATTGCGGTCAACTGCGCGGCATTGTCCGAAACCCTCTTGGATAGTGAATTGTTTGGCCATGAAAAAGGCGCTTTCACTGGCGCAGACCGACGCCATGTTGGTAAGTTTGAACAGTGCAATGGCGGTACGATTTTTCTCGATGAAATTGGAGACATGTCGCAGTTGCTGCAAAGCAAGATGTTAAGGCTGCTGCAAGAGCAAAAGTTCGAAAGAGTTGGTGGCAACCAAACAATTACTACGGACGTCAGAATCATTTCAGCAACCAATCGTGATCTTGAAACCATGATCGGCGAGAATGACTTCCGGCTGGATTTATATCACCGCATCAATGCCTTTGAAATCCGACTCCCACCGCTGCGGGAACGCGGCGACGACATAAACTTGTTAATCAATCACTTTATCGGTCGCTTTTCTAAAGATCTAAAGAAGCCAATCGAAGGTATCTCACCTGAAGCCATGGGGATCCTTCGTTCGTTCTCCTGGCCTGGGAATATTCGCGAATTGCAAAGTGTGATTCGTCGTGCAATCTTGATGTCGACCGGGCCGGTACTTGTCCCTGAAAATTTGACGAATGACATCTTGGGTTCGAGCAAGCCGACCGCGGCAATTAGCAAAACTTCAAGCAGTGATTCAATAAGCATTGATGATTTCGTCAATCGCCAGATCGAAACTGGATCACAAGACTTATACGCCGAAACTCTGGCGATAATGGAACTGAAGTTAATTACCAAAGTATTAATTTCAACGGAAGGGAACCAATCGAAAGCCGCAGACATTCTGGGCATCACTCGAGGAAGTCTTCGCAATAAAATTCGCGTGCTAGGCATCTTGATCGAACAAATCGTTACCGGCTAGATTTTAGGAACTCTCTGTGCAACGGTTGACGATCTTTTCACACTGGTCAACGATCAATATCTCTTGACCTAGATCCGGATTCCATGACTTGTCAGCCTGTCGTTTTACTTCTTTAGTGTCGACCTTTATATTACCTTCAGCTTTGCTGAAATCGAATTCCTCAGCTTGCGTTTTGGATTTTCTGTTGCGATGGGCTACAAGATCGATCGATTCTCGAAATTCGGCTTGATCATGCAACCTAGTGCCCAAGCCTGTGGTTGGAATGCTTGCTAAGATGTTTTTGCGATGGCCTGAAAAGCAAGACCAAGGAGAAGGCCAAGTAATCCACACCACCCAAAACGGTGAGTGCTAACTGAGTCAAATCCGAAACGCGCAGAACAAGATAAATACCAAAAATCAGAATGGGTAATATCAAAGCTCGGGTAGTGACCTACCGCAACAATCTGTTCCGTATTCGTGTGGTTAACACACGATCAGAGACACGACTGGCCAGTTTGGCCAATAACCATGTTACGGCGGAACCACCATTCCAAGCAGATAAAAAGCAGAATGCGAATTGAAAAAGCGACGATATGTCAGAATTCGTCGGATGATATTGCCGCTGCGTCAGCATCAGCCCCAAAGACCTTGTGATGAGGATCATTGATCGCCACGGCGTTATCCAAACCGGTTGCCATCAACCCGGCCGACTCATCTGATGTTGGTCAAGCATTCGTCAGGGGCCTGGATTCGCCGTCGTGCAAAGTTAACTTGGGATAAAATGTCATGCTTATATTGGCAAGTATTGGCAAGTATTGGCAAGTATTGGCAAGGTGACAATCGTCCCTTATTTTTCAGAGAACCTCCCAAACCGCACCCAACCCAATCGGCGTGGTTTTTTTATGCTGTCATGACCGTCAAGTCTTCTACCGAGAACGTTGACCGGCCAACCTGAACGAATTCTGACCAGCTCCATCACGCGGACCTCAATTTTTACGTCAAATGCTCAGTGAATTGCTGTGGGAACCATTGTTGGCATGGTACGTGCAACCCTTCTGTTTCAAGCTATAGCAACTTATTTCAGAAAGAAAGCCAATAATGACAACCCAACCGCAGTCCACAGCCCCAAATGCAACTGAGACTTCACAAGTTATTGATCGCCAGCAAGCGATCTCGCAGATCGCAGACTTCATCATGGACAACAGCACATGGATGCTTACCACATCCGGCAGCGATCACGTGATCCGTAGTCGTCCCATGCTAAACGTCAATGAGAAGTTTGATGGCGAGCTATATCTGTTCACGAAAACGAATGACAACATGGTTTGCAGCATTAATGAAAACCCTCAAAGCAATATCGTTATTTCAGAACCGAACAACCATCGATACGTTTCGGTGACTGGAAAAGCAAAGCATATCAACGACGCAAAAAAGCTTGAATTGTTATGGAATGATCGTTGCCGGAAATGGTTTGGTTTGGAACAGCCTGATGAATCGATCGCGGTCATTCGATTCGACGTCGACGCCGCCGAATACTGGGATACATCGCAAAACCTCTTCGGACGAATTGGCAACTTCTTCAGCGGGTCAGTTCCGTCGATGGACAATGTTAAACACAGTGTCGTCGAGTGGAATCCCAACGGCTCGATTAGTGAGACTTCGTTAAGTCAGAAACGAAGTTAAAACAGCCAATAAGTCTAAATGCAAAGTTTCTTACGGCGATTGGTGTCGGAGATCCCCGGTTATTCAAAACTGCCAAATCAAATTCAGTTCCAAGCGAAAGAGATTTCATGCCCATTGACAATATGTTGTTTCCTGCGCCCGGCATTAATTCAACGGCATCGCAGGTAAACGCACAACCTGCCACTGATATTTCCAGAAATCGTTCACGAACGTTGCCCCAAACGATGACGGCTGCAACCATTCATGAATATGGCCAGCCAAAAGTATTTCAAACCGAACAGATTAATCTCCCAAAACTTCAACCCGATCAGGTCTTGATTAAAATTCATGCCGCCTCGGTTAATCCAATTGACTACCGTATCCGCCAAGGTCAACTCAAAACGATTCTACCCGCCAAGTTTCCATTGGCTCTCGGTTACGACGTGTCCGGAGAAATTGCCGCAATCGGTGACAATGTAGGCACTGGGCGACTCGCAATCGGTGACGAAGTGTTTAGCTTTTCTGATAACCAGCACGGTGGCGGATATGCTGAATACATTGCGGTGAGAGCGGATGTAGTTGTTCACAAACCCAAGAACCTTTCGCACACCGAAGCCGCAGCGATTCCATTGGCGGCAACCACGGCATTGCAGTCGCTACGTGACTTGGGCGGTATTAGGTCGGGGGATCAGGTTCTAATCAACGGAGCTTCTGGAGGTGTCGGGCACTTTGCCATTCAGTTAGCAGTCGGATTCGGAGCTAACGTTGCGGGGGTTTGTAGCGATTCGAATATCGATTTCGTAAGGGGATTGGGAGCCGAAACCGTCATTGACTATGCCGTTGCAGACTTCACAAAACAGAATATTAAGTACGACATCATTCTAGACGCAGTTGCCAAAAGCTCGTACTGGAAATGTCGTAGAATTATGAAGCCCGGAGGAGTTTACATCACGACGGTGCCTTCTGTGGCAAGCTTTATTTTCCGTGCAACTTCGTGGTTCGGTCGGAAATGCCGAATCGTTTGGGCCCGACCTAAGCAGGTCGATTTGAATACGCTCCGCTATGCAGCGGAAGACGAATTGATGTTGCCGACAATCTTCCAGACGTATCCACTTGCTGAAGTTGCTCGCGCTCACGAAATTAGCGAAGATCACCATGTCCGAGGGAAACTTGTGTTGAGTTAGGGGACGTCCTTAAATAAGGTATGGGTTTAGCGGAACATCGCAAGTCGTCTGGTGCTTCAAAACTGGAGGGCTTGTGGCTTGTGCTGCTTGTCAATTCGGGAAGTTGTTTCGGGACAATTTCCAAGTCGCTGGCTTAGCTTGGGAATGGCCCATATTTAGTCAACAGAACCTATTTCAACAGCAGCTTTTCTAAAGGTAGAGAACAATGGAAGATCAAACGAAACCTAAACAGCAACTCAGTAAGCTTTTTCAGATCATCAAGAATATCGACTTCGGAATGTTCGTAACGCAAACGGCCGACGGATCTTTGCGTAGTCGGCCAATGTCAACTCAAATTATCGAGAGTGACCAATGTCTTTGGTTTCTTACGGACAAAGGTTCTACCAAACTGTTGGAAATTGCAGACGAGTCGAAAGTCAATGTTAGCTTTGCCAATCCCAGCCAGCAAACCTATGTATCGGTTTCAGGAATTGCAACGATTACGAACGATAGTGCCAAGTTAGATGAAGTATGGACTCTGGCAGCCAAGCTTTGGTTCCCCGAAGGTAAATCAGACCCGAAGCTGACAATGATCAGGGTTCAACCTACCGATGCCGAGTATTGGGATGCTCCGCAGGGCGCATTTGTGAACTTGTACAATTTGACGAAGGCTCTGGTTTTGGAAGCTCGCCCTGAAAATGAGTTTGGCGAGAACGAAAAAGTGGATATTCCTTAATCGTCTTCGAGAGCATAAAAGCGGTAGCCAAATTGCCCGGTATTTTGCGCAGCCACTTGTAAAATGCGTGAACCGAAACACTCATCGAGGCATAGAAGCGTCTAGCGGAAGCTTTGCTACCCAAATGCTTCTGCAAACGCTGGACAGTGCTGCCAATCCAGCGAGTCTGAGTCCTAGTGCAGCTCAGTTTCATGACTAGAAGACTATCTTGGACGCCTTGCCGTTTCGTCGTGTTCAGTTTTGAATCTTCAAGAATGCTTGCAGCGATGTTCCCATGATGTCTTTCAGCTTCTTTGATTAGGACGCCGAATTCTAAAGACGCCGAGTCCAAAGATGCCAATTTGAATGGATTCTTTGTCGTCTACAAGTCGAGTCTCATGCTTATCAGCCCTCAGTGCGAACTCAATTCGCCAGTGTCGTTCGTCCCTCAGCGGGTACGATTTTTCCAAGGCTTCGGTTGAAATCGGGTGAATCGGATCGGCCGAGGCGGCAGTCCGGTCGATCTTGCAAAGCTGAATGTTCAATCCATGGAATAATTCCCGGTAGGGATTCTCGCAAATGCCTGCTGTGCCATCGCGCTCGCTCGCTTTGGTGGTTTGCGATGTCCATCGGAACTGACGAACTTGAAATGGACGGATATCAATTGGGACTTGAAAACGATCGGCGTGGAAGTATCCCAGATACTCCCATCTTCACCGTTTGAGTCGCCTCGCTTTTCGCCGGGGTCAGCGCCAACCGGATCTTTGTTTAAGTCGTCCGCAAGTAGAAAACGCAGGTACTCGAAGAAGCGATCCCGACTGTTGATGATGCTCTTCAGGATTTGACTGACTCGGCTTTC
>JBDNHU010000428.1:0-21625 GCA_041688615.1 Mariniblastus sp. | reverse complement strand
GGTGTTGGTGCGGGTGTTGGTGCGGGTGTCGGTGCGGGTGTCGGTGCGAGGTTTCAATGGCGGCGTGATCAATGTTCCGCGTAAAGTTTCAGCCAGGTTGCTGGCTGTTCAGCAAATGATTCGATTTCGACGGAGCTTGCTTCACCTATATTTACAGAAGCTAGTGCTGCAATTACGGGCACAGCCATGTTTCCTAGCCTATCGCCGACTGGTGTCTTGGTACGGGCTTATTTCTTGGTACGGGCTTATTTCTTGGTACAGATTGGGCAACTTTAAGCTTAAGGGCGATGAAGTTGACGTTAATCTTCGGACCACAAGCTCGCTGGACTATGATCGTAAGAATGGCAGTAGGACTGCTGACCATGTCATCTTATGTATTCGCGGATCCGGGTGGTGGAGGCGCCCAAATTTTGGTCAAATTGGGGGTTTCCGGAACCTGTACTTCCCAAAAAACCTAGAGGCACCTTTTATTTTTGGTTGGTGCTAACGATCGGTGGAGCCGTGATGGTGGCCATTGGTCTTGTCCTCCGCTCCCGCTCAACATCGTTGCCAGCCGGGTCGATCGAAAAGAATCGGTTGAATGGACTGAAGCGGACTTTGCCACCCGAAGCCGCGGACGCAGTGGTGGAAAAGGTGATCAATGCGATTCACACGGTCGCCGCGGTTCAAGCAGAATATTGGTTGCTGGATCAGCCGGTCTAGTATTTTGAAAACACTTCAATTTGAAAGATGGAAGAATGTCTGATCAACTATTTGAACCAATTTTTCACCGGAAACGCGGCTTTACGCTTGTCGAATTGTTGGTCGTTATTGGGATCATATCGATATTGATGGGGCTTCTGCTGCCTGCCGTGCAGATGGCTCGAGAAGCCGCACGAAACGTTCAATGTAAAAACCAGATGCGGCAACTTGGATTAGCGGCTTTGAATTATGAAAGCGCTAAGAAAGCGTTTCCCATTGGCTACGATACCCGACCCAACTCAGCAAGACCAAAATCAACTTGGTTGGCTTCGTTGTTGCCCTACCTGGAACAGCAGGCAATCTATGATCAATCCGTCGCGGCCTATGCAATATCCAACAACCCGTTTTCGAATCCTCCCCATATCGGTTTCAGTCAAGTGATGCCCCAGTTTGTTTGTCCTAGCAATCCCAATGGACTACCGCTTGGCTATTTCCCTGGATTGCGTGGCGCCGCGATGACCACTTACCTGGGTGTTAATGGCATCCGCTGGGATTCGCGGGATGGGGTCCTGTATGGTGGCGGCAAAGTTCGAGTGGCGGAGATACGCGATGGGTTGTCCAATACGCTCTTGATCGGTGAACGCCCGCCCAGCCGTGATCGGTGGTTCGGTTGGTGGTACACGGGCGAAGGTCAAGACGGTTCCAGTAGTTTAGATTCCTTGATGGGCGTTCGCGAAACGGATCTGGGTCATCGGAATAATAGTGGTTGTGATTTGGGTCCATATCATTTTCAAGTCGGGGACGAATTTGAACAATGCGATAGTTTACATTTCTATTCGCTGCACCCAGGCGGCGCAAACTTTTGTTATGCAGATGGCAGTGTCACTTTCACCAGCTATGATGCCGATGACATCTTACCGGCCATGGCAACCCGTTCGGGTAAAGAAGTATTCGAAAAACCATAATTCGCTTCTTCATTCAGGCCACTTATTTCCGAAGATCTCTGTACAGCTTTTCAATCGAACGTTCGACGCTTGCTGGGCCTCCATTTAATCTTGTGTGAGCTGTCTTTGCGGCAACCAAGGTCGAGTCTGCCGTAAGTGGCCTATGCACAGAGAAACGACCGCCATGCAGACTGGGTACGAGAACGATTTGACCAAGCAACCGTCAGCCTTGTCGCATCAGACCCAATTCGTCTCGGTCTGCCATTCGCCGTTTTTTCTATGTCCATCTGTTCAGTGGATTTGCCGTATGTTTGAACAGTAGCGAACGGAGGAAACGGAGGAAACGGAGGTATTCAAAGCCGGACGCCAGTGGCGGTTTGCTACTCAAGAAAGGCATCGCTGGTCACCACAGCGTGGATCAGTGACTGCAATCGAAATTGATCGGCTTGGGTTTGTTCAAGAATTGCGTTGACGGACAGGTTGTCTTGGAGTGCTAATTCTCGCGCCAAAGAGAATCGCAGCAAGTGCTGGGTGAAAGCCTTGGCGAAATAGCGTTTTTGTTCGACCAACGAATCTTTAAATTGTCTGACATCTTGGAAATCAATTTTTCTTAATAACGTTCCGCTGGGGTCGACTTGGCGTCCGTTCGCGTATTGGTCTCGCCAGCGTCCGGTGATGTCAAAATTTTCTAAGGCAAAACCCAACGGATCTAGTTTGGTGTGGCAACCGGCGCACGAGGGATTTTCTCGATGGGCTGCAAATTGTTCGCGGATGGTTAGGTCTTTGTCGGCTGATTCTTCATCTAGGGGCGGCACATCGTTGGGCGGCGGTAGCGGCGGGTCGTTAAAGATGACTTCGATGACCCAGACGCCGCGGGCGACTGGGTGTGTCCGTTTAGGGCCCGACGTCATGCTTAGAACGGCTGCGTTGGTGATGATGCCTCCGTAGCGAGGGTCTGTGTTGGCGATACGTTGAAATTCGCGAGAGCGAAGCTGTTTCCGCAAATTGTCTTCAAATTGTTGCAATGCTTGCTGCTGTCGTTGCGGGACATCAATATTCGCGGGAACCTTCTGCAACGCCTCCTGATTCTCTAAGATATCGGCTTCCAATGCCTGGTTTTGAACCACTTGCTGAGGTGTAAGGTATGCGACCAATTCTGCTGGGGAAATTAATGGATTAGGCCCTTGGGCTGCGATGTTCACTTGGGCGGGCGTTAACGCTCGGTTGTACAGTCGTGCTTGGTCGATGTTCACCGAAAGAAAGCGACCGTCCGCCGCGGGTAGGTGCCGAAGTCCGAAAATGACTCGGGTAAGATCGCCTTTAAATGTTGCAGGATTTGCCTGGAAGGGTTTCCCATAGGGTTGCCCGTTGCGGTACAAGGTTGTGGTTCCGTCATCTGCATAAACCATAACTAGGTGCAGCAGTTTATGCGTTTGGTTTTCTTCCACGGAATCTTGAAAGTCTTCTGTGCGGACGAATCCATTGCTGCCCGAAATCCAGTGTCGATTTTTTCGTTCACCAAGGACAATTGTGTCGAAGGGATGGTCTTGGTGAACCAGGCCCATCAGACCGCCGCCATGTTGATCTAAATCATGCAATTCAAACCAGATTTCAAACGACTTTTCGCGAAAATCGATCGGCAGAGGCGAGCTTAATAGATAGGCCTGGTCCAGAACCACCATCCCGTCTTGAAATTTGATCTTCCCGTTGGCGGTTAGGTCAAGATCGCCAATTAAGTCCTTCAGGTTTCCGTTGAAGTCCCAAGCAGCGAAGGGGCGTAAGTCCGCGGGCGGTGTCTGGATGTTCTGCTGGGTCAGGGCCTCAAGCACTTGTGCGCGAACGGGAGCTAGAAGTTCCGCCAGTTTTTCCTTGGCGGAAGTGATCTTCCCTTGTAACGTTTGGCGTTGCTGTTCAAGGCGTTGATTTTCCGCCTCGATTTCTGGGACGTTCACTGGGGCAGGCGCCAGTTGGCTGGTGTACCAAGCTTTCAAAAAATCACTTTGATAGCTAAAGTTGGGTGCGATTAAGTCCGTGATGGGACGATCTTCCACAAAAACGGTATCAAAAAGCAGGAGCGGCTGAAGCACCATTTGTAGACTGGCAGGCGCTTGTGGATCCAATTGAAAATACTTGTCGATGCTGGGATCGGGCGTTGCCGCTAAAACATTTTCCAATTGCATCCACTGCGTGGGAAAGGAATCTAGAAAGCGTTCGATCTTGGGGTTAACCAGCATTCGATCGATGGTTTGATTTAGGATTTGTGGATCCGAAAGTTGACCGTTTTGTGCCAGAGATAGAAGTTGGTCGTCAGGGCAACTGCCCCACAGAAAATAGGAAAGTCGTGACGCCAGTTCAAATTGTTGTTCCTCAGGATTGGTCGAAGTGGTGCGGTAGAGAAAAAGGGGGGATGAAAGTATGGCCGAGGCAACTTTTTTCATCGCTTGCGTAAACGGCAAGCCTTGGTCCATCTTGGCCACAGTATAACGGGTGTAGCGCTGGACGATCTGTTCATCCACAGGTCCGCGAAATGCCAGGCGTAGAAACCTAGCTAGGCGCTCTTTGATTTTGTCATTTCGATCATCCGTATTCAAGTTCTCGGCACCCGGTGGGGCGGCAAAGAAGGTCTGCCAAATGCCAACCGAGTCCGGGTTGAAGTCGGGGCTTTCAACAATCGAGACACTCATGCGCAGAAAAGCATCCAGTAGTAGAGGCGACAAGTTCAGTTGATCGGCCTGATTGTCGTAACCGTGTTCCGCTCGCAGGTCTTTGGGAAACGGTTGGACATGGGCAAGGCCAGGAAGCGGGCTCAGTGCGTGGGAGGCGACATTGACGGTTGCGGGCATTGAAGGATTCGTTGATGTGGCCAGGCGACTTAAATAGTTGTCATACCGAGTCATCAATTTTTCGGGCAATGAAAACACGTCTCGATCCAATTGGAATAGATCGCGCAACGTGTTGTTATATTGAAAACGATTGAGTCGTCGCAAAAGCGGGGTTGTGGGTACAGTCGCTAGACTGGCTCGGCGCAACAGCGTATTGAGCAGGGAAACAGATTCATTTCGCTGGCCCTGGCTTAACGGATCTTCACCATCAGGGGGCATCGAACCGGTATCAATGGCATCCAAGATTTGTTGTAGCAATTCAGGCTGTGCAATTAATTGTTCCGCTGATCCGATCGATCGAAAATCAATGTCAGCGTTAGTTTCTTCTTCGCCGTGGCACTTCACGCATTTCTGGGTCAGAAGCGGCTTTAAGATCTGCTGGAATTTGTCAAAGTGAGACTGGGCGTCATTCTGGGTAGGCGTGGCAGGTACCGTCAAACGGTTAGCCTTGTGGGCGGTGCGAAGTTGCACAACCCAAGCCAAGCCAATCAGTAGCAGGGCCCAACTGGAAAGCAGTAGTTTCTTATTCATAACAAACAGGTTGTCCAGCTTAAGTGAAGATGAGGACCAGGGCGGTTCAACGATTCGTGGTTGAGTCGGTTCTCTTGGTGATTCTGGCTGTAGACTGGGGCGAGTGACGATTGCCTGAATGGGGTTCAAACCACGCCGCATTGGTGTGGGTCCGTGGCAGTCAGCTTGGGTTGAAGAACGGTATGCCGCGAAATTCCAGCAAGGAACGGGAACTTCAGGCAAGAAAATGGGGAGGGTGGAAATCACGACCGGGTAGGTGCAAGGGGTTTCTTTGAAATTAGCAAAGTGCGTCGGTTACAGATTTCACCTATACTTTCACTTATGATAAGGTTGTGAATCGTTCGCAAAGAATTGACGGGTTTAGCTGTCTGTGGTCGCAGACCCGAGAGCTTGCGTCTTTTGCTACTTTTGAATCCGAGCGTTGTTTGGAGACCAATTCCTCAGTTGAAGGATGTGGGGTTTGCAAAAAGTGCGTTCTGGGAACAGGTTTTGTTGAATCCTTTTGGCAGGCATAAACCTGCCTACCGTGGGCAAGGCAAAATCTAATACAGTGGTTGCCGCACGTGGCTGCAGGACCGTGTGTTTGCCAGCTACCGTGTTTGCCAGTTCCTGTGTTTGCCAGTTCCTGTGTTTGCCAGTTCCTGTGTTTGCCAGCTACTGTGTGTATTTAACGCAGCCCAAGCCCAGTATATATCATAGACTTGACGTTAGCCGTCAAGCATTGCCCACCTTTCGGAAATTACGGAGCCCCCCATGAGCCTTTCACGCCGCAACTTCTTGCGAGCCAATGGTGCATTGCTGGCCTTGCCCGCGCTTGCGTCTCTTGCTGCTTCTACGGCTTTCTCATTTTCTGGCGGCCCTGTGGGGACATTGCTGGTCAAGCCCAGCAAGAAGATGGTGATTATTTACATGCCCAACGGTGTGGTGCGGCGGTGTTTTTTTCCTGGAGAGGAAAAAAGCGAATTGCCAGACTTGATTGGCGGTTTTGACGCCGATCAAATCAAGAAGCAAGATCGACTGAAGAACCAACCGGGCATCTATCCGTTGGAATTGACTCAAAGTCTGCAACCATTGGCTCAACACACTGACGACATTACGTTGATCACCGGTTTGGATCGAACGTACAAAAATGGGCAGGACGTTCATGCTCAGGGTGCCTCGTGCTACTTGACCAGTCTATCGCCTGAGCAGGCCCAACGGAAAGGGATTTCACATCCAAACGGGCGAACACTGGACCAGGTGATCGGGGATGCTGTCGGAGCGTCGACGATTTTTAACACTTTGGAAATTAGTTGTAATGGCTATACAGCGCCGAAAGAGCCGATTGAGTTTGACAATATTTCGTGGTACGGCACGGGGAAAATTGCCCCTTCCATTCGCGAGCCACAGAAGTTGTACGACCGATTATTTCTGCGAGATAGTTACCGAGAGCATGTCGCAGATGTGACCGACTTGGTCTTAGCCGACGCAAGATCGTTGCATAGAAAATTGGGTCGCGACGATCAGGCGACAATGTCTGAATTTATGGACATGATTCGAAATATTGAAGTCCGAATCCAGAAGATGGATAAGATGTTGACCGATGTCGATGTCGAAATTCCCAAGAATCAGGTGCTGCCCCGAGGTGAGTACATTCGCTTGCAGATGGACCTGATGCTGTTGGCGTTTCAAATGGGGATTACCAACGTTTGCACATTTATGTTGGGCCCCGAGCGTTGGGATGCGACCTTGATGTACGAAGGTGTTTTCGACCAACCGGTGCAACATCACAACATGACGCACAATCAAAAAGGCGATGGCTACAAAGACTTGCAAAAGATCGATGACTTTCACATGAAGCAGTATGCGTATTTGATTGGACGGATGAAAGCGATCAAGGAAATCGATGGTACCACGATGTTGGACAATTCGTTGATCGCCTACGGTGCGGGACTTGGAGATGGTGCCACGCATCAATACTTTGATTTGCCAATGATTGTGGCGGGCCGCGGGCAAGGACAGATCAAACAAGGCCGCTTTGTCAAATTGAAAAGCGGCACGTTAAATTCTAATCTGTGGTTAACGCTGGCGCAGTTGATGGGGTTGGACATCGATTCCTTCGCTGACAGCAACGGAGTAATTTCCGACTTGTGGACGTAAGAATCCAAGTCTACCGCGATTTCACTAGGGGGTTGGTTTCCCAGTTAAGTCGGGCTTACCTAAGATTTGGGTTCACTTCAAGATTTGGGTTCACTTCAAGATTGTTGTGTGCTTGATGATCCAATCGCCAATCTTGTCCATCGCCCGAGCGTTGAAGGTTTCTGGGATAGTGATGTATTCGCCCATCCCGCCGTTCTCGCATTTTTGGAATAGATGGTTCAGGTCGTCCATGACTACGATTTCAAAATCTTTGTTCCCCGCTTCGTTTAGGGCCTTCTCTATTTCGGGCATATTTAGATTGGGAAGGACCTGAGTGTCCTTCGCACCGATGATTGCGAAGACGGGGCACTTGATATTGGCCAGGGCTGGTCCAGGATCGTACTGCAAGAAGAATCGCGTCCAATTGCTCTGCAGTCGTTCGAGTTCTCCCTTAATTCCTAGGCGCAGATTCTTGCCACCTTCTTCACGATCCGCCTCGGGCAGCTTTTGGACGATTTCTTCGATAGCCAGCATAACCTTGTCGGTAAAATCTTCGTCCGGGCCCGCTTGGCTGGCGATGTCGACAACGGCGCGGTTGACCGAAAGCGCAATCTTCAGTTCTTCTTCACTGATGCCAGCGGCACGCAACATGGCTTCGGATTGGGATTTGGAAATAGTTGCACCGTCGACACCGGTCGCGGCCAGTAACACCACAAATGCCACGTCCTGGCGAAGCCCCACCACCATGGGTGCAATCAGCCCACCTTCGCTGTGGCCTGCCAAACCAATCTCACTGGTATTGATTTGTTCGTGAGTTTTTAGAAATTCTACGGCCGCCGAAGCATCTCGCGCGAAATCTTCGGTGGTTGCCGACCCGAAATCACCAGAAGATTGCCCAAAGCCTCGATCGTCATAACGCAGAACCGCAATGCCTTGGCGAGTCAAATAGTCTGCAAGCACCAAGAACGGTTTGTGTTCCATTAACGATTCGTCTCGATCTTGAGGACCTGAACCGCTGATTAAAATCACGGCAGGATGACGTCCAAGCTTCCGAGGAATCGTTAAAGTGCCAGATAACGTTACATTGTCGACCACGTTTTCAAACGTCACCTCCTGAGCATCGTAGGGGAATGGGCCGATCGGTCGTTGCGGACGTTTGGCCCAAACATTTTCCGAAGAATATTCTGTCGCTTGTCGCTTGAGTGTTAGTGGTAATGCACGTCCGCCCTGGCTCCAGGTGCCCTCGGCAATGTCGCCAGCTTCGTTCAATTTGCCTTCGTAACTTAGCTTGATTTGTGGGACGTCGAACTTCAGGGAACCGTCTTGGATTGACCATGATCCGTGGAAGCCCGTTCGGCCTTCGGTCACACTATCGAAACGAGCCTGAGTTTCACCCGACTCCAAAGTCACAATTCGAAACTGCATGACGGGTTCCATTATGCCCATATCCACTTTTCCAACCCAGGCCTCTTTTAACGTCTCTTGGGGCGCTTTTGCCGCGGACGCTTTGTCAACTTTAGTCAGCGTCAATGGGGTCTTAGCGCCACCTTGGGCAAAGATCCCCTGGGCCACAAGGCCGTTGGCATCAAGCGTTCCCTGAAACTTAACCCCGGCTTGGGAAACCGAAAAACTGAGCTGCGTGGCATCTTGTTTCACTTCGGTTGCCTTTAACTTGGCATTCCCTTGGTCTAGGCTGCGAAGTTCGCCGGTTAGCTTTCCCGCGTTGTCAATAACATCCACTTCAAGTCGAAGCTTGGTCCCGCCTGCATCCAGGGTTCCTTCCCAGGTGGTTGTCTTGGCCTCCTGCCAAGCGAACGCCGGTGGTGCTGGGAAAATGATAGAAAGGCAAAATATCCAAAGGACAGTTCGGATCATCGGTGATTCCTCGTATAATCTTGACGGAGCCAAGCCACAGGGCACGATCTCCTGGCTAGTAACGACGTTCTTTACTGTACGCGGTGAATTTTAGTTGTCAATGACAACAAATTAAATTAAGATCAAAGCTATGAGCAATCAAACATCAACAATTCAACAGATTCGGCAGCATTCACGGCAATTGGTGCGGGAATTAGACATTGTCAAAGGCGTGTACTTGGGGTCGGGGTACACTTTTCAACAGTGTCATATCATGTTTGAATTATCGATTCATAATGGCCTGAATTTGTTGGATTTGGCGGAGAAATTATTGTTAGACAAATCCAACACCAGTCGCACGGTGAAGAAGTTGGTGGAGCAGGGCTTGGTCCGATCAGCCAGCGTGGCCAGCGATCAACGGCAGAAACTTTTCAGTTTGACCGCGAAGGGCCGAAAGGTGCTTCAAGGCACTACCGATCTGGCGGACAAGCAAGTATCGCAAGCATTGCAGCACCTTGACCCGCAGCAGCAGCAGGTTGTGATTGAAGGTTTACGTATGTATTCCAATGCTTTGGCCAAGGGTCGTATTCAAGCAGGTTACCAGATTCGCCAGATCCAGAAACCAGACAATGCACCCACGGCGAAATTGCTCCGTCAGGTGCTGACGGAATTTCAAGCCGTTGGGGAAGGCTACAGCATTGTCGATCCAGAAATCGACAACATGCATGGTAGCTATCGCGGCAAGCGACACGCCTACTACGTAATCACGCATCAAGACAAAAACTTGCAGCAGGAAAAAGTCGTAGGTTGCGGTGGCATTGCTCCGTTGCAAGGCGGCGACGCAGGGACATGTGAACTGCGAAAGATGTTCTTCTTGCCAAGGGCACGAGGGTTCGGGCTCGGGCGCCGACTACTAGCGGTATTGCTAGACGAGGCAAAAAAGCGAGGCTACACGCAGTGTTACATAGAGACGCTACATCGCATGGCACAGGCCAAATCGCTGTACGAAAAGAATGGATTTGTGCCCTTGAAAAAATCTCTAGGCACCACCGGTCACAACCAATGCGACTGCTGGTACCTAAAGGAATTGTAGGTCCGTGTTTTTGACGATAGGTGAAAAATTCACCGGGTACTGGGCTTGATGCTATCGATCTTTGCTATTTGTTTTCGATCAATCAGTGTCGTTTTGCCGGCTTTTCAGGCACGGCCCAGTCTAAAACCGATTCGCGACTTTTGAGATGCGTTCCGTCAAAAAAAACTTTCGTCAAGTTCTTCGTTAAAGGCAAACCAATGAAATTTCATTCGAAGTGTTTCCACACCTGTCTCCAACGTTGTGGCCACCGGCGGACGAGTGTTTGTTCGGAAATAAAAAGTACGGGGTAAGAGCGGATGCCAGTTTTCGTTCGTCAATTTTGAACGATGTCTAAGTACCTGCGGGTCGTGCTTGATCGATTCAAATATTTGCTCCGAATCGTTCACTAGCGTAAACTGGATCAACAAGTCTGATTCTGCGTTGAAATTCCCAGCGGCCACGACCCTCTGAATTGTGAACTAAGAGCAGACGTGTTCAGGGACGGTGTTTCGGGAAGGTTTATCTTTTTTACCGATTGGGACATTTCCAGTTCCTGCCCAGTTAGTGGGAGATTCCCAGTGCCGCACGCAACCAAAAAGAGGGGGCAGGCACCCACGAGAATGGGTTGGTCCCTATCATTGCTTCCAATAAAAGTCTGGCAACTGGAACCGTCAAAAACCCAAATGGATTGAGAATTGCCTCAATAGGTTGGCTGAAGCTGTAACGTTGGTGAGTGAAACGCCTTGAATTTGCAGCGACAAGTAAATTAAGCCACTTTACTTGCTTCTTGATATTGGCCAGTTTTTCCGGACTCTGCTTGCATTTATGGCGGGCTTGCTTGAGGGATCCTGACTCTGTCACTTCAGTCGCCTAAACAATAAGCTGCGGATACTTCGCACTTTGGGCCCATCCGTGATTGAGGTGTCTGATCGGTCATGTATTTTTGAAAATTATGGAATCAGCGGCCGCGATTGTGGTACTTCCTAGGTAAACCCAGGTCAGAGTCTATCGATGGCAGATCCGAAACAAAATCGTGAACACTTCGAAGCCTGTGTGGATACATGCGCAGATTCGTTGTATCGGGTGGCGTTTCGGTTGACGGGCAATGCCACTTTGGCTGGCGAATTGGTGCAAGAGACCTATTTGAATGCCTGGCTGGGGGTGGATTCCCTACACGATGTTTCACGAATGCGTTCTTGGCTGTTTTCGATTCTCAGGTTTCAGTACACCAAACTACTTCGACGTGAAGGAAAATTTGGGGAGCGGGTCAGCGATTTGGATGCATTGCCTAGCCCAAACCAAAGTCGTCCCAATCAGGTGGTAGATCGGGTTCAAGCCGCTATGCAGCAGTTACCCGAAATGCACAAACTGCCATTGCTGTTGGTGGCAATGGAAGGGCTAAGTGTCGAAGAAGCTGCTAGTTCGTTGAATATACCGCGTGGCACCGTATTGTCGCGACTGCATCGTGGCAGGCAAAAGCTTAAAGAAATATTACAGAGTGATGAATTCGGGGCCAAGGTAAGCGAGAGAAACGATGGAACCAAAAAATAATGTGAGCGATCAGCAGTTGGATCAATGGTTGCGTGAAGTGGAAGTCCCTACCCAGTTGAAAGACCATTTAAAGGGAATCCCTGATCGGCCACTAGTTGAACTAGCGGACGTTGAACTAGCGGACGTTGAATTGCGGCGTACTTTTCCTGGCTCGGCGCAAGCCATTACGCGTAGACCAAGTCACTGGCGTATTTGGGTTGTTTTGGCTGCCAGTGTACTGATTGTTATAGGGGTTGCCGTCCGATTTCTGCCCGATGAAAACGAACAGCGTTTGGCAAAGACGCTTGAAAATACCAGTGAAGCGGATCAAATAGGTCGTGCTTCAGACCAAGCCCGGGTGATCCCATTGCCGACTGTCGATTCAGCCGAGTTGGTGGCGATTGAAGCCAATTTGGATCAAATTTCTTTGGTTTTACAGCAGTTAGAAGTCGAGCGGTTGCGAAAACAGATTGATGCGCTGAACCGTCAGGCGTTGTGCCAAATCGATGCAACGCAAACTTCGTCAATGATTATCGCCTTGTCAGATCAGACTTCGATTCCGTTGGGTGGTTCGGCGGATCTGGTGGCCAAGAAAATGGTGGAGGTCATGGATTTGTATCCCGATAGTCGGGGTGCAGAAATTGCGCAACAGTTTTTGGCGCGGCATAAAAGTTTTTAGGTTTGCCCGAACGGTGATCGCCAGCGTTGGCTGTTGCAGAGGCAGGCGTGAGTCTGGATTTAATAAAGAGAGACCCCATGAGAAGTTGCAAAAAAAACAGGATAGGTTTCGCAGTTGTTTGGGTCGCCATTCTGGTGTGGGTGGGTGCTGGTGAACGCCCACTGGTGGCCCAGAGTGTTGCTCCAGCGGCAACAATCGGACCGACAGCGGAAGCCCAACTTTTGTGGAGTGGAATCACGCTGATGGAAAAGCAGCTTGAACGAGAGTTTTCCGTCAAGCAAGACCTGGAAGCCAAAGTTAGGGAGTTAGAGGCTCAACGCCTGGCCATGCAAGAGAAGCAAAGCGATAGTGGCGTATCGGCGGAGTCGTTCCCTGAAATAATGAAGGTGCTGCAAACGCAACGAGTCGACTTGATGATTGACCTTGCCGGTTTGAAAGCCCGACGCGCTGCAATGATCGAATATCAAAAGACAACCATCGCGACCGCATCAGATTTGACATTTGATTCGCTCAGGAAAATGCTAATGCTAAATAATCGCAACTTAGAGTTGGCCAAAGACAGGGTGGCCAGTGGAGAGGCTTCGCAAGGTTCAGTGATCGAAATCGAACTGAAAGTACTGAATGTCGAACTACAGATTGCCCAGGCGACGCAGGCACGGAATCAAGCGCAGCTGGGGCCTGAAATGTTAGCGATCTCGCTGGATACCGCCGAAAAAGAAGCTCGTTTAGAGAAAACGAATGCGTTGTTGGAATCGTTCGAAGCGACGCGTCGCATGGTTGATAGCAGCCGAATGGCTGAACAAGAACTGCATGCGGTAAAAGCCACGCAGTCGCAAGTCAAGCAACGCATTACTATGCTGGAGCAGCACTTGGAGCAAGCGCGAGCGAATTTTGAGCTGGTGCGATCCGGTGACCAAGAGTAGGTGATCAAGATTAGGTGATCAAGATTAGGCCTAGGCTGTTTGGCCGAACAAAAAGCTACGCCCTTGGAGGTCGAATTTTCGACAGCAAGCGTTGCCCAGGTCGCATCGGTTTTGATTGGATGATGCCAATGTGGTTTCGCTTGGGTGTTGCCCATTTGATTTCGCAACGTGGCGCCCAAATGGGTTTGGTCCAATCGCAAAGGTGCCGACTTTGTTCGCGATTCCCAGCGATTCCCAGACCGCCTTCTTTAATGTCCAGTTGTTAACTTCCAGCGGAGTGATATTTGATGTTGCGTAACCTGATTTTTTTTCTGACGATTGTTATGCTGGCCGCGCCTACGGTGGTTGTGGGGCAAGGTGGGGTGTCATCGGCATCCTACAGTCTAGCAAGGGCGGCCGCGAATACGGACATCAATGGCATGTATTTGATGCCGTCGCCCGAGTTGTTTCGAGTTGAAGAATTGATCAATTATCATCGACATGATTTGCCGTTGCCAAAGGCTGGTCAGCGAGTGCATTTGGATTTACAACAAATGCGCACTGAGCAAGGAAAAACCGTTTTCCAAATCGGAGTGACCACTCCCCGAGCGATGGACCCCAGCAAGAGGGTTCCGCTAAATGTGGTTTTAGTAATCGATCGCAGTGGTTCGATGGGCGGTGATCGGATTTCGAAAGTTCGTGACGCGTTGCGACTGTTTGCCGAACAGTTCCGTGAATGTGACCGGTTGTCGATTGTCGGTTTTGGTAACGATGCGAAAGTGGACTTGGCGGCCGGGCAAAAAAACAGTGTGGAAAAGATTGCCAAGGTTGTGGATTCGTTAGAGGCGGACTACGGTGGAACCAATTTGTACGCGGGCTTGATGTTAGGTTACAAGACGGCGTTGCAGCATTACGACCCGCAGCGTACCAATCGAGTGATCTTTTTGACTGACGGGAATGCGAACGTTGGCGTCACGGAGTCGGAAGAAATTGCCGAACAGTCGACCCGTTGTAACGCCAAAGGTATCTCGTTGATGACAATCGGACTGGGCGTGGACTTCAATTATGGATTACTGCGACAGATTTCAGATGCCGGATTGGGCCCGATGCATTATGTCGCTGATGCGGAGGATATTCAAAAAATCTTTGTCGAGGAAGTGGATAGCCTTCTTGCGCCAGCGGCTAGTCAGGTGATTTTGGCACTTGATTTTGGCAAGCCGAGCGGGGAAGTGGAGTTTTTTGGGTATCAACCTAAACGTCAGGGAAGGCAATTTGTTGTGCAGTTGGACGATTTGAACCACGGTGCGACTCAAGTTGTGATCGCTCGACTCACAGGGCCCGTGCGTCTAGCGGAAGTCGGCGTCACGTTGAACTACGTGGATGCATTGACCCATCAGGAGGTTGGTTTGAAAGAATGTTCGTCCACGCAGTCGGAATCGAACGGTGTTGCGACGTCCATTTCCAGAAACTACGCCATCGCCTTGGTCGCGAAATCCTTGAGGCGTGCATCGCAACTTTCACAAGAGAAGAAGTACCAAGCATCGGCGGATCGATTGGCTAAGGGAATCCAGCAAGCCAGGCAGCTACTGGCCGATGACCAGCACGTAAACCGGATGGTGAAAATCGCAGACCAATATCGCCAATCCATCCAAAACAGCATCGACGCCAACCGTATTAACGCCAACCCCATCGATGCCATGCAAGCAGCATGTGACGATGATTAGGGTGAACGTGGATAGTGTTGATTCGTGGCAGATTCAAGCGTGCGTCGATTGATTATAGATGCAGCAACCCACGTTGGAAACTGTTCGACCGTGGGCAAAGAGCGTAAGTCGTGGAAAGAAGATTCGAGCTAAATTTGGCTTGAGCATTCCACAGGTTCAATTAGACGTTGACCTTCAAATACCGTAAACCGGCAGGTGTTTAGATATCCGATAGGGTTTGGGTGCTGTCGGCGAATTGTTGGGTGGGGGCGCCCAGGCGCTGAAGCATGGTGAGGAATAGATTTGACAGCGGTTGGTCTTCTCGGGCGGCTTCTTTTTGCCAGGGTTCGCGACCACCGGTCCAGGCGCCTCCTGCTTGGCTTTCACCGGCATAGTTAAGATACTGGCCGTGTTTGAAGCCCATGTTCTTTCCACCAGCCAGGATTAGTGGGTAGTTGCGGGAAAGATGAAAGGCACTGGAGGCGGATCCAAAGAGTAGCAGCGTGTTGTCCAGCATGGATTCTTCGCCTTTCCCAGCGGGTTCAGGCGTTGCTTTCAACCTGCCAGCGAATCGTCCAAATTCTTCGCTCAGGAATCGGCAGTAGGTGCCAAAATTCTGCCATCCACCTGTTTCGGCCGTGTTGTGTGACAGTTGATGCGTAAGCTTGAATCCAACGGCACGGGCTAGATAATCGCTAATTCCGATCGCGTTTTCACGGCCAATCTGGTAGGTGGCGATTCGGGTGGAATCGGTCTTGAACGCAAGATAGATCAATTCGAACATCGTTTGCAGGTACGTTCGCGGATCCTCGGGTGTGATGTCTAATTGCAAGTGGTCCACGTCGACCTTTGGCAGCGGGATATTGATCCAACGTTTCGCCTTCTCGACTTTGATTTCGGTGTCACGAACGGATTGTAAGTATTCATCTAAGGTTCTTTGATCACTGCCCGATAGTGTTTTCCGTAAGGAGAGGGCGTCGGCGGACAAGCTGTCCAACGCGCTTTGGCTAAGGGCCAGGCGTCTTGCTGCGTCTTTGTCGTTTTTAACGAACAGCATGTCGAAAATTCGCTTGGGTCGGTGTTGGGCGGGGATGGCTTTGCCGCTACGGTTGAAGGACAGAGTGTGTGCGCCGCGTGGCGTACCGGTTCCACCGTCAGTGGAAAGCACCAGCGATGCCAACCGAGTCTGATCGCCAACATGAGCCGCGAACTCTTGATCCAGCGAGATTGAATTTTGGTAATCGCCGCCGGGCCCAGTTGCGGCGCCGGTTAGGAATTGATCGGCGTTGGAATGCCCGTGAATGCTTCGAGCAGATGGATGCGAAAATCCCGACAAGATGGTCATCTGGGCGCGCAGTGGTTCCAGCGGATCTAAGCATTGGGTGAGGGTGAAGTCCTTGGCGTTGCCATGCGGGAACCAGGCCCAGTCTTGATAAGCAGGGTCTGCGGATAAAGGCATCGGTACACCATCGGGCATGTAGAAACACGCCAAGCGTTTAGGTGCAGTGGCTTGCACAACAGACGCTGCGAATGAAGACAAGGATCCGAACAAAGGTAGGGCCAGAGCAATGCCTGATCCCCGTAGGAAACGTCGTCGGTCAAGTGAAGAAAGGTTTGCATTCATTGGGGTGGTCCAAGTTCAGGTGGTCCAAGTCCAGTAGATCTGGCCAAAAGTGCGAAGGGTACAAGTCGGGAGGTTATTGCCCAAAAGTGATCGTCTACTTTGGGCCGAATATCAAAACATTGGCAAGCGATCAGGATCCAAACAATTCGCTAGTGACGATCAACTTTATCATCGTTGCCAGTCCGTCATCCTGGTTGCGTAGATCGGCTGTAATTTGATCGACACTGGAAAGATCTCCAAAGGTCAGCGGTCTTCCCAAAGCGTAGGTTGACAGCTTGTGCACTAAGGAGCGGACAAATTGATCTTGTCGATTTTCGAGTAGGAAACGTTTAAGTCCATCAATGCCGTCGAGTTCCTGTTTGTTGAAAAGCAAGCTGGTTGCATCGATAGGCTGTCCTTGCACTTGGGTGCGCCAAGCGCCAACGGCATCGAAGTTTTCAAATGCGATTCCCCAAGGATCAATTTTCGCGTGACATGACATGCAAGCGACGTCATTGCGGTGATTTTCAATCCGCTGCTTCAGCGTCAATTTGGCAATTTCAGGGTCGGCCAAATCGATGATGGGAACCGCCGGCGGCGGGGGCGGCGGCGGGTCATTCAGTAAACACTTTAATAGCCAAATGCCTCGTTTCAATGGATGCGAATCCTTGCCGTCGGAATTCATGGCCAGCAGTCCCGCTTGGGTTAGCAAGCCGCCACGAATCTCTTGCGGCGTCAATGTCACTTTTCGAAAGTGATTTCCCCATACATTCTTCAGTCCATAATGTCCGGCCAACCGTTCGTTGGCCATGGTGTAGTCAGCATGGATAAAGTCCAGCACATTGTGATTGTGTTGCAGTACTTGATGAAAGAAGGCGATAGGTTCTTCTTGTAATGCTTCTTTCAAAGCCTCATCGAATTGAGGGTAAACCTCTTGATCCACTTTCAGGTAGTCTAACAATTGCATGCCTAGCCATTGTCGGACAAAGTGTCGTGAGAATCGTTGTGACCGGGGATCGGCCAGCATTCGATCCACTTGCTGGTTTAGGACGTCGGCGTTTCTGAGTTGGCCTTGCGATGCCAAGGTTAGTAGCTGGTTGTCGGGTGTGCTGCACCATAGAAACATAGAAAGTCGTGTCGCCAATTCAAAGTCTGTTGAATTGCCAATCGATGGGTTGCTAGATGGATCATCGATCGATTGAGCCGATGTGGCCACTTGGTGGAAACCGTTGAGGTACAAAAATTGTGGCGACGAGAGTACTGCTGCCAATACTTCGACCATTGCCTCTTGGAAGGTATCACAGTGCGGGCGAACCTTACCCAAGAGCTCCAGTTTTTGTTCTAGCTCTGTCTGGGTCACATTTCTGCGCCAGGCGCGCCGCATGAACGCTTGCAATACTTTCTTGGCGTACGTTGTTTCATTCGAACGATTGTCGCTGTCAAAGAAAATGTCACGGTGCGATTGGGGAGGCCATTGTGCGTAGAACGGTGCAGTGATCTCTACGAAATCGATCAGGATATCGCCTTGGGTTTGCGAACTGTTGACCAGTCGTAAGAATTCCGATGGACTGGGTAGGTCGCCCATTTGTGAAATGTTGCGAACTGAATTGCGAGGGTGTACCTGGCTTAGCGGAATGTCCCACTGATAGAATTTAGGTTGACCAGGGATCGCATCGATCTGAATATCTTGCGGGCTGATGCGTACTGCCGCTTGCGAGTCATTACTGGCTTGCCAACCAAATTCTAACTGCAAACTAGGGATTCGCTTGGTGTCAGTGGAAGTACGCGCAGCACGTATTCGGATTCGCAGTGTGCCCTTGTCTGGAATTTTATCGCCAAGTTCAATCACAAATTTTTGACGAGTCGGGATAATGACAACATGGTCTGAAATTGCGGGAGGTTCTAACGCGTTCGTGACAGGCTTCCAGGCAAACTGGGCTTCCGGGTAACTCCATGCCACGGGTGCGGTTTGGCCTGTTTCCAATTGCTTGTAATGAGTCACCGGGTGTCGGGTTTTGAATTGGGCCGCCAATTGCTGGAGCGCTGCGGCCAAGACTTCTGGGGTGTCGTGCTGTTGTTTCTTAAGTTCGGTCAATTGCCCTTCTTGCAGTTCCCATTGCTGAATCGCCGGCTTTGCCAAAGAGATGTGCCAATAAAGTGGCGACGGCGCGTTGCCTTGCACGGTGGCGTTTTGTAGGGCAGACCGGGCGAGTTCTGGGTAGTAATCCAAGCGAGTGGATGTCATGCTTAGATTTTCAGAACTGTTTTGAAAGCCATCTTCGGATGTGGATTCAGGCGGAAGGTCGCTCGCAAAGTCGTGCCGTAGCCCTAGCAAGTCTTGCAATGCATAATTGTATTCGTAGCCTGTCATGCGGCGAAAAGAAGAATGCCCTTGCCGAGATCGGCGGACCGTGGACGCGTTCTGAATTTCAATAGACAACCACTCAATGATGCTTGTACGATCTTCGTCTGGCAATTCCGTCTCGCCTGCGGGTGGCATTTCGCCATTGCTAACGACAGCCAGAACCTCTAGCCACCAATCCGTGTCGTTGCCATTAAGAAGGTCTGGGTCCAAGGAGTCGATGCGAATGTTTCCCTCTTGAGTATCAGGGCCATGACAGTCGATGCACACACGTTGAAGGATCGGCTGAACGGAACTTCGGAACAGATCAAGCTTAGGCGTAGGAGTTTCGTTCGGTGCAGGGCGTTGTGTTGAATTGCGGTAGCTGGAAGCCAGGGCCCCCACGCGTTTGAGTTCCTGGAGAGTCAGTTTAGGAGTCGATGGACTATTGGCATCATCGTCATTCGAAGTCCTCAAATTTGCTGCTGGCACCCAAGTCCGCGTCAGATGGTGTGGGACCAAGCGAGCGGCTGGCTGAGGTTTGATGGTTGCGGCAGCACGTAAATCGCCTTGGGCTTCCCAATCAGATACACGTTGGCTAGCCCATTTCTGGTCAAAATCCCGTGTCTGGTCAAACGCCTGTGGGTTGGCGTACGCACATGCAGAACCCGATACGAGTGTCAAGATTCCGAATAGAGACACCAGTATGTAAAACTGGCACAAGTATTTTGTGGGCAGGAGCATTGCGTTTGACTTTCAGGTGGGTAGCTTCTGCTGGCCATTATAGCATGAAGTGCTTGCCAGTTCGTACCGGTTGACCCCGGGAAAATGGAAGCAAACCGATCATTGGCAAATTTAGCGCACGGCACAACGTTGCGATCCATCCCAGTCAATAGGATAAATGGCCCCGCGACCGCCAGGAGGTGCGGTTATGACAAGAATTCGAAATCAAGGCTTTACCTTGGTTGAACTATTGGTAGTGATTTTTATTATCGCAGTACTGATTGGTTTGCTGTTGCCAGCCGTGCAACAAACACGCGAAGCAGCCAGAAGGGCGACCTGCCAAAGCGATCTTCGGCAATACGCCTTGGCGGTTCATGATTTTGAATCGGCTTATCGAAACTTGCCGCCATCGGGTCTTGGCCGAGATCGATTGTTGCGGACAGAGAACGAACTTCAAGGCAAATTTCAGCAATTTATTGGGACGAATGTTTATCTTCTTCCCTACCTAGAGCTAAAACATTTGGATGATCGAATCGTTATGAATCGGGACATCAATAAGTTTGTCAATAGCTACCCTGCGGGACATCCCAATCAGGCATCATCCTTTTGGAATGTGGACGCTGTCTGGGAGGCAGCTCAGGCCAGGATCCCGGCCTTCTTGTGCCCGTCCCCACAAATCACAGAGAACGCTGATCGATCTGTGGTGCAGATTCGAAATGGTCCCGAGCGTGGAATTGGCAAGGGCAACACGGTATTTATCTCGTTTTTTAGTACTCCGGATGGACCTTTGTTGGGCTGCGATAAAAGAAAACAGAAAGCGAGGTTCAATAAAGAACGGCATATTTCATTTGATGGTTTGCTGTGCGTTAGGGGCAAGGCGGTGTAAGATTGTGTACAGTGGCCCAAGGTGAGCTTGCCCTTGGATGAGTGCGGCGTCAATATATTCCGCGAGGGTTGTCGGGCATTTTTTTGCCATTTTGCCATCTCGATTTCTATCGCTTGATTTCGGAGCTTGGAAAGCGAACGTTCAGGAATCGCTGGGTAGGCTTGCTGGACTGGCAGGTAGGCTTGCTGGACTGGCAGGTAGGCTTACTGGACTGACAGGTAGGATGCTGTAAATGACCGGTAGCATAAACAGGTTTAACAGAGTCGACGTGACGAGTCCTCCAAGAATCACAAACGCCATCGGGTATTCGATCTCTTGACCCGATATGTTTCCAGTGATCATCAAGGGCACGAGTGCCAAGCCTGTTGTCAAAGCGGTCATGAGAATGGGGGCCAGGCGCTCTTCTGCGCCACGCAGGAATAGTTCACTACCCAGTGGGACATTTTCTTCGGATTGTAGATGCCGGTAGTGGCTAAGAAGCATGATGCCGTTTCTAGCCGCGATGCCCAGGATCGTGACAAAGCCTACCAACGAACCCAGTGAAACGATTCCGCCAGCGAACCAGACACCAACGACTCCGCCTAGCAATGCCAGCGGAAGCATGAGTGTTATGATTCCAACCAACCGCCAGGACTGGAAGTCAACATAGAGGATTAACACGATTGCGGTTACCGCGAATATCGTCAAGAACAGGATGCGTTGCTGAGACGCTTTGGCCTCGGCATATTCACCAAGGAATTCTGGATGAAATCCTGTCGGGAATTTTACATTCTTTAGAACGGATGCTTCGATTTGCGTGGCCACACTGCCCAGGTCACGCCCATCGACATTGCAAGTGATGTCGATTCGCCGAGACGCGCCTTCGCGTTTAATTTCGTTGGGAGCAGGAGTGACTTGTATGGTGGCAACATCTTCCAAAGGGACCTGGGCTCCGGACGGCGTATCGATCATCAACCCGCGCAGTGAGGTTACGTCCGCCGACAGATGGGGTTCACCTCGTACCACGACGGCAAAGATTTTTGTGATCTTGAAAAATTTCGCCCACCTGAGTGCCGTTGACCAAGATTCCAACCGATCGCATCATAATACCCGGGGTTAGCCCGAAGCGGGACGCAGCATCGGGCCGCATTTTGATCGATACCTGCGGCACCAGGACCTGGGGTTCGACCTTCAAGG
>JBDNHU010000427.1:0-4861 GCA_041688615.1 Mariniblastus sp. | reverse complement strand
TGGGACTGAAACGAGCGGTTGAAAATTAAAAACTCAAAGAGACGCTCCACCTCTGCGACCTTAACCGGGCTTCTTGAACAAATGCCTTGAACATCGGCGACGTTCCTATCGTCACTCTGCGATGTCAAAGCCTTATTGGTTTACGTCGCGTCAGGTTGTCGGAACGTACACAGCCTTGTCGTGTTGTCGCAGCAGGAATGAAAT
Organism: Mariniblastus sp.; assembly: GCA_041688615.1. Lineage (GTDB taxonomy): Bacteria > Planctomycetota > Planctomycetia > Pirellulales > Pirellulaceae > M30B19. The sequence goes on along the minus strand of JBDNHU010000427.1, from coordinate 4,657 downwards.
GAATCCAAGTACATCAGTTGCGTCTTGTTCGTCAATCGGCCAATGCAGCGCAGGTTCGTGTGCAGTTGGATTCCGGATCGCTCGCATTAGTCCGGCGGAGAGGAACTTGATCCCGTCTTGGACATTCCTGTCAGTGTCGGATTCACACGCTGTAATCTTGAGCACGCCCGACGTTGGGTCCCAGACATTCATCATCAAGGATTCGCCATCTTTGGTGCTGTTCGCCTTCGATTTGACTGAATTATTGTAAACCTTTGCGGCTTCAAATACGGCATGGAAAAAGTTCCGCTGACCATAAAGGCGACGACAATGCCGAACGATTTCCGCATGAAACGTTTGAGAGTCAAAGCGTCTAAGGGACTCCTCATCTGGCGAGGCAACGTCAAGCCCGTTGTCTTGGAGAATCTTCAACATCCGCTGACGCAATTCGCCTTCGGGAGCCAACCGCTGCACAAATGTTGAAAGCATCTGGGTACGTTCGGAGTCAGTGCATTGGTGGCGTGCTAGTGACAATATCCAATCATAAATCAGCCGAGCGCGTTGGGATGTGATTGATTCATTTGGGAACGTGTCTCGTTTGAACGGAAAGACGGCTTGCCCAATTCGGTTGATCTCGTTCACCGAAGTGTCGTATTTGAGCCCGTCGCCAATTTCAATAGCGATGAGCTTGATGTTGAGCTTGCGAGTATTTGTGGGAGTCGTCATTTCCATTCACCTCAGAGATTCGTCCAATTTTCATCAAGGTGTTGACAGCAATCTAGCGGGCAAGGTTCACATCAGCGACGTAACTATTAAGTTTACTCCGGTTGGGTACTGTTGTTTGACTCAGAATACAGCCTATTACTGTTCACCTCAAGAAGATTGGGGTATTATCGCTGGGAAATTGTTCGAGAGCTGCTGGGTATTATCGCTCGGCAGCAACAGGGCTTTTAAGCTTATCGCCGCTGTTTTGTTCTCGGTCGCATGGGTTTTATTTCTAGGACGAGTTCTTTTTTGATGACGTTTTACGCGGCTGGATTTTTTGTTCGGTAACGCAATTCGGTCTCGCTTTGCGGAATTTGGGAGGTTTGGGGAAAGATGAGTTTAGAGAAATTTGAAATGCAAATTGGGGCATCCACCCAGGTCGGGGAGAATGACCGAGTTTGGTTTCCACGCTGGATACGACGATATGCTCTGTCGGTGAGGAAAGGACTCGTTAACGATCTGCCGGTTAATCGCGAGTCGACATTGCGATTTTCAAGGACGTTGCTGGAGAGCGGAGCTCCGGCTTGGCAGCGTTGGCAGGCCTCACTTGGCAACTTCATTTATAAGCAAACTGGCGACGTCCGCTACCGCACTTCATTCTCGATTGCCATGCCGCTCCCCAATCCGTCCGATAAATGGTGCTGATTCCAGTCGCGTGGAAGCAGTGGCTCAACGCTTGGAATTTCCTGGTATGGATGGAGTGCGTCGCGGTCTGGGCGTTCGCCGCCGCTTGGTTGACCAAAGGACATGTAATCTTCGCTGAAATTGGCGTTGAACTGCTGTCCATCGCCATTCGAATTATTAAACCGACGCGATCAAAATAGTAGGGTAGGTCAAGCCACTTCGGCCCTGACCTACCCTGCTTGTCTATTCGCCTACTTGTCTATTCGTCTACTTATCACGATTCACATCAACGCCATCGCGATCCACGTCAACGTCATTGCCGGCGCTTCCACGCTTACGATCTCGCATTCGATCGACCCCGTAACGCCTGTCGAGTTCCATCGCAAAATTCTTGTCAGCCATGTTCGGCCAGTTGTCCTGGTCGAATCCTTGTGCACCTTCCAGTTGCGCCTGTGTCACGTTAAGAACCAGAACATACTCACCAGCATCTTGTCGATCTGCCTTGGTCTTGATCGCTTCGAACGGGACAGCGAACAGTTTGTCTCCGAGTCCCAAGAAGCCCCCGTAGGTGACCGCTGCGTAGCGGACCCGGCCGGTGCGACTGTCGAGTACCAAGTCATTGATTTCGCCAACACTGTCACCAGCGTCGTTTTACAAGTTGGCACCGATTAACTGACTGAAGCGAATATTTGAACCCGAAGTTTTCGAGTCGAGTTTTCCTGCGTCTGCGGACTGAACACCCTTTCGTGCTTGAGTTGCTGGGTCTTGCGCGTTAACCATCGATACCGAAGTTGCGACCATCATGGCGACCGTGAAGGCCGGCATTGTAAAGTTTATCATCATTGTGTCCTTTTGAATTTGTTTTGGATTCGAGGAGTTTGTGTGTGTAAACGATTTACGAGCATTAGCAATTGCAAGACGATTCGAACTCTTTGACTTGTTTCTCTGCTTCATCTTTGACTATCCCGTAGCGCTCTTGCACTTTGCCGACTAGCTCTTCTCGCTTGCCATCGACAACGTCAATGTCGTCATCGGTGAGGTCGCCCCACTTCTGTTGAGCTTGACCCTTGAATTGCTTCCACTTGCCTTGAATCTGATCCCAATTCATTTTCTGTTACCTTTGTTGAGAGGGGGAGGATAAACGTCACAGGTAGACAAAGCACATCGTGTGCCACGCTTCGTAAAATTCCCCGACTGGTTCCCAGGTTTTGCCTGGGTACCCAATGCATTGCAGGCTTCCGCCTGTCGAGCTGTTAGATTCGCTGAGCTTCAGGAGGCAGAGCCTGGGAACTAGGGTTACGCTTCGTAAATCACTGCAACTTCTTTGATGATCCTGAGCCCGAACACCAAAGGCCGAACGGTCTCCTGCGCCATTTGCTTCATGTAGTAGCCAGTGACGCATCCCTTGACTGGACAGCGCCACTTTGTAGTAGCCGTTTTGGCGTTAGCCACGGTTTTTATGGAGAGAACCGTGGCTAACGCCAAAACGGCTAATTAAACGCAAACCCAGCGATTTACCCGCAAACCCATGCAAAGTGGCGCTGTCCAGTTAATGACAACGGATTCAGAGACGATCGCAATTTGCAGACTTCGCATTTCGTGGTACGCAGAAATGCGAAAAGCGTGTTCGAATATCTTGATTCGTGCGTCGTACGACGGAGCAGCGTGCCGTTGCTGTGCAGCGACTTAGGGCTGAGGCAGACCTCGCCTCGATGGTGCTGGCTGAATTACCACTTTCGTATCTGGACTCTCTTTGGTTATGGTCAAGTCAAGCTCAGGTTTTCACTTTTAAGCGAGCGTCCTGAACCATGAACGACCACGAAGATCGAATTCGAATCACCCTCCACAATCGCGACTCTGTTCAATACCGATCACTCAAGCGATAGTTCAGAACTGGAAGCTCACAGGACGCGAAACTTTGAATGGAAGGAGAGAACCCCCAACAGTGGCTGCAAGTCCTGCGTTAAGGTACCGGCATTGGCACGCTAAGTGCTTTGATCTTCGGACTCATAATCGCAGAACAACTGTGAGATTGTTTCACCTTTTTAGGAATTACCAACGATGGCCAAAATGAAGACGCTGGCGGATGCGTTCCACGATGAATTACAAGACATGTACAGCGCTGAGAAGCAATTGCTTAAGGCGATTCCGAAGATGGCCAAGAAAGCAAGTTGCGAAAAGCTAACGGCTGCTTTCGAAGAGCACCTCGCCCAAACGAAGGTACAAGTCGAGCGAGTCGAAAAGGCTTTTGAGGAGACCGGCAAGCCCGCCAAAGCGAAGACTTGCGAAGCGATGAAAGGCCTCATCACCGAGGCCGAATCGATGATGGATGAGGAAGCAGATCCCGAGGTGATGGACGCGATTCTGATCGGCTTGGCTCAAAAAGTCGAACACTACGAGATCGCGACCTACGGGACGCTCTGCACCTGGGCCGACCAGCTCGGTTACACGAACGCCAAAAAACAGCTTGGCGAGAACCTCGACCAAGAGGAGAAGACCGATAAGGCGCTCACCCAGTTGAGCAAGGCCGTGAACAAAGCGGCGCTGTCGTAACGAATTTCCAAACGATCGCGTGCATCCGGGGTGTCCCTACAACATAGGTCATCGCATGAGCGAGGAACGAGCGATGAAGCTTGCACCTCGCTTTTGTCTCTTGGTCGCAGTGTTGTGCATGTGATTGTCGCCCACATCTTGCCGCTAAAAATCTGTTCGGCACACCGTTTGCAAATTGTTGTGACATGCCCCGTTCTTAACGCGACCTCTCTCGCCTACAGGATTCGGTTTTTGGCATTCAGGCGGAAACTTTTCACACGAAGAAGATTGAGGATTACCGATGGACAATACTGCTAAGACAAGACATGACGCCGACGGACTGCGCTCCGAACTGGTTCACGATGGACGCGTTGAAACGGTAGTTGTTCGCCGCTTGTATGCGAGCTGGCCAGCCATCCTTTGCGGTTTGGCTGCGGCGATCGCGACCGTGTGGTTCCTTTCGCTGCTCGGTTCGGCGATCGGCTTGAGTGTACTCGATGGGACAGATGCTGAAGCAATGGGTGATGGCCTGGGGATCGGTGCTATTGTTTGGATCGTAATGACTGGGTTGGTCGCTTTTCTGATCGGTGGTTTGGTCACGGGGCGACTCTGCGGACAGGACGACGACCAAGCGGGTGTGCTGCACGGAGCTGTGATGTGGAGCATGGCTACCATCGTCATGCTTGTGCTTACTTCGTGGGGTGTTTCCGGCTTGGTGAACACCGGAACTTCGATCGCCTCTGGCAGTTCCGGAGCC
>JBDNHU010000055.1:0-15265 GCA_041688615.1 Mariniblastus sp. | reverse complement strand
TGACCCTGGTAACCGACCAACCGGTACCCGATCGAATGTTTGAACTTGGGACTTACGGTCTGATCCAACCCAAACGTCGATCTGAATCTTGGATTAATTCTTGGAGCCTGATATTGTTTGGGATCGTTTTGGTGTCAGGCGTTTTATTTTATCAGTGGCGGAACCGATCTTGATTCTTAGCTGGAGATGATTTTTATGGGTATCGCAAGATCACGTTTGCCATCGGGTTTTACGCTTGTCGAATTATTGGTGGTGATCGGTATCATTTCGATCTTGATGGGTTTGTTGCTACCCGCAATTCAGTCGGCTCGGGAAGCGGCACGGCGAGTCAGTTGTGCCAACAAGATGCGGCAGATTGGTTTGGCGTGCCATGGTTATGAATCGGCAAGGAATCGATTTCCCAACGGTTATATTCTAGGGCCGATGTCTCCCGATTTTTCCGCTCCGCTTGATCCGTCATACGGTCCGACGCCTTACATGGCATTATTGCCACAGTTGTTACCGTATCTAGGCGAAAAGGCCCTTTGGGATGAGACGGTCTCTGCTTATCGGAAAAGTTGGTTTCCTTTTGGCGATCCCCTGCACGTAGGGTTCTCAAAAAGCATGCCAAAGTTTATTTGTCCCAATCTGCCAGAAGCTGAGGCCGGAGCGGAATTGCGAGTGAACTGGGGCGATAAGGTAGCTTCAAAAGTAGCCTTCACGACGTATTTAGGTGTTAATGGAACGGACTACCTAGAGGAAGACGGTATTTTTTGTATTGGCAAGTCTCGACGGACTTCTGAGATAACCGATGGCCTTTCAAACACGTTGATGTTAGGTGAGCGTCCACCTGGGGCAAACGGCTACTTTGGCTGGTGGTACTGTGGTCTTGGAATCAATGGTACGTTGATGGGAACACGGGAAATTAGTTCACGAATGAATGGAACGGCATCCTGCCAAGACAGTCCTTATCACTACCAAAAGGGGGAATTAGACGATATTTGCAGTACATTTCATTTCTGGAGTCTACATCCAGGTGGTGCGAATTTTGTCTTGGCTGACGGTAGTATCAAGTTTGTTTCGTACGAAGCGGACCCGGTCCTACCCGCCTGGGGAACGATCAGCGGAAAAGAAGTTCCCACGCAACTATGAGCCTAGCGCTTATCTGTCGCCAGACGGCGATCCAAGGCAAGGTTTCGCAGGAATTTGTTTCTGTCCGCCGTCTGGTTTGTTGGACTAATTGGGTTTTGAATCTTCCTGGCTGACGGGCCCGTTTTTATCTTGAACGGGTGTGGAATGATTGTCTGCGTCTAAGGCAGGTGCAGGGTTGAAACCGGATTGCCACTGGGGTGGTATCGATCGGATATGCAGGTCCCGTTGTGGGAAAGCGATCTCCACACGGTGTTCCTTGAAAGAATTGTCAATGATTCGGTGCAAGTCGCTGATCGTCTTCAAGCGATCATCTAATTTGGCAACGTAGGCCCGCAAGATAAAGTTTAATGTGCTATCGCCAAACTCTTCAAACGTTGCCAAGGGTGCTGGGTCGCTAAGGACCAAAGGATGGTTGTTGGCAGCTGCTAACAGTAATTCAGCGGTCTTGCTGGTATCACTGCCGTAAGCGACACCCACGGGAATTAGTAACCGAGTCACCTCGTCGGACAGAGTCCAATTCAGAACGCGACCGGTGATAAACTCTTTGTTGGGTACAATCAATTCCTTCAAGTCCCAATTGCGGATCGTTGTCGCTCGGGCTCGAGTCTTGGTAACGATGCCCGTGACATCATCTATCGTCACAACGTCTCCGACTCGGATGGGTCGTTCAAACAGAATAATGACACCGGCGACAAAGTTGGCAAAAATCTCTTGAAGTCCAAATGCCAATCCGAACGTCAAGGCGGTTACAAGCCACTGCACCTGAGTCCAGTGCACACCTATGGCGCCTGCTGACCAAATGATACCCAGAACGATCACCAGGTAGCTGCAAACCGCGGTAATCGCATTGCGAGTGGAAGCATCGATGGGCAAGCGATTGAGTATCAAAATGTCGACAAGTCCAGGAAGATTTTGGAAGACGACAAACGTCATCGCCAATACGACAATCGATTGCAATAGATCGGTCGGAGTGATGTTGCGGATGATCTCTTTGGTAGTAATTTGATCACTGGCCAGTCCATCAGCCGCGGTGTCGGCAACAATTTCTGTGGTGGTCCATAGTGTCTGTTGGTAGACGACTCGCAAGGCAGGTACCACATCTGCCCAAATGAACCAAGTGCCAAACACAGCGACCATCAACACGACACTGTTCAGTAGATTTTGTGATTGTTTGGTTTGGGCACTCAGGCCGGCTGCCCATTCCTTACTGTTCCCGATCAAGGCCGCCGCTGCGATTTCGCTTTCTTCGGGCGAAGTTGTCGATGCCGCTTGGGCCCGACGCTGTTTTGCTTGTTCGATATACGTTCTGCGGCGGCCCACCAGAATCATCCGTGCAAGCAGTTCGCGGCCAATCAGTAGTCCAATGACCAGGCAAACCATGGTGTAAAGCCGAATCGAAAGTTGGCAGGCGGTGTAGTAATACCCCACAATCGCCAAAGTCGCTAGGAACACGGGGGCGAACAACGCCAATGCAAACCAGACATAGCGTAAGCGATCCAACCAGCCACCTGCATTGTTTGCATAGTAGTTGCGCAAGTATCCCGATCGCGGAGCCAACAAACGGTAGACGACGTAGGTCAAGAGCGCTGCGCCAGCGATAAAACAAATGCGTTCCAGTAGATCGTTTCCAAAGGCTGGGTCTACCACGTACATGGCACTGGTCACAAAAACCAATGGCAAGCCCAAGGAGATCATCAGGCGAATCAGTCGATTGATGGGCAATAGGGTTGTCGAGGACCAGCCAAAGTGCGCCGAACCCAGTCCCATTTCACGGCAAAGATGTCGCAAACATTCAAGTGGCAGTAACGCAAAACCCGTGGCACCCAAACCGATTGCAATTCCAAAAAAGTAGTCTTTAAACTTTACATCATCGGCCAGCAATTCCGTCTGAAAACTCATGCGCCAGCTTATGAAAAATAGCAGGCAGGCCCAAGGTAGCGAAATCATGGCCGTGTAGACCAAGGCTTGCCATGTTGGAGTGAAGGAAGAACAGGAACCGCTACTTGCCTCTCGGCCGGCTTTGGTAATACGCCGCCGGTATTCTAGTGCTTGGTACTGTGAAAAAATGAAGATGAAAACAAGGATGGCCCATAGAATGCTTCGCTGGGCCATGTCTAGCAAAAGCAACTGCCCAGATTCACGCCACACCAATGGGGCCAAAATCCAGCGATCGTTTTCCAGGTTTTCAATTTGTTCCGCGATAGGTCGACTGCTGGGTATCCAGAGGACGCGTTCGTCGATAAAACTGCGAAAATCACGGGTCAAATTGATCAAGCGATGTTGATCGGTATCTAGTTCCACCAGCGTATCGAAATAGGTGTCGTAGCTTTTGTACAGATTGTTCAAATGTTCGCGTTTCTTCTTCAGCAAATCTCTAGCTTCGGCCAGTAACTGACCCTCTTCTGCGGTAGCGTCTGGCCCATTGGCGGCAAGTTCGGGGAATAATAACTTGGCGGACTCGCCGTTGGGCGGAATTTCCGAACGGGCATCGTCCAACTGCAGTAGCTTTAACTGAGTTGCATTGATTTCGCCATCCTTGGGTTGTAAATCGCGTAGCGATGCCAGGGTAGGCAATTCAATCCGTTGTTTCCGAAGTAGAGAGCCGATCGCGTCGGTTAAGCCAACCTGCTTGGCTTTAGTCTTTGACTGCTTGTACTTTTCGGTCAGGTCTTCCAAGCGTTTGGCTGCTGTGTTTCGACGTCCTTGCAGCGTGGTAATTTTGGTGACCAGTTCGGCGAATTCTTCCGCCAAAGCTTTGTTCTGATCGGCTAAAGGCTGAAGGGGCGCAGCCACGGCTCGGCTTTCTTGGCTGGCTTCAACTACCGCCTTAGCGGCGACGGCTGCACGTTTTCGATTCAAGGCTTCATTGACCTTGGTCAACCACTTAGATTCTTCGACGACCTTGGCGGCCAAAGTGTCGCGTTCCAATCGATTGATGTCATTGGAAAATTCGGCCTCAATCCACTCGCGTTCCTGTGCCCAAATCGGTAGTTCGGTTTCCAGCACACGAATCTGCGTTTGCAGATCAGCTTTTCTGGCCTTGGTCAGTTCGCCCGGTTCGGATTCAGGCGCCTGTGCTTGTAGTTGAACTTTCAGTTCATTCAATCGATCGGGAGCGGCCGTAATCAGGCCCGGCAGTTCTTTTCGTCTGGTGGATAACTTTTCCTGTTCCCCGGTCAGGACGGTGATACGATCTTTGGCCTCACGCAAACGTAGTTCGGTGTCGGTCGCTTCCTTTTGGGCTTCGGCCAATGATAAGGCGTCAAGATCGAACCGAGCCTGTTCCACATTCAATGAACTGGAACTTTTCAACGCTTCGGCCCGTGCGACCGCGGTGCTGGTGCGTTGCTTTAGTTCGACCACTTTTTGGGCAAGTAAAGCTAAACGAGACAGTCGATCGGCAGCGGCTTGGTAAAAGTCGCTGATCTTCTTTTTCGTTTCCTCGTCTAATTCCGAACTGGCCGCCGCCTCCTTCTGCTGCTTGATGCTGTCTAGCGTTAGTTTCTCTGCGGCTAGAGGTTCGCCAATGCCATTGGGAATGACCGGAAGTCCCGGATCGGTGGAATTTTTCGGGTCTTGCGGCAATGGGTCTTGAGGCAACGGGGTTCCAGGCAATGGACTGGCCGGACCTAGCGGCGGCAAGTCTCCAGGCTTACTCTGCTGCAAACCAAATTCAGTTGCCGGGGGCGTTGCCGGGCCTAGAACTTGTTGCGCATGGATAAGTTGGCAACAGAAAACGAAGTTGCCTGACCCAATAAGAATGCTAGCAAGCAACGCAATGGACAGCCGTGAATGACTGGACCGATGATTGTTTTGACTGGAAGCGATCGATCTTAGCATGAATGCACTTGGCAAAGGAATTAGCATGAATGCACTTGGCAAAGGAAAAGGTGCGGATTAGCTGCAGCGATGGCCTGTTTAGCACAAATGGGTCGTTGTTTCGGGAGATAAACGGTAATTTGTCTTCAAAGGTGGCTGCCTGTTCAATCTAACAAACTTTGCCAAATGTTAAACACCATTGTGGTTGTTATTAATCTGGCAGGGCCAACGGACAGTTCAATGACAAGAAGGCGATCCACGGGCAGTCTTTGGCGTTTGGTGGAAGCTATCGCGAGATTGGCTGAAGCTTGGATTGGGTTAAAGCGTCGTTGGGTGATGTAAAAAACCATTTGTCTGCCATTGGATGGCTAGGATAGATTTCAAGGCGAATATACTAATTGGGCTTGCTTTGAGATCTTGGAATCACGACCCGTTCACCTTTTAGCTTAGGTTGTTCCGAAAGTTGACGTTTTGCTCCAGCTTCGTTTGGCAATTTGGTTCAGTGCCGTTAGGTTCAGTGCCGTTGGGTTCGGTGCTATTGGGTTCGGTGTTGTGCAAGTGGTCGTCGGTCATGGCGAATATTTGGTGGGCGAATATCTGGTGGGTTGGCATCTTGTGGGCTGGCGTGACGGTCAATAGCGTTACGGTCAACGTCATTGCAGGGATGGATGTTGCTGGGGCGCAAGTTTCGACCAAGGAATTGTCTTGGAATCACTTTCCGACTTCAGGAGCATCGGAAGTACGCAAAGCCTCTGCGGATGTGGCATTGGACGACTTGCGTGCTTGGGATGAACCCGTAAATTGTTCACACGATGCCAGGCAGCTAGTCCGCGGGATCGAACCTTCACTTCCCGACAAGCGGTCCCGTATCGCCAGCAGTCAGCACCGTTCCCGCAGTCAGCAAAAGTATTGTGTTTACCGTCCGTTGCCAACGTCGCAAGCGCGGGATGAAGAAAACACGATTGCCGTAAAAGCCATTCGGCCGAAGTATGATGGAAGTCGCGCGCCCCACAGTAACTTCGGTCAAGTGCAGACGGCGATGGGAGGCTACAGCTGCGTTAGTTTGATCCAAAATCGAGCATGGGTTCAGGGCAGTCGCGAATTTGCTTCGATGCACCGGGGAATTCGCTATCGATTTGCGAATCAACAGCAGTTGAATCTTTTCGTTAAGAATCCCAATCGCTTTGTGCCAGTGCTTCAGGGTGACTGCTTAGTTAGTTGGGTGCAAGGTGGTGTAATGATTCCTGGCAGTAGTCAGTTTGCCGCCATTTATCGCAATCAAATTTATCTGTTTAGCAGCCAAGATCATAAGCTGATGTTTATGCGGTCTCCCGAAAAATTTACCAACTCGCTTTCCCAACCAACGACCGGGCGATTGCATAAGTCTGGGCAAGAACCACTTAAAAATCAAGAAGCCGGCGATGGTGTGAACTTTTAAGAGTTGAATTCATTCGCAATTTGAGCGGTCGATCTTAATGGGGAAACCAGTCGGGCAGGTTGTTACCTTGCCATTGAATTGGGCGAAGTGGTTCGATGATTTCGATATCTGTGATTGCCTGGATTTCCTGCAGTAGCCCTTCGCTGCATTCAAGTTCAACCAGATGCAATGTGTCATGAAGCCATAGCATCTTAACGGTTTGGGGCGTTGTCATGCCGATTGTGGAAACCGCATCGGTTAACATCGATCGATCGTCCGGATAATCGACGGGAATCATGGCCGCCGTGATGTGCCCCGAGGTTAAGCAGTTGATTCGAGTGGCATTCTTGTCCATCTGTTGAACAACTTCGGATCGACAGAATTCCGCAATGCCGATACCGGCCGCGTTCCCTTTGCTGCTGGGGGTCAACGACCGAACACAGATCCGTTTGATCTTGGGGGTTTCTTCTGGTCGCGCTTCGTGGTCGTTAAATTTTCGCCCGACAATATTCGTATCCAACCCAGTGCCACTGATTTCTTTGCCGATTTGATTGACAATCAAAATATCTAATTCCTGGGTCGGCAACTTTGGCAACCACTGTTTGGCCTGGACCAGCAGTCGTTCTTCGCAGCGAACGAAATCTTCGGGGGCCACTCCTTCAATCAATGCGGTTTCTTCAAAGGCGTTCTCGAGGATCGCGAGTCCACACAGGATTGGCATTTTTGATAAGACGACACTGCCCACGGAGCGGACGATTTGGTCAAAGCTATAATTCTTAATCACTTGGTGGTACACAATCGCGCCTTCGTGTTTGCCGACGCCGATTAACATCATTTTCATCAGGCCGCTTTCCAAATTGCCTGCGAACGAAGTGTGCGGCTTGATGCGATTGGCAACAATCACATGGTCGGCGCTGGCGGCGATTCGATCAAAGTGGACCGGGAACCCCTCGGGAGCCTCGGCCACCACGACCGTTTCCATACTGGATCGAATCGGCGCCCCAACGGTTGTTTCGGTGATACCAAGGCCTGCTAGCATTTTTTGTTGACCTTCGGCGGTGGCCCCGCCGTGGCTTCCCATCGACGGCACAATAAAAGGCAACGCTTGATGTTGCTTGCAAAAGTCCACGATCGCTTTGGTAATTGCCGTAATGTTGGCAATGCCTCGGGAACCCACCGTAATCGCAACCGATTGGTTTGGTTTGATTTTGGATCGGAGGTCCAATCTTTCAAATTCACGAAATACCGCCGCCCGCGGGTCCGATTCTACCGGGCGAGTAAAGTTTTGCCGGATCCGAAAGAATCGTGGCATTTTGAAGGTGGATGGGTCGATCATGAAAACTAACTTTCGACTGTCCGTTACTAAGGTGATAGCTGGTGAAGATTGCAAACCGACTTTGCTAGCAAACTTACAGGAGATTTGACAAAAGCGGTCAACTTCCAGCCAGAGGTTTGCCGAATTTTGATTAGACGGATGAGCCCGGTTGATGGAAAGACCATCGATTGGTTTTTCGCCCGGATCCTCAGCAAAAAATTCGGCTTCCATGCCGGTTAGACTCAGCTTTGGGGCTGGAACTCAACTGGCAAACACCCCTATCGATTCAGCTCCTTCGTGTCGCGGGACTTCATCAGCGAGTTCTGATTTTTTCAGAACGTGCGAATTTTGTCCGACGAACTTCAGCTCAAATAAAATCGTAATCGTAACCGTCGTACGTCAAGCAAAGGATTGCATGACGGTTGAGAAGGTCAAAATATGCCGCAGTTTACAATTGTCGTTCCCTTGATGGATCAAGTGGACGCCTTTGAGTCGACCCTTGCAAGCGTTTTGCGCTACAAAGAGCAGGGGCTGCAAATCATTGTTGCTCATTCGGGCGCCTATGAAGACGTTCATGGAATTTTGGATGAAGTCCAGTCCGTGGTGATCCCGCAACGCAGCGGTACTTCGGTGCTGTCGATCGTCGCCCAGGCTTCAAATGAACTGGCCAAATCGCCCTGGGTCTCTTGGCTGGCCCCTGGTATCGAAGCCACTGAAGGCTGGTTCGAAGGGATGCACGAAAGTTTAGCAATGCCCGCGGAATTCGGTTTGCTGAGTCCGCGAGTCTTTGCAGGTGAAGATTTGCAGGATGTTCAGGCGGAACTGGGCTGCTTGGCCAGTTGTATCACCCACAGTCGCAGTTTTCACCCAGTCTATTTGGAAGAAGTGGTTGGCGAACAGTGGGACATTGATGACATCGCCCAATTGGGGCAGGCTGTTGGTCCAACCAGTTGGGCTGGGTTCTGCCGCCGACAATTGTTGCAGCAGTGGTCCGAATTGCCGATCAGTCGTCGCCTTTCAAATGGTTACGCCGAATTGTCATTGGGACTGTTCCTGAAACAAGAGGGGTGGTCGCACGAGATCAGCAATTCATGGGTTTCCGCCAACCCCGAGGCACAGCAAGCGATTGAATCGCCATTTCGACGTTGTGGTAAGTCAGCTTCACTAGTAATGGCGAATTACGAATCGGGTTCGGTGATTAGCAAAGTGATTCGCAGTATTGGCTATGCTGCGGCCGAAATCGCCAGCGGCATCGTTTCACCGTCGCAGATTGGGGTTGGTTTTGGTCGGTTGGGTTCTTTGTCTTTGTTGTCCCAGAAGGCGAAACGTCGTTCGCCTATTTTGGTCGAAGATTTGGATGCTTTTGACCAAGATGTCGAAGGTCACGAAGATTCCATCACACGGTTCCAGGTGATCGGCCAGCAAGATTCACGAAAACCTTCGACTCGGCGTTCCAGCACTGGTCGCAAATCAGGCTATGCTGCCTAGCCGCTTTCACCAGTGTCAATCGTCTTTCCAACCGTGTGCGGTTGTGCCGTCAATCGTTTATTTAGCCTGGTCTTTCGATTTTTGCCGCGTTCAAGTTCGTCCTAACGCAAGGTGACCGCTGCACGCGGGCCCCCAAGAGCGTTCTCTAGACTGGAGAAATCGTGGAGGTTCCGGTACCCAGAGGCTTTGATTTTTCCTTGCTTTGCGTACCGATCAATAGTCTCGAAAAAGGGGTGCGCGGTTCACATTCGCTTGTCAGCGAGTTTGGGTCGATTGAAAAATAGTTCGTAGACGGTTAGTTTGGATCCGCAGCAAGGTTGGATGATCCGTGCCGGCGACGGTTGCCTGATCTTTGGCATGAATCTAAGTGGGTTGCCATCAGACTGACGGTTTGCTTGGTCGGTCGTTCTGGGTTAACTCTAGCCGAGCGAGCCGATTTTGATTGCTTAACTCTTCAGAAGTAGAATTGAATGACCGCATCTTCCACGCCGTCTCCTAGGTATCAAATGCATCCGATCGATCAACGCGAACAAGGAATCTTGGCGGCTTACGCGATGTTCAGCAAAAATTCCACAGGCCGGAAACATGCGGAATCTGTTCATGCTTACCGAGGCCCGTTTCAGAGGGATCGCGATCGAATTTTGCACTCGTCGGCCTATCGACGCTTGAGTGGGAAAATGCAAGTGTTTACCGGAGAGATGGGCGATTACCATCGAACTCGCTTGACTCACACGCAAGAGGTCGCCACGATCGCCAGGACGATTGGTCGTGTTTTGCGATTGAATGAGGATTTGGTTGAAGCGTTGGCCTTGATGCATGATATTGGGCATCCACCTTATGGTCACTGCGGCGAGGATGCGTTGGCTGAAGTGATGGTGGATCACGGTGGGTTTTCCCACAATCAATTCGCTTTGACGATCGTCGAGGAGATGGAGTTTCGTTTCTATGATTACCCGGGATTGAATTTGACGTATGAGGTCTTGGCAGGGCAGGTTGATCGAATTGACAAGAACCATCCAGATCGGCAGCCTTTGTTGGAGGTGCAGCTAGTTGATGCTGCCGATAGTACGACCTACGACGCACATGATACCGACGATGCCATTAAGTTGCGTTTGTTGACATTGGAAGAATTAAGTTCCGTTGGTTTGATACGTCGTTGCATTGAGCAGGTTAAAGGTAAGTTTACGAACTTGAATCCTCAATTTCTAAACAAAGCCGTGGTTCACGAACTGATGGAACTGCAGGCGACCGATATGATTCAGTATTGTACGCAGCATTTGTCGGCCTGCGATTTTGCTTCGGCGGAAGAAGCGATGAACAGTCCGTTTGTGATTGGCCCTTCGTTGGAATTAGCCGAACAGAAGCAAGAGTTAGAGGACTTTCTATTTCAGCGAGTCTACCGGCACCCAAAACTGATCGCCATTCGGCAGCAGGCACATGAAAAAATTCAAACCATGTGGCGATTGTACGTCGATGACCCCGGCCGCTTCCCGAGAAAATATCAAGTTCGGGCTCAGCGAATCGGTGTTCATCAGATGGCCGCGCACTACATTGCAGGGATGACCGATCGATTCTTCGAAGACACCTACCGCCTAGTATCCCAGGCCTACTAATGGCGCTAGTGCAGGCAATCAATCCAGGGATTCTTGTAAACAAGTTTGTGCAGTCCTGCGGCTCTCTGCAGACAAAGCCCGTTTTATCTTTCTGTCAAGCGGCATCTGCCGAAAGATGGCCGGGGTCAAGGGTCTTGGTATAGGGTCAGTCCTGTCAGGTCAACCCGCTTTGGATTGCCCATGCGGCTTGCCAAGCGACTAGCAAAGTACCCGATTGTGAAGCATGTGAAAATGCCGCAAGTTGTGTACAAGTAGCCGTTGATATTGGTAAACTTCCACAGCCAGAACATTACGATGGTTCCACTAAAGGCACCTATTAGGGCGCCTGGCCCGTTTGCTTTCTTAGTCAGGAATCCCAGGGCAAACAGCCCGCCCAAGACGCCCATGAAAAGCCCGATGACCTTGATTGACTGGTCGAACAGCGATTTGATGCTGGGGTCGATAAACACAAGTGCCAGTGCCGTGCCCAGAATTCCCAACACGACGGTGCAGACCTGGGCTGCCCGTAGGTAGGCTAAGTCCGATCGAAAAAGATTTTTGGGTTTTAGAATATCGGTTACGATCGTGGTGGCGGTCGAATTAATGCTGGTGGAAACCGTAGACTGAGCTGCGGCGAAAATTCCGGCGACTAGAAGCCCTGCCAATCCGATGGGCATTTCTCGAGCGATGAACATTGGGAAAATTTGATCGGTGTGAATCGTGGGATCTAATCGCTGGGGATGTGATTGGTAAAACGCAAAGAGAGCGGTCCCTAGTCCAAAGAAAATCAGGGTCGTCGGAATGACGAGCAACGCATTAGCCCAAATGGATTTCGCGGCCATTTTCTGGTTCGCGGTCGTCATGTAACGCTGCACCACTGCTTGATCAGCGGTGTAAGAAGATAAATTTTGCCCAAGGCCGCCGATGACAATGACCCAAATCGCAATTTGGCTGTTGGTTGGATCCCAGTTCCAATTGGCGACATGAAATTTTTGACTCTGGTTGGCGGAATCAAGCAAGCCACGAAGCCCGCCGTCGATTCCAACAATCAAGATCAGCAACGCGATCATGGCGCCGCCTAGCAAGATGAAGGTTTGAATCGTATCGGTCCAGATGACGGCCTCGATTCCACCCAGTGAACAGTAGGCGATGCTTAGGCCGCCCATCAGTAAAACTGACTGTGTTGGCGAAAGCGGAGTCGCAATCGAAAGTGCCAGGCCCGTTAATGACATGACCACAGCCATGCGGAAGATGTGAAACAGCGAAAAGCTGAGGCTGCCGAATAATCGCGTGCCCGGATTGAATCGCTTTTCAAGGTATTGGTAAGCGCTAGTGGCATCGATTCGACGAAAAAATGGCAGGGCAACATAGACCGCAACGACCGCCACCACTGGGATCATGAAACTACCAATACTGTAAACCCAGTCTTGTGCATACGCTTTGGCGGGGATGCCCGTGTAGGTTAGCGAACTAAGCATGGTGGCATAAATGCTGCAGCCAGCTGCCCACCACGGAATAGTTTGTCCGCCACGAAAGAACTGGTCAGTGCTGTTATTTTTTCTAGCGAAATAGAGCCCAATACCCAGCATCGCCAACAGGTAAGTTGTCAGCACCATGTAGTTGACGAAGCCAAAGTCGGAAGTGTGAGGCTTCACGTGGATCCGCCAAATCTTTGGCGAACGCACACGCGGTCGTAACTCGCCACTAGGAATAATCACATCGCCATCCCACATTAAGGCGGTGGTGGTTACCGGGGTTTCAGGCGTTTGCCCGGCAGTCGTCCATGTGTCAGTGATGGTGTGGTAAAAAAACGCTGATTTGGGAAAACCTGGGTGATCGTCCTTCAACTGATTGGCCAGATGGAAGTTTTCCTTGCTGGCTGAACCTGGAAACAAAATGTGGCTTTGACCAAATCCAATGGCTGTGCCCGCCATCATTTCACGGGGTGCATTGGATCGTTGTCGCCATTGGTCGGTGCTGGGATTAAATTCCCAAAGGTCATCCAAGAAGCACGTTTCCAGACCGTCTTGGTAACGCCCACCGCAGACGTAGATGCAGTCGTGAAAGCCATTATGCTGGGTGGCCACCAGGTTGAACGATCGTGCAGTGCCCGGTAATGATTTTCGTTCTTTCCATTTAAAGTTCGGTGTGTTGGAACGCTGTTTGAGATCAAGTGACCACAGTGAATGGGTTGCCGACTCGAGAGCCAATCCCTTTTGGCCACATGCGACAAAGACTTCCGAGTTGACAATGGCGGCTTGGCCAAAAGCGACGGGAACGGGTAACGCGGGGAAGTCAATATGCTGGATTTGTTCGCCGTCGAAGCATAATAAGAACACGTCGGTGAAAACGTTTTCGGCATCGCACCCGCCAATGCAAAGTACGCCATCGGCGGTAGATACCGACGCCCCGTAAGCGATTGGCTTGGACAGTTTGCCGCCATTTATCCACTTGAAATCTTGGCCATTCTTGACCAACACGTGAATTTCATCCGTCCATTGTTTTGCATTTTCCCAAATGGGCGTGGGGAAGTTTGCCCCGCCTGCCACCAAAATCGCATCGTTGTGAATGCCAGCGAATGGCCCGGCAACGCCCAGTCGATTGGGTAAGTCAGGAAGTTGTTGCCAAGTCAAAGGTTCGTCAGCGCTAGTCGCCGGCGTTGCTGCTAGGTTGCTGAAGCAGGCGAGCAGAATCATGACGATGCGAATGGTCGACAACGCATAGCTTTTGGGCGGCGAGTGTTTCGAAGAAAAGTACAACGGTTTCTCCCAAAGGGATTCAAGTGATCAAAGCATGGATGGGGCCCAGATCCAAATCTAGGGCTCGCAAACCAGCCTTGATTCTAAATCCGACCTTGCATCGCGGGTAGTGTCTGTAGTGAGGCCCTAAGCGTATGTCGATCGCTGGCGATCAACGATTGTTGCGGTAAGCGGCAACTTCCCATTGCAAATCCCTGCATGCTGAGGATTTCTTTCATTGCCGAATGAAATGGGAACCGGTACACCAGGCGAATGAAATCGTTCGCTTGCTTCTGCAGGAATCTAGCGGTTTCCAGATCATGATTGTCCCAGGCACTGATCAATTGAAGATACGTCGGGCTAATCACATTGTAAGTGCTGCCGATCGCAGCGGTCGCTCCTGTAGCGATGGCCCCCAAAAGCATTTCATCGCAACCAAAAACAATATCCAAGGCGCCTTCGTGCAAGTTTAGGCAAGCTTGAAATTCGTGCAGTTTCGTATCCGTATATTTCAGGCCGACTAAATTTGGGATATCGTTCTTCGCTGTTTCCAGGAACTGGATAATGTCGATTGCTGAACCCGTCAAAGCCGGGATATGATAATAGTAAAACGGCAAATCTGGAGCCGCCGCGGCTAAATCGGCCATGCAATTGGCCAGCGTTTGAATGTCGGTTGCCTTGAAGTAAGAGGGGCAAGTTGCGGACAAAACGTCTGCACCCGCCGAGGCCGCATGAGCCGCCAAGTCCTTGGCATCGGCGACACAATTATGTCCAACCTGAACGATGACTGGGACCCGACCGGCGCTGGCATCGATAAACGCTTGAGTGACCGCTTTTCGTTCAGAGGTGGTCAAGGACATGCCTTCGCCAGTACTGCCACAAACGTACAAGCCCTGAATTCCTGACTCAATCAAGTGTTGGACATAGCTTGAAATGGGCTTCAAGTTTAGGCTGCCATCGGCAGACAGTGGCGTATAGGTTGCGGCAATCAAGCCACTTAATTTTTCATGTTTCATCAAGTGCATTCGATTCTTAGAGACGGGATGTCGTTTAGGTACAAGACGTGGGGCTGAGCAATTTCAAACGCCCACGATTTTCGTAACGCAAAATTCGTGTTGCAAAAAGTGGTGGTTCCATGTGTCTGGGGCGAACCTATGCTACTACGCCGTGAACCAAGAGGTACATTACGCCGTGAACCAAGAGGTACATTACGCCGTGAACCAAGAGGTACATGGCAACGTTGTAGCTAAAATCTTCATCCAGTTACAGAAAGGTGAGTTTCCTTCTACTAGTTAACCAATGTAGGCGCAAACCTGCGAACAAAATGCAAGCTAAGACCGTAGTCAACTTAAGTATTGAGTTATTCCCGATAAAAATAGACCCAATCGTTGGCAAACCTCAAGAAGGTTGTAACCGCAGTGAAAGTGCTGAGGTTCGTGAACGAGTGTTGTTTGTAACATTCGGACCACTGTAAGTAGAATGTTTTTGCCATGAACCCTATCACATGACGTCATCTATAGGACGTCATCTATAGGACGTCATCTATAGGACGTCATCTATAGGACGTCATCTATAGGACGTCATCTATAGAACGTCATCTATAGGACGTCTCGTCACTAATTGATTATCGCATAAGAGGGGGGCAAGGATCCAGCGTCCAGTTACGAATTTGGCAGTGGGTACTTGGGCGACGGATAGGTCGGTGGTGTCTAGGTTGGTGGTGGGCTACTTGATCAGGCGTTTGTTTAAGGTTTTGCAATGAATT
>JBDNHU010000426.1:0-12256 GCA_041688615.1 Mariniblastus sp. | reverse complement strand
TTGCGTTTGCACCTTTGAGTGATTCGGAGCGTGCTGTGGCTCAAGAACAAGTGATTTGCCCGGTCACGGAAGTTCGTCTAGGTTCGACCGGTATGGGCACGCCAATTCAAGTCGATGTCAACGGCAAAGGCGTGATGATTTGTTGCGAAGGTTGCCGCAGTGGGTTGCTTAAAGAGCCTGACAAATATCTGAAGATACTTCTGGATTACAAATCCAATGACAAGGAGATTCAGCCTAAAGTCGAGGACGATCTACCACAGCTAGATCTGCCACAAACGGACCTGCCACAAACGGACCTGCCACAAACGGACCTGCCGCAGATGGCCCTACCGCAGATGGCCCTGCCCCAGCTAGACCTACCCCAGCTAGACCTACCGCAGATGGACTTACCGAAATAGTTTGCGATTTGGTTCCGACTTCTGACTTTGCCCACTTCCCTGGAAAAGATCCATGATCCAAGCGATCGTAAAATTCTGCATTCAAGAGCGTCTGATCGTGATTTTTGTCACGATGCTGGTTGTTGCATTTGGTTGGTTCTCCATCAATTCGGTCCCATTGGATGCGATTCCCAACGTCGGCGAAAACCAAGTAATTGTCTTAGCCGATTGGCCCGGGCAATCGCCCAAAGATATCGAGGATCAACTAACCTACCCGCTATCCGTGGCCTTACAGGCGGTGCCAGGCGCAAGGAATGTGCGAGGCAAAAGCATGTTTGGCTTTAGCTTTGTGCAGGTCACCTTTGACGACGGCGTCGATTTTTACTGGGCTCGTTCCCGAGTCGCAGAGCAATTGTTGTCGCTGCCCAGCGGGAAAATTCCCAAAGGCGTCACTCCTGTACTGGGACCGGCAGCTACGGGTTTGGGTCAAATTTTCTACTATGTTCTGGAACCGCCACAGGGCACCAATCTAGCCGACTTACGAACGACTCAAGATTACGTCGTCAAACTGGCTCTAGAATCTGTCGAAGGTGTCGCCGAGGTATCATCGGTAGGCGGTTACGTTCGTCAGTATCAAATTGAAGTCGATCCGGAGAAACTTCGCTATCACAAAGTGACATTGGCGAAACTGTTGGAAGCTGTGCGAGCGTCCAACACGGAAGTCGGCGCCAAGACGGCCGAAACTTCGGGGATGGAATACCTGGTTCGTGGAAAAGGGTTTTTGGGTTCGGGTAAAACGGAAGTCGAGACGATCCAGCAAATCGAACAAACCGTTGTTCAGACCAGCAGCGGAATTCCGATTCGGGTCCGCGATCTAGCTACGGTACAAACTGGCCCGGCATTTCGCACCGGGGCCTTAGACTTGAATGGTTCGGAAGCGGTTGGCGGTGTCGTTGTGATGCGATATCGCGAAAATCCTAGGATCGTAATCGAACGAGTGAAAGCGAAAATCGCCTCGTTGGAACCAGAGTTGAATGGGATCAAAATTCGCGGCATCTATGACCGAACTTTCTTGATCGATGAAACGGTGCAGACACTTAGCGAGGCGTTAATTCAGGAAACTATCGTTACGATTGCCATTGTTGTTTTGTTTTTGCTTCACTTCCGAGCCAGTTTGATCATCGCCATTTCGTTGCCGCTGGCGGTGCTGATGGCGTTCATCGCGATGCGAATTTTTCAAGTGGACGCCAACATTATGTCGTTGGCTGGAATCGCGATTGCGATCGGTACGATGGTCGACATGGGCATTATCATTCTAGAAAATATTTACGATCATCTGGCCGAATGGGAGAAGACATCGCCCGAACTTCGAAACGAAGATCGTACTCAGGTCATCCAACGATCTGCGATTGAAGTGGCTCCTGCGGTCGTGACGGCGGTTAGCACCACGGTCGTCAGTTTTCTACCCGTTTTTTTTCTGACAGGCCGTGATCAACGACTGTTTGCTCCTTTGGCATGGACAAAAACGTTCGCAATTGTTGCCAGTTTGATCGTAGCGATAACGTTAGTTCCGATGTTGTGTCGGATGTTTCTTAAGAGTTCTCAATCGCCGCGATGGCTAGCGACGATTGGGTCGCTAGGCTTGGCTTTATTGGCTGGGTTGATGTCGCATTTTGTGTGGGGACACTATCTGATTGATGGCATTGTGGTCACATCCCAGTGGTTTTCTACCGTGTGGCCCAGTTTAGGTTTACAACCCATTGGCCAATTGCCACCGGTAGGGGTGACGGCACTAAGTGCTTTGCTTGGATTTGGGATTGGATGGTGGATAATGCGCGAGCGAATCCGACCGATTGAAGGTAATCCAGTGAGTCGGTTGATTCGCTATCTTTATGCGGCGCGACTTCGGTTCGCCATTGAACATAAACTGTTGATGTTAGGCTTTCCGTTGATCATGGTCATCGCCGGTATGGGAGCATGGGTCGGATTCCCTGTGCTGCTTGAACCGCTGGAGAAGGTCTCCAACCGACTGGGAGCCCAGTTGAACGAAGTCCCCGGTTACGTTGCTGCCAAACACACATTCACGGGGCTGACTTCAGATGACTGGATTGCCCTAGATGAGGGCAGTTGGTTCTACATGCCCAGTCTTTATCCAGCAGCCAGCTTTTCGCAAGCTATGGAAGTTTTGCAGACCCAGGATGCGATGATTCTGCAGATCCCCGAAGTTGAAAATGTGCTAGGGAAAATCGGTCGAGCCGATTCGGCGTTGGACCCAGCGCCGGTGACGATGATCGAAACCTATGTCATGTTGAAGCCTCGAGATCAATGGCGTGACGGCGTTGACTCGAGGAGCATTTGGAATGAAATCAATGCGGTTGCAACCATGCCAGGTGTGACTCCTGCCTCTCCGCTGCAACCGATCGAAGGTCGAGTCGTCATGTTGGCCAGTGGCATCAAAGCGTCGATGGCGATTCGTATCTATGGCGATTCGCTGGAAGGCTTGGGAATCGCTGCCAATCGTGTGGCCCAAGTCTTGAAAGAGAATCCACTTGTCGATCAACGTTCGGTCAACCCTGACATTGTGATGGGGAAACCCTACTTCGAATTTGCCGTCGATCGTGATCAGTCGGCCCGCTACGGCATGACCACCATGATGGTCAATGAGATTGTGGCCGCCGGGCTTGGCGGCGTTAACGCAACGACAACTGTTGAAGGACGGGAGCGGTATCCGGTTCAGGTCCGATTTAATCGTGAGTATCGTGAGAAGATTGACCAATTAGGACAGATTCCGATTGTGACCATGGCGGGCGATGTTGTGCCACTGCAGCGCCTGGCTTCCCTCAGTACTTCGTGGGGGCCAGGGATGATCAACAGCGAAGACTCGCGGCTGGTGGCTCACGTTATGTTTTCACCTTCAAACATCAAAGGTGATATCGAAACCGTCGATAACGTTATGAAACAATTGGCTCAAGCCCGACAGTCTGGCGATTTACAATTCCCCGAGGGCAATTTTGAAATGGTGCCGGTGGGTTCGTTTGAAAATCAAGTCAAATCCAATCTGCGTTTGGCTTGGTTGGGTCCATTGCTGGACCTAGACTATCCCACCCAGGTCGTCACGCTTCAGGATCAGATCGCTTGGGTCTTGAACTGGATTCCCTTGGGCTTGGTTCCACTGGCCATGTTGATCAACTTTTTTCTGTTGTATCTGAGTTTTCGAAATTTCTCGATTGCGGCCACGATCTTTTCTGCGATTCCCGTTTCATTCGCTGGTGGAATGATTGCCATCGCGGTTGCCGGAATCGAGATGAATACGGCAATTTGGATCGGCTTCATTGCGTTGTTTGGGATCGCAGTAGACGATGGCGTGGTGATGGCAACCTACATTCAGCAACTGCTAAAACAGCGACCGCCTAATTCGATCAACGAATTACGGGAGACTGTATTCCAGGCCGGAATGAAGCGGGTTCGCCCCTGTCTGATGACAACGGTAACGACCTTGGTCGCTTTACTTCCAGTGCTCTTGTCAACAGGTCGCGGTGCGGACGTGGCACGAGCGATGGCGATTCCGGTTTTCGGTGGCATGTTAGTGGAACCGTTTTCGTCATTCGTTGTTCCGACCATTTACTGCGCTATTGCAGAGTTGAAACTAAAAATGGGACTTGCTGTCGAGATGCCCAGCGAAGACTGAAGAATTGTCCCAAAATAACTTCCCGAATTCAGACGTAGCAGAAAGAGCGAAAGCCTGTGGTTTTGCGGTACCAGACGACTTTGGGCCCGGTGATCTAATCGTGCTTCAGGAATTCGCCACGCAAACCATCGCATCACTTGTGCAGCGGTTTGCCGATCAGCAGGTCGCTTACGTCGTCCGGCTATACCCGTAACTTATAGGTAGACCAAACCGAAGTAGATATTTGTGATTCGCAGTCGGTGCTATCCCAATTGCGCGATTCAACCCATACTCGATAACAACTAAATTTTGGAGAAACCAGTGAAATCGATCCTGACATTCCTAACAATTGCGTTAACTTCCACTGCGGCGGTGGGCTTTGAATCCACAGAATCTATCGTCAACTTGCAAACCCAAACACAGGAAAGCCCGCAAGAAGAACTACCATCGGAGTCCGATCCATTGAGAGCGACGGTTCAAGGCATTTGCCCAGTCAGCGGCGAAAAGCTAGGCTCGATGGGCAGTCCAATCAAAGTAAAAGCTGGACAGCAAGAGTTGTTTCTTTGTTGTGACGGTTGTAAGGGGAAGCCATTAAATCCCGAGCACTGGAAAGCGGTTAAAACGAATTTGGCAGCCGCCCAAAAGCTTTGCCCCATCATGGAAAAGCCGGTCAATGCCGAAATGAAATCAACCATCGTCGACGGACAATTGATCTTTGTTTGTTGTCCACCGTGCATAGAAAAAATTCAAGCAGATGTCGAAGCGGCGATGACAATAGTCAATGCCAACTACAAAGAATATGTCACGGCAAAACAGCAAGTCAGTAATGATCGATTGCAGATTGCGGCTCAGCGAATTTGCCCGGTCAGTGGCGAAAAACTAGGCTCGATGGGCGCGCCAATCAAAGTAAAAGTGGGTCCAGAGGAGACGGCCTTTTTGTGTTGCAAAGCCTGCGTTGGAAAAAAGATTGAAGCTGCACTGTGGAAAACCGTCCAAGGTAACCTGGCAAAATCCCAAGGAGCATGCCCCGTCACAGGAAAACCGCTAACTGACGACATGAAATCGACAGTAGTTCACGGGCGAAAAATCTTTGTTTGCTGCCCGGATTGTCTAGCAGAAATTCAAGCCAAACCCATTGTGTTCATCACAAAAGTGAATTTGCTAATCGAGCGCAATGTAGTGAAACCAATGGCACTTGAATCAGCTGAATAGCAGGCAAAGATTCCGTCCGCTAACCAAAAAGGTTTGACAATAAACGAAGTTTCGCTCGCGACAGGGAACGGTCAAACGTTCCCTGTCCATTGTCAAAGTTTAATGGTCTAGTTGGAGATCAAATCATAAATTTCAAAGTACTTGGTTATGTCGGAACAAATCGATCCAGTCCGCGGAAAGAGCGTCGACACAACCACCGCATTGCGTGCCGAGAAAGACGGACTAACTTTCCTTTTTTGTAGTGAACACGGTTTAAACAAGTTTCAATCTAATACGAAAATCGCGCCTGAACTGTCGCCACAGGACAAGTGCTGCCAAGCTAGTGGCGAAACACCAGCTAGGGAAACAGAAGCAAAGCGTGATTCAGCGTGTGATTCAGCAAAATAGTTCTGCCCAATGTGTGAGTGAGTCACTAGCGACACCGCAGGCAGTTGTCCAAAGTGCGGACTGGCTTTGTAAAGAAATGCTGTGCCAGCAGCCAGAACAAACCATCTACACCTGCCCAATGCATCCTGAGATCAACCAGGACCGTTCCGGGGCTTGCCTTATTTGCGGTATGGTTCTGGACCAAAATTTGTTAGCGATACCCAACCGGAAGACGATTCGGAATTGACGGCAATGACTGTTCGATTTTGGATCGCGGTTGCTTTAGCGGTCCCCGTACTCTTGATTGCCATGTTGCCGATGGTCGGTGTACCGGGTGATAACCAGTGTACAGCTGCCGCCGTTGCCCGGCTATTATCAATGGATGACGTTCAGGCTGGCGTCAGTCCAGAAGACAATCATGATCGAATCAAGCAGCTTCCATTGACCGGAGCCATCGTGGCAATGGCGGGCGACCGAATCAACGATGTTCCCGCATTGGCGCAAGCGAATGTTAGTATTGCCATGGGGACCGGAACGGATGTGGCGATCCAAAGCGCAGGCGTCAAGTTGGTGAAGGGGGCCTGAGTGGCATCGTCGAGGTGATCCAACTAAGTCGAGCAACCATGCGCAATATTCGGCAAAATTTGCTTTTCGCATTCATCTACAATGAGATTGGAATTCTTATCGCGGCAGGAATCTTTGTCCCCGTTTTTGGAACCAGTGCTTTGCTAAGCCCAATGATTGCCGCGGCAGCGATGAGTTTTAGCAGTGTTTCGGTGATTGTAAACGCGGTGCGGTTACCGAAGGTCAAATCGCATTCGTAACGCCCGCTTCCAGAGGATCGACCAAAGAACGGCTTTGAGTCCAATTGTAGGAACGTCCAGATGATTGCCTTCGTGTCGGCTTGAAGAGTGTCGCAAGCGTTTGCCTGCTAAAAGCCGGCTGGAGCGACGAAACACAAAAGTCCCACGGCGAACCCGAATGGCGAACCCGAATGGCGAACTCGAATGGCGAACTCGAATGGCGAACTCGAATGGCGAACTCGAATGGTCATGGTGTTCCCGAACCAGGCACTATGCCCACCGCTGGTAAAACCCGGCCCACCGCTGGTAAAACCCGGCCCACCGCTGGTAAAACCCGGCCCACCGCTGGTAAAACCCGGCCTTACCGCTGGTTAAATCCGGCCCACCGCTGGTAAAACCCGGCCTTACCGCTGGTTAAATCCGTGTGCGTAGCTAACGGGATCCCCAACAATAAGATGACGTGGTCTTTAGGGAAAGATCAAACAGAAATCGATCCAAAACGAACTTACGCAATCGTTGATACTTTATCCAATGGTAGCGAATCAGTGACCTGAATGTTTCTTGGCTGGAGTGTAGTCAGTAATTTCAAGAACGATCGGTTTGGAGACACCCGGGACGACGTCGAATTCTAAGGTAGAAGTGCCGTAGGAACTGTACTTCTTATCAATTTCGTGACCATGATTATGTTCGATCGTGTCAAACTTCACATTGCCACTGAGGGGACTCGCGGAAAATTGGGTAATCACCACTTTCTGCTTGCCCGCAACGGCACCATCCTTTTGGCTGAACGTTCCCAAATCAAACGATCCATCCTTTCGAATGCTGCCACGGGCATTCAGTTTCAATTCGGATTGCAGGGTCTCAATTTCACCGAATTGAACCGGCGTGCCATCAGAAAATTGCACCTTACCAGTGATTGGATAGGTCGCCGGTTGGTCACTGCATCCAAGGCCCAGGCATGTCAACGCCATGATCCAAAAGGAAGACGATACCGAACTATTTTTAATTGAGTTCATCACTGTTAATCACTTCTCCGTCTGCTCGATTACACAATCTCGCCAGTGTTTGAGTGTCCAAAAAGGGAGATACCGAACGGGTGGAACCATCAGTCATCACAAAGTTACATTGCTCAGCGTGCCAGCTACCAAATCCCAGAATAGGGCCAGGCACGAAGTTCGGTCCGCGGGCGATCGGAGTTCCAACGCCACCCACCCGTGCAAATGCAGCAAGGTCTGCGCCATTGTAAATTGGGCCATTGAACGGAATTTGATTCAGGTTTTCAGGTTGTACATGAAGTTCACCCGCCAAAAATGTATTCGATGTTCCATCTCGCACATCACTGATTCTGATTTTATCCACCCAGCTTCCAGGCAAGTTTGTATCCATCTGACATCGGGCACGTGACGAAATCAACACGCCGTTCCCATTGCCTCCGTAGTAGAAATCGGTCGCCGCACCGGTGGCGCCGGCGGATGTGTCGCCGTGGTTTCCTGCATAGTCGCCAGTGGCACCACCTACGACGGTGACGGTAGTTTGGCCGCCACATCCGCAAGGCAAGGTGACGCCAACGGTAATATCAACCGGAGGCGCCGTAGCTTCCGAGATCGAACGACGGGTGGGACAGAGATAGGTGGAAAGAGGAACCGATTGAAGTTCCGCAGCATGGGTCGAATACGGTTGGGCCAAGTCCCATTGGCTATAGATGTTGCCGGCTTCGATGTAGGGCATAATTCGAACCAGCCAAGATGCTTCGTTTCCACCGCATCCAAATCC
Source organism: Mariniblastus sp. (assembly GCA_041688615.1). Taxonomy (GTDB): domain Bacteria; phylum Planctomycetota; class Planctomycetia; order Pirellulales; family Pirellulaceae; genus M30B19. The sequence continues at coordinate 4,058 of JBDNHU010000426.1, read as the reverse complement.
AGGTGCGGGATCCTTGGCTGGCATGATTCTGGCAGGCGGATAAACCTGCTTCGCGCTTTCGTAATTGAAAACGGCTAGGCCGATTTGCCGCAAATTGTTTTTGCAGGATGCGTTCCGAGCGGATTCACGCGCGAATTGAACCGCAGGCAAAAGCAAGCCCATCAAGATAGAAATGATGGCGATCACCACCAACAATTCGACTAACGTAAAGCCATTTTTCTTCATCTATTTGCTCCCAGACCCGACTGTCTTCCATGAAGGAATAAGTATGGTCTAGACTTTGGGCAAAATGGAAAGATTCCGCCCAGGTGGAAATTTCAGTGGAATTCGTCCGACGTCAACTCTCGCATAAACTCTACACTCGCTGCATTGGGTCCAAACGGGCAACCGCTCTGCTGTCCAGTTCTTCATTGCCAGGACTTGCGTCACTGCGAAAACGCGATCTACAGCGGCTGGCCGGTTCCTAATGATGATTCATGCACCTCCTTTGGAGACAACACCATCGGGAACATCCGTGGGCCGTCTGTGTTTGGGTTGGACACTGTGTATTGTGAACCCGAACGCAACAGTTGGCAACCAGGAATTACCCTGATTTGGCGATCTCAGCTTAGTTTTTCTGCGCTTTGACGTAGCCCATTTGCCGTGATAACCATTTGTCACTTAAGGACTTAGGGCACTTGCCATAAAACTGGGGTTGGATTCGCGACTTCAGGCCATCCTGCGGCAGAGACTGTTCGTATCAGTCCACTTGGGAAGTCCACTCCGAATACTTGTCCAGAATCAATTGCCCCCAAACCCAGTTTTGAAGTCTTTGATTTGTCCGCTTCATTTGATTTAGGGTACACAGGACGAAGATGTGCCGCTGACCCCAAGTCGAACACTTGGCGTGTTATGCGAAGCCTTCCCGCCGCCCAGCCAATCGGAACACAATCACGGGAAGCAACATCACGGCAAGTAACATCACGGCAGTCAAACCGTACCCCGGAGAACGGATTGAATTTTAGGACATTGGTTTGCAGATCGTGGCGAGACTCGGTTTCGTCTGAAAAACGAACTTACGCGATTTTTTGAATGTCAATTTGAATACGAATTGGTTGAACGCTCCTTCGTGATCGCCGTCGGTAGCAGTCAACCGTCCTTAATCCTCAGTGTTGGGCTGGTTTATCTTACCCAACCTGAATTTTGCGCCACTACATTTCTTACATTAAGATTGGCTAGCAATGTTTTGCTAAGCGTTTCCATTGTCTTCGACGATCTAACCCAAACATGTGGCCATTGCGGCAAAGTCAATCACTGGATAGCTAATTTCCGACTGGTTGAGAAACGGGTCAACAATTCGTGCTTGCAGGATAATGTCGTCATGGTTCGGGTCCAACAGAAACACAGAATGAAGGGTGCGCTACTGATGCTAGCAATCGCATCTGCCGTTGGCTGTGCCTCGCATCGAGCGGGTTCTGTGAACCAATGTTGCCAGATCAGCGAAAAGTTGCTGCTCAATGCATTGCCTTACCAAACGTTGGAAAGTCTGGACCTGCAAACGATTGCAGAAACGGTTTCCCAAACGAAGCTTGGCACATCAATTCGTGTGCTGACACTATCTAATTGTGAACAGTTGGCGGCACAAACGGCTCCCAAAGCTAAAATAATCGAGCGTCAGGTTGCATGGCTCAGCGATCAAGATCTGGCCAGCGAAACCCTGTTAGCGGTTGCTGCTTTCCAGGCGCAGTACGAACGCAACGTCCACGTGGGTAACGCCCTGGAAGCGTATTGGGACTTGGCCAATACTTACGCACAACAACCAGGTCTGGAACAGGGACGCTTGGTGTTGGACGATGCCGAACAAACCGTTCTTCGGTTTCGTGAGTCCGGAATTTCCTCGCAAGCTGATCCAGCGGAATTCGGTCGGGCTGAACTGGACTTGGATCGAAAAGAAGCTGAGTTGGTGCACGCCCAGAACCAACTTCTGGACGGTTTGTCGCTGCTCTTGGCATTAGACTTGAACGACCGCAGTCCCATTTGGACATCTGATACATCGGGGTCTAGTTTTTCCAGCGAGGACCAGCAGCAAGCTATCGCGGTCGCGTTGGACCAACGGGGTGACCTGCAGGCAATGCGTACACTGATGCAGGTGAGCGATTGGGAATCGCTGGAACAGGGACAGCAGATAGTGGGCACCCAGATACCATTGTCCGTCGGTCCTTCGGCGACCCTTTTGGCCGTCTGGAATTGTTTGAAAAAGAACGACTTGGAGAGGCAGAAGGCGGAACAGCTTTGTTCCTTACGCCAGCAATTGCAGCAGTTGATCTACACAAAAGAACGACTCGTGGAACAGGAAGTGCGTGGGATCTTTTCATCATTGGATCGATATCAAAAAGTGCTTCAGCTGAACTTGGAAGAAGTGTCCAGCTTGCAGCAAACGATGACCACCGCAGAACAGGGTAAAGATCTCCGCCCGATCGATTTCCAGCAACGGCTGCAACAACAACAGCGGATGCAACTTTTGAATTCCCAGATCATCCAAGGGCGGGTTGCGATTGAGCGCGATCGTGTTCGATTGCGTCAAAGTCAGGGGCTATTAGGTCGAATGCCAAATTAACTTTGGCCCGTTCATGTCTTTCCGCCTCGGTTGCGAATCACTTCAGCGATCCGATCCAGGAATTTTTGGTGGCCGACCGCTTGCTGAAATTCGGTCTTGTTTACGATGAAGCAACACGTGTCGCCGACTGCCCGCACGGTAGCGTTGCGTGGCGTATCGATCTCTTCCACCAGAGCAACTTCGCCGAAGAATTCACCTTGTTGCAATCGGTTGACGACTTGCCCATCGATTTCAATATCGACACTTCCACGGCCAATCAGGAAAAACTCTTTGCCGATATCGCCCTGACGGATGACCACTTCACCGTGATGGTACCTTCTGAAATTCAACTTGGTGGCAATTTCATTGAGTGTGGGAGCGGCCAGTTTTTCGAAGACTGGGAATTGGCTGAGGATACTGCAGATCGAAAGATTTTCGCGGGCCAGTACATTCCAGATGATTCGGCCGTATTCCATCCGTATGAATCGATCTGCGATTTGCATGATCTTTTCGTCGTGGGTCACAATGACGATAGTTTTGCCTTTGTTCTTTGCCAAATCTAGAAACAGCTCCATCACCTTATCACAGGAACCGGCATCCAGTGCAGCAGTGGGTTCATCGGCTAGTAGCAGCGGTGGTTCATGGATGATTCCTCGCGCAATTGCCACGCGTTGCTTTTGACCGCCAGAGAGGGAACCTGGCTTGTGATTCAGACGATCTTCCAGTCCCAAGTGTTGCAGAACGTGCAGAATGCGGCGATCGGCCTCTTTTGAATTCATCCCAACCAGTTCGGTTGCCATTCGCACGTTTTGGGTGGCGGTCAGGGATTCAAAAAGATTGTGCGCCTGAAATATGAAGCCAATTTTCTTGCGCAGTTTGTTGGTTTCTGCCGTTGATATTCCATTAAGTTCTTGTCCCAGGATCTTCAGACTGCCGTGTTTGACGTTCCGCAAAGTACCGATCAAAGTCAACAGCGTGGTTTTGCCCGAACCGGATGGCCCTTTGAGAATGACGATTTCGCCCTTGCCGATTTTTAAGTGGTTATCGAACAACACTTGATTGGTTCGCTCAGCGCCATAGAAATGGTCCAATGCCTCCACATTGATCGTTAAGTCCGCAGGCGCAGGATCCCACAGACGGATCAGTGTGTCGAGATCTTTGTCGGGATTAGCCATTGAAGGTTGCCATTGGAGGTTGCCATTGAATGTTCGAAAAATCGAGTTTGGAAATTTGACGACAGGGGAACGATAATCTCAGAAGAGACTGGCGGGATCGGCGGTCAATAATTTTCTAACAGCAAAAAAGCCCGAGGTAACACACATCAGTAGAGTCGCCAAAAAGATTCCGCCGGCCCGTGTCACGTTGATATACATCAGAAGTCCAGTCAGCCCCGAATTGACTTGGAAAATAACGAGTGAAAGAACTAGCCCCGGGACAAACCCCATAACAGCAAGAAGCACTGCTTGCTGGGGGATTAATCCAT
>JBDNHU010000425.1:0-13602 GCA_041688615.1 Mariniblastus sp. | reverse complement strand
TGGGGTTGCTAATGGCTCCTTAATGCTTATGATCAAGAGAACGTTGTCTCTTGGCTCTTCAACACCAGAGGTACAAAATGTTTACCAGCAATCGCTACTACTCGGATCAATGTCCTTCCTGTGCTCGTCATTTGCACGTAGATCTCTCTCTGTTCGGTCAGGTTCTATCCTGTGGGCATTGCTACAAGTCGTTTCGTTCGACCGGTGATGCAGACTCACAAGGCACTGCCGATCTAAATGCAAGAATTTCGACGTTGTTGAACCTATCTAGTTCAAATTCGACCAGTGATAGTGCTGCAAAGCGAAGACTCAGCCCGCTGCGAACGTAGTTTTTAGCCAGTAAGTATGGGTTAAATGGTCTGTTAAAGTTGAAAACCATTTAATAATGCTTAAAATAGAAGCGGAAGTTTCCTGCACAAGGTAATGTCTGATAGGCGACTATCAATACGTGTGAGTGAATGAATTGTTTTTGCCAAAGTCTTTGGCAAAGTCTTTTTTCACCGTCGTGTATTTTCCTCTAGGGTGGCTGTTACTGTGGTGGTAGTTCACACAGTCAGTTAGACACCAAGTGCACTTCGAGAATCGCAGTAGATAACGTACGGAGTAGATGAGTTATGGTTCGATTGTTCATTTCATTGTTGGTGTTGGGTTGCGTGATGCTTGCGCCGACGTCAGTCAAAGCCCATTCCGAATTCAAGAAGATGTTCGAGAAAGAATATTCTTCGTTGAAAGTGGCATGCGAGGCGTGTCATGTGAAGAAGCAGAAAAAGGATGTTCGCAATGAATTCGGCATAGCCATCCATAAAAGTGTCGAGGCGGAAAATTTTTCGGAAAAACTGAAAGCGTTTTCCGATAAGGACGAGAAGAAAAAGTATATGGAAGAAACCGTTCTTCCTGCCATCACCAAATCAATGAAGAAGGTGATTGAAGACGGTAAAGATGAGTCCGGTGCCAAGTGGTCGGATTTGATCAAAGATGGAAAACTGCCCGGCACAAAACCTAACTAGGACCGGTCCCCTAAGTAAACAGTTCGCCAAAGTGCAACGTTCCCTGTTGTAAAAACAACCCCGATGGATCCAATCCATGCGGGGTTTTCCATTTTCTTGACGGGTACCGGGCCAGAAGTTTTGCTGGCTCCGTGATCATGAAGACATCCGCCGCCGGGTGTTTACGACTTCCCTTGTCAGCACGCTAAAATGGCCCAGCAAATGAACACGCATGGGTCAGGCAAGTGGCAATCGATTGGAAAATATTTGTCCAAATCGTTTGTAAATTGCTCCGATCAGGAGGGTCAGCAGAAGCAACAAGATCGATATCGGGGCGTCGCAAAAGTAACCGGACACTAATAGCATGGGCACGCAAATCAAGTAAGCACCATCTAGCAACGTTCGACTCGTGGCCAATACTTTTAACGATAGAACCAGGCCAAGTGTAACAATGAGATAAACGAAGTATACGAAGAAACCCCTGGAGGTCGTTTCCGACGGACTATGGTTCGCAGCGAGAATTTCTGTAAGGTTGGAGGTTTGGTTGCGGACCCAATGGGATGGGCCTAATGGGTTGATCACCGTACTTAGAGTGTTGTCTTGAGCTTGCTGCAAGAATTCATAGACATCGTCTGATTTCATAGCGGAGGCAGTTAAGCCTTCTGCGGCTTGGCGGTCGCGAAACCAACGGCTGAAATGGTTGATGCGTTGCAACGGAAGTTCTTCTAGCGTTTGAAACAAACCCGCTTGATCAGGCGGATCAACACTTAGATTGGTATCACCCATGCTACCGGCTAGGATCCACTTCTTAAGGGCGTCGTTTTTTTGCAGTTTATACGCATTGGCAACCTGAAGATGCGATTTAACCGCATCTTGGTTTCCAGTTATCTGGCCGATCATCGCTGGCGGCAGTCCAAGGAAACATTCGGTTGCGTTTGCACCTTCTAAGTGGGGTAGTTGTAGGTCAGTTTCTTCTTTCGGAGAAATGATTTCGATTCGCAGGGAAATCAAACAGAAGCGATTTGCAGGGTCAATCGCGATTTTTACAATTTTATTGACGCCTGCCGAGACGGACTCAACCGACGCCAAACTTTCATCACACCAAACTTGCTGCACGGCAATTTTTTGCGAATAGATCAAGTCAACCACTTGGTTTCCATTGGTCTCTAGCAACAATTGCTGCAAACCTAAAATGTGAGTGACTTCCTTACGGTTATCGATCGAACGAATCCGAACTTGATTTAGCAGGATCGATGGTTTGGAGGCATCAACCGAGGGAAGTTTCGACACCAAGGTGAACGGTTCGGTCGGCGGTGCGGTAGCCTGCCACAAATCGGTACCCTCGGGTAACCAATCAATATTTGACCATGCTTGTAAATCGTCTTGGATCAAAGATGTTGCTGGTAGGGAATATCGCTCCCGCAACGAAGCGGAATCCGCCAGCACGGTTTCAAAAGATTCTGAGATCAATTTTAGTTTTGGCATGGATAGCGTCTGGGCTTTCCCCAGGATTGGGAATCGCAAGTCAATGATGCAGCGATTGGTAGCTTGATCCAAATCGAAATTAACAACACCATCGTTGAATAAATTTGCCGTCAAGTTGATGGCAGGACCCGAGTCCTGGGTTGAAATGACCTTAACTTCTGGCAAGCCTAACGAATCGGTTTTTTCTAATTGAAAACGATCAAACGTTTTTTGGCTATCAGACAAATCTAACCGTAAATTCAAGAATGACTTGGAATCAGAGTCCTCCAGTCGATACAAAGCGCTTCCAAGAAAGCGATTCTGTTTGGGTGCCGTTGTTAAGTTGAATGTGGGCATTGGTTGGTCGGGTCGAGGTTCGAACTGTAAAACCGCTCCCAGGGAATATCCCGGAATGACCTGAGAGTTCGTGACATCCGTTCCTTGGCTGGCAAGTTCGCTATTGATTGCGTTTAGAATCATGTCTGGCGAAGTGTAAACCCGAATCGTATTGTTTGTCGCAGTAAAGTACTTTGGGTAAACCGATGGCAATTCCCGGGACTCGATGATCGGCGATTGACAAGTGCCCGACAATTCAAAGTCCACTTTCCCTGTTAATGGCGATTTCAGGAAACAGATAAGTTCCGCATCAGCAATATTCGGTCCCTTTTGGGTCCAGGCGACTTTATTTTGACCTTTCTGCAGGGCGACCAACTGTTGCAGCGAAAAATCAGCCGGCACGGAAAATCGAATTTGGCTAATTTGCCCGATACCGACATCGATGGTCCCGTTGATTTGCAACTGGATTTTGTCCGGGTCCACCAAGAGGGACTGATCAAGAACAACGGACGACTGGAGCGGTTGCGGTGTAATGTCGGCGATTGCTTGGTATTGAAAATCTGCATTTTCCAATCCGATCAATTCATAAACATAATCTGGCGAAAGGACTCTGCGACTTTCAGAAGTCCCAGCATTTGATACCAGAGGGTCACTTAGCAATAATGGGTTGGTTGACGTCCCCTGGTCAAGAAATTTTCGCTGAGACGAACGCAAATCGACGCTACTGCCTCTACGAAATTTTGCAGCAGGCAGCGTCCTTAATTGGTAGACGATTTTTTCGTCGACCGATGCAACAAGCCAGCGTTTGTATCGAAATTTAGGCTCGATAATATGGATAAAGGGTGGTGTCATTTCGCCAAAACTAGCGCTATTGAAATCCCACTGCAGAATGATTGCTTTTCCCGCAGGATGAGAATCATCAATGGAAATATTGAATCGTTTAGCGAACCCTTCACTTGTGATTGGGGTCACACTCCAGGTCAAAGGTGAAACTGTCTGGCGATTGGACAGGCTTAAGCGGGGATCTACCTCTAACTGAATGCTATTTACATTAGTCCCCGAATCACCCAGGAACAATCGTGTTTCGCATTCAATCGATGCAGGATCAATGGCCAGCCAGGTTTCTAATGTTGGCAGAGCAGGCGGTTGGTCTTTTGGATAGAGATTCACCTGAACTTGTTTGGCTCGATCGATTCGAAAATCACCATTGGGTTCAGGCGATATTTGGTAACTCGGGTCGTTCATATTCCTAACGCTGGCAAACCAAGAGCTTGGGATTCCTTCAATCGCCAACGAATTTTCCAAAGTCGGAAAGCAAGTATATTGAAGCGAAGTTCCCAGGGATTGCAAATCATAAGATAAGGAAATTTTGGTGTTTGCGGATGCTTCCAACTGCAAGTTCACAATTTGGTCTTGACGCTGGAATATAGTCGGAACACCATTGACTCGGATCTGCCTCAGTTGCGACGCAGCGTTGATGGAAAAAGGAAATTGATAAACTTTCGTAGCATTGATTCGGCACTCGACATTACAAACTAATGAACGTAAACGTTGCAATTGAGGATCAAATTCCAAGAGATATCGGGAACGAAGCAACTGCAGGTCATTTTCCAACGATTTTTGCTGAGTAACCGCCGTCAGCATGTCGTAGACTTGCTGGTTCAAATACACCACAGAACTGTTGGGTTTTTGGTCTTTGTCAACAGGGATGACGACAGGTTGAACGCCTGCATCCAGTTCGTTGACCGTCGGAGTCGGACGAGTTTCCTCCTGGAACGCAGCCACTAAATTAGATTGCCCGACCGCTAGTTGACTCGCCAAAGCCATCGCCAGCAAGCCAGTCTTGCCTTGTCCGGGTTTACTCCAATATTTTAAGCGACTGAGAATGTTGGATGCATTGGATTCATACGCATTGGTAATGGAATCCGTCGTTAGGAAGAATCTGCAAGCCATGCCGCCCAAAATGATTCCAAGGGCAATTGATGAAATGATTTCAGTTAATGACCAATAAAATAGCGATGCAACTGCAAGCATGAGTCCCAGAAGGATGATAGATAAAGACCTATTGAGCGTGAATCGATGGATTGTTTCAGATGGGGTGTGGTTGTGTTGCGTAACATGGTGTCGCCTAGCCAGGAGTAAAAATTGAGTCAAGACGATCAAGGCGAACGAAGTTAAGAAGGAAAACCAATGCCAAACGTTGATTGCTTGACTGTTGACCACTAACAATTTGGTGACCGGATGGTTGGCATCCCACTTCCAGCGATTGGATTGAGCAATATCTAGTGATCCAATCGATCCGTTTTGTAATCGCCAATTACCAATACGTTGTCCAGCAGATGGGCGGCAGATTAGTGGTGACAGTAGTGACTGACTCAACTGGGTCCAATCAAGAGTGCCGGGTGTGGTGGACTTGGGTAGAAAGCCGAGGGGAAGGTCCAGGTAGGTACTAATCCTTAAGGGCGGTGAATGGAAGGCAATCGCGAGATCGTTAGATTGACTGATAACGCCCAAGTGTTGAATGTTCGAAACATAAAAGAGTTCAATGGTCTGCTGACCGTTTCTGGATAGACGAAACTTCAGTTTCTGTTTGTCGACCAGGAATGGTAAAATTAAGCCATCAACACGCAGCGATTTAGCGGAGGATTGTTGAGGCATCAGGATTTCGAATTCAGAATCCAATTTTGAAAACAGAGTAATCAGGCAACGAGTGCCTACTTCCTTGATTCCGAAATGGTGAAAGACTTGGACATCGGTCACAAATTGCTGTGAAATTTCATCGGCTTCTTCGACGACCTTATAGACTAGGCGTTCAGTCTTTGCCTGATAGTCACAGAACGTTCCGGTCGTCAAACGCTCCGACGATTGGTTGCCCGGACCGTTGTTGGATAGTGCGAATTGAAATTCAGCAAAGCGATCGTCGCCCAGTTGCTGCATCAGTTTCGCCCACGATCGGCTTTGTTGAATGAATTTGGCATTTCCAGCATTGGTATCTAGAAAGGTCTTGGAATCCAAGTCGGTAACCCAAAATGTGGCAAGGCAACTGGAATGATTGTCGATCCAGCCTCGAAATGTGGAAGCGTCGGGCAGGCGAAAAAAAGGTAGAGTGCCAGATTTCTGAATTGGAAGTGTTCGACGAATTAGGATTGAAAAACTGGACGAAGTGGGTTGTTTGAGTTTAAGTGTCCAACGTTTCCAGGCGAAATCAGCTGAATTCCCTTCGCCTGGTTTTGACCCGATTGGGTCACCACTGCTTAACACCTTTTCGAACGGCAGCAATTGGCCTTCGGAATCAAAGACCGCCCACTGGCTGGAACCCAGATCGGATGAAAGCGAAAGCAAATTGACTGCGTTTACCGTAGATCCTTCGGGTTGGACTAGCAGGCGATGCGTTTGAGATAGTAAGCCGTTAGAAAGAAGTTGGTTTGCGATATAGGCTTCTGCCGAATACCCGGTCCGTTCCTCATCCTCGACAACGACTGATAGTGATTGCCCTGGTCTTGCAATCAAATGAGCTTCGGAATCAATGCTTTTGTTGAAGATGGGAAATTGAATCTTCGCTTCGGCGTCCGTAACTTTCAGCAGTTGTGTATCGTTGACTGGACTGACCACAATCGGCGACTGTGACCTGAGTGCCAGCAACAATTTGGGTGTCTGTGTTTTGGGCCAAGTGAAAATCAGACCATTTGAAAAATCAAGCTTGCCCGTTTGGATGGACCGGTGCGCCTGCGCCCGCAAAAGCAACGTGCGACCGATCGCGAATTCGGGGATAGTGACCACCAGCATTCGCTGGTTTTCGTTATTGGTGACGTACCACGCCAATTGGCTGATTTCCGTGTTGCCGATTTCTGATGAAAGGGCGGGAAGGGTTGGAAGATCTTTCGCTTGGCCAATTTGATCTACGATCCAATCGTCATCGATTGGAAACTCCAACGTGTTGGAATCTTGATATTCTAAATCTAAAGACAACCATTGTTGGACTTGCAACGCGTCACGTTCAAAATTCAGTCGTGCGTATGACGAATCGACTACCGGTTTGTCTTGCCCACTTAGTATTAAAGTTGCGGAACTTGTTGGAGTACCGAATTGAATTTTCAAATTGCGGTTAACGCCAAATGCTTGCGCCGATTCAACTTGGCAGTTGACCAGTTCATAGTCAGAAACCGTCCAAGGCGTCTCGATTGAAACTTGCACATTGCCGCCAATCCAGTGGTGTCCCTGAATCGATGGTCGATGCAAATTCACTCGATTCGAATCAGAAATCGTTTGCTTACTTACAATACTAATCGTGGACTTTGTCTTCAATTCTAGAGACTTAATCGCAACTTGTTGGGGTGTAGAGTGTGATCGAATAATTGAAAATGGAACGGATTTACCATCCACCAAACAAGCCGATATATCGAGAGCAAACGGCGCGGTGCAAATAAGTTGAGAAGGTCGGTTTGTGGGAAATGTCAAATCGAATTCCGATTTGTAATTGATCAAATTTCCAGCAATTGAAACATTTAGACGTTCGACATAAGTGCCTGGCTGGCTATTTTCAGTTTCCGCTAAAGACTCGCTAGATGGACTCACGCTACCCTTTTTGCTGAACGCCAAGGCGATAGGAATTGTGCCGTTGTCCGAACACAATTGGTGCCAAGATTGCGGCTGCGACGGTACTTCCAGGCCGGGTAAGTCGGCAATTGAGAATTGAGTTAGGTGCTGGCTTTGGGCAACCGAAAATTCTGCGGGCACTCGAACAAAAGAGAGCGTTTCTACGTTCGCAGGCAGATTGATCGAATCGCGAGCGGTTCCTTCGTAGGAATTTGCCTGCGTGGGCGTTAGCAATTGCAGATCAAATTGAATCAGGATGTATCGGTCAATTTTCTCTCGGTCGATACCCAACTGGCCAGTCTGTGTGACGGACGGATAAATTCGCTCGGAAGATACTTGCAATCGTCCCAAGGAAAGAAAGTCACCGTCAGTAAGAAGACTGGGGCTTAGCTTGTAAAAAGTTCCAGGCAGTTGCCAAAGGTCTAATGAAACCCAGCCAGTCTTTCTTGAATCAAGCTGCTTCTCAGCATCGCGAACTTCAAACACAGAGAAGCCCTGGACTCGGCCTTGGTTGGATAGGGTCAACCAATGTTTAATGGGAACAATCGACGTCGTAATCGGTGCTTTTCTTTGCAATGAATCGATGATGGCATTGAATCGATTTGTTGACAAGGGAAGAAAGGTTGGACGATCTTTCATGAATTGCGTTAAGGCATCAGCCGGGACATACAGCTTTCGTAAAGTCAGTGGCTTTGCCGCATCGGTGGCCAGTTCCACATCGTCTGAGGATCCTGCGTTGGATACTTGCGACGCCGAATCCTGTGTTGCAGGTCTTGAAATGAAGTTCAGGCAAGTCGACAGTGCAGCGTGTGGTCCAAGAGACTGAAGCAAGAGCCCAAGGAAGATCGAAATCGTAAGTCGCATACCGAGGCTCGTAAATTTAACATTCGCCATCAATCTATGGGAAGTTTGGAAACGCTGCCGACTGCGGATGGTGCAGTCGGGGTTTAGTCCCTTGGTGCATGGGGCATTAATCGTTGGGGAAGTGGTGGGTGCATCAGCTAAAGTGTCAGGACTGATGAAAACGGGATTACCCGGCGGAATGGATTCAGGCCTCCGGTTCTTAAGGTTCTGTTGATCGCATGAAATTGCCTTTAAGCGGCGTTGCGTCAACGCACTCTTCTCAAGCCAATCTAATTTGTGATCATTAATGGCAGCCACGGGCGTTAAATTCGCTGGGTAAGAGGAACTTCGAATCAGAAAGATTTTCCTGAGGGCACTGTTTTGAAACGTGAATCAGAACGATTTTCCAGGCTGTCTTCGTTGACCGGATTCTGGGTCGCTTGGGATTCGCCTCGAAAAACGGTTCGAGTTGTTCCAGAAAATGGATCGTCCAATCTTTCAAGTGTCGGATTCTTTGTAAGAAGACGCTCGAGAAACAAAACGGCGACTGCGATCGAAAGAGTGATTCCGACGTAAGGTGCTACTTGAATACCCAATTGCGGATAAAGTACCGCAATGATACCAACCGCAAATGACAGCAGGATCCAAAAGAGGCTGCGTCGAAACCACTGAAGCAACCATGCGATCAAGATCGCCAGAAAAAAGACTGAGATGGTCGCAAGTCGCAGCCAATAGCGATTTGTCATCACCAAGTAAGACTTGGTTGGAATTCGTTGCCCTGCATACCACGCTCCTCTTTCAGTTCCAGAGTCTGCATTAACCGCCTGAACAAAGAGTTGCCTTGGGGTAAGCGGCTTCGATGCCTCCGCGGAAGTGGAAGCTAGATTGCCTGTGAAATTCGCAGCGGCATCCGACGTGATCGGTTGCTCAATCGCAGGGCCCGTCGCCCCAACAGCATCCAGGTTGTTGCGTTTCAACGGCGCTACTGGCGATAGTTCAGGACTGTTCCAAACGGTTCGCCATGTGTCATTGGTCAGGATGTGCCATGAAAAATGACGGCACCAGTCTTGGTTGGGTAAGCGGGGTAGATCCAGTTCAGCTATCCACCACCAAGTTGAGAAAACATTTCTGGCATACCAAATTTCGATCAAATATTCATGAGCATTATCGGCTGATTGATCACTCGGGGAAGCGCCGGGAGGAAGATTGAAGATGATTTGCCGGTTTAACGTGTCCGTTTGATGTGCGATCGCCTGACCGTTGACCAGGACACGTTTGACCAATGCCGTATTTTCAATATCGACGGCCAATTTCTCTTCGTACGATTCTACTAATGCCAGCATGCGATCCATTCGCTGTCCCGAATCCCACCAGGTTTGCAAGTGAATCTCTTGAACAAAAGTATTCGCAGCGATGGGGGTTTCTAGATCGACGTCTAGTTGCGTATGGGTGGGCCAAACGTGATTCGACAACCAACGTTGTTCCACTTGTCCGGTGTTTTGCTCGGCAGTCACCCAACTCCGTGGATTCAGCTGGTACGACTCTTTGGTCGCGATCGGCGTCACCAGTTCACGACGGCGAACCTCGAATGATGCTATCTGCGATTGGATGAATGCGTCGACTTGTTCTGAGGTTTCCAACATTACAAATTGCGAAACGGGAAGCACCATGGGCTGCAGAATTGGGATTTGGGCCTGCAGATGCTTACCACTAGTTCCCGACTTGGAGGCGGTCAAGTCAATCCGTTCGGTGCTGGAAAATTGTAATGAATTGATCAGGCCTTTGGTTCCGGGTTGAAATTCAATGGCTAAAAAAGATCGATCCGCAATCGTAATCGGAGTTCGCACCACAGACAGTACTTCGTCACCCAAAAATATTTGTGCGGTTGAAGTTTCGTTTTTGGTCTCCAATAATAGCCACAAATAGTTCAGCGGTTGATTACTAATGGCCAAATTCAATCGCTGTCGCACCCAAAGCGATTCGGGATCAAGCGTCGTAGATGAATCATCGATGCCCACGATTTCTACTAATTGACTAAGTTCCACTCGGCGGGGTTTTTGATCAATCGAACCTCGCAACAGGATATCGTTGGCACCCTGTTTGGGTCGAAAAACATCTTGTCCAGCAGTCGCTCGTACGACGGAACTTGCAATCGAATCGAAGTTGAATTCTTTATTTTTGTCTTCGACGACCAGGATTACTTCTGCGGGTTCACTTACTAAAGACGGATTGCCCTGAACATTGGGAATGTTCAAATCCAGGAAGTTGCCCGCTTCGCGCTCCAGAGTGAAGTCGAAAACCACTTCGTTCGATGAAGACGGTTGAATTGAAGAAAGGTCGATCTCCAACACCCTGGAAGATTCCTTGATTCCGGCTGAACCCGACAGAAAATTCCAATCGCCCAAATCCAAGGTGATCATGTCACTGTATTGGCCTTGGACTTGGCAACGCAGTTGGACTGGCATCAGCACACGTTGATTCACAATTAATGTGTACTGCGGAACCACGCGAACCAGCGCCGACTGCAATCGATTGATCAGTTGCAGTTGGAAATTCTGGCGGTCGAAGACGAAGGGGATAGTATCTTTGGCATCGGCGGAAGTTCGCCCAAGATTCACACCAGGGCCCAGTTTCCATTGATTGGACAATTCACGTTCCCGTGTCAAAGCGATGGTGCCTGCGACAAAAACACTGTCGTAAATTTGTGGTCCCACCAAGTCTAAACCGGCTTGCTGCGTTTCTTCATCAATTGGGTTAGCCAAGAAGAAAGAGACTTGTAATTGTGTTTTCTCAACGAGGGGATTATTGTTGAAGCTAAGCAGATAAAATTGATCCTCCGTTTGTTCGTCCGCAACTTTGGCAGCCAGTTGTTTTGCGCGTTCAAAGTCGACTCGTGCCGCTCGGACGTTACTTTGCAGCACAACGAAATCTTGAGTATCTTTCGGGCATGAGATTAACAGCTCGGAGATGGGTTGGCCCAAAGGAGTAACATCAAACGCGGAAGTGATTTGCCAACGACCAATGGACACTGCATCGATCTTGATGTTGGTCTCGATTCTTGCTTTTGTCGGGAAACGCCTTTCGCCTTCCGTCAGTTTTTGCCAAGAAATTGTGGTCTTGTCAGACAGTTCATCAAGGTTAATCGTGGTCTTACCAACACGTTCGGTCGTTTGCAGGCCAATTTGCCCGATTCCAGAAACCGTTAAGTTGGGTTCGTCGATTCGAAGTGCAAACAAGGTTTCTGTTGGATAAGCAAAGCTGAATTTTAGCTGGTTCAATTCGCCGAAAGTTTCTACCGTAGTAGACAAGGGAATGCGAAAATCCAAACGCTCCCCGGCTTTTCCCTGGATTGCCAAGCTTAAGTTGCCGTTGGCCATTCGATAAAGATAATAGGCATTGGCGGTTGGGCCTTGGATAGGTCCCGCGACAACCCAATTGGCGAGTCCCAAGGGAATCTGTTGCCAACCCGTTTCATTGAGCGTTAGTTCAAACTGTAATTGCAAGGATGCGTCATTGGTGCCGTTGTCGACCTGAGTATCAAAGGAGACCTTTTCGAAACGAAAGGTAGAAACTAACGGAACGTTACTGGGTACGTTTCGTTTTCGTTGTTGTAGCAGTTCTTCGAATTCTTCAAATGAAAACTTGAAGATGGGAATAAGGTTTCCGTCCTTGTCCGGTAAATAGTAAGTGTCAAGGTTTGAAAACTGGACGTTGGACCGAGTGGTATCGCGATAAGGAATCCCAGGTTCTTGGAAAGACGATATGCTTGGGAATCCCGATGCCCGAGGCGAGGTCCCAATACCAACCCCAGCGTTGGAGGATACTGGGTTAGAAGATCCTGCACTGGACGGCGAATTATTGGGCAACCGTGCAGTTGGACGTTCAATTTGAGCGCCGGTAAAGGTTAGCGGTAAGAGAAAAAGGCTGCCTAGAAAAAATAACGCCAGTCGCATCATCCATTGCGCAGCGATACGTGGACGATCGATCTTTGGTAACAAAAGGATCATGCTGAGTAATCGACAGAGTTGGCGACCGGCGCTAGCGTTGAAGCGTCGTCGAAGCGGCAGTTGGCGGTGCAAGGAATCTAACAATTCGCGAAAAGTTGTAGCGGTCCAAGATTAGGGTCTCCTACCATTTTAGTCGTTAAGCCCCCCGCAAACAAAACCATCAACCGTTTTTCCACTCGAATTCAGCCAAACGGGTGGCCAACCGTTGGAATCGTCAAATTCGGCCCAAGAAATCAGATGCTGTGACGTTGGCTTGGTGAATTTGGGCGATTGTGTCGTCATCGAGAACAAGTTTTGTGCGAAAAACAGAGGATAGGCGTTCGAATCTCTTCGACCGGTATGTCGCAAGATTACGGCCCGACCGAGGTGCGAATCGTGTTGAAAACCTAGGCGGCAAGTAAATGCATCGCTTGCCCTGCGATCGACCTTGTCAGTCAACCCTCACCCCGACTGTCTTTTTGTTCAGGTGTGTCGCAGGGTACGTGGATGAGCGGCAGATACCTAATTGCAACGAATAGTTCTAGTCTCGGGGGCAACTGTTGGGCGTTTGGGATTCATCAACCAAGCGACTTAATTCTGTAAACAGTGGCTGCGTTGCTACACTGATCATTTGCATACCGCCCGAAATCGGATCAACCTTCACACGTTGAAAGCCGCCGGCTTGTTGAACGATTAAGGCCCCAGCTGCCACGTCCCATATTTGAAGGCTCAACGCCCAATAGCCGTCCAAACGGCCGCATGCGACGTAGCATAAATTTAGGGCGGCCGAGCCTAAATGACGGACCGATTGGCAACGGCTACTGATGGTGGTAAACAATTCGTTGGCGTTGGGATAACGTTCGAAATGTCGCGGGACACTTCCAACGAACATGGCTTGATCCATAAAATTGCAATTGGCAACATGGATGACTTCGTCGTTCATGTAAACGCCCTGCCCTACGGCTGCCCAGAAGCAATCGTTGCGGCACACATCGAAAACCGCTCCTGCGACGACGATTCCATCAATTGCAGCGGCGATCGAAACGCCGAAGTAGGGGAAGCCGTGAATGAAGTTGTTCGTTCCATCAATCGGGTCGATGATCCAAAGCAAACGGGGTTGGGTGTCTTTGATGTCTGGGATCTGCCCCAGTTGCGAACTAAATAGATTGATATCAAACGAATCTTTAGAGACGAACGGCAATTCCGATTGATTTCCCTGACGTTCTTCCCCAAGAATTTGCGAGTTCGGATAGGCGGCAGAGATCCACGAAACAATTTTGTTTTGGACCAATTCATCAACAATGGTTACAAAGTCTCCGGCACCTTTAGATCGCACTCGGATGTCGCCTTGGAATCCTAATATTTCCTTTCCACCTTGTTCGGCGAAGCGG
>JBDNHU010000424.1:0-23426 GCA_041688615.1 Mariniblastus sp. | reverse complement strand
TGGGCTGGGATTGATCCTTTGGTGGATGATCGGTTTAGGACGCAGGCATCGTGCGAAGGTGAACTTGCCGGGAAGGAAATGCACCTGGGGTTTGGTGCCTAACACGCCCTCACACGCGGTGCTCGAACACAGGGTGCCTAACACCGATTGATTGGTTTTACGCATAATGTAGAGTGAATTTTGTTGATTTCCGGCCCTGAACACGAGGGGCTCTCCTTCTCGCCTAGCGACTTGAAAAACGCATTTCGGATTTTATGAACGATCCTCGCCAACAGTCGCTTTTCTCCACCGAACCGGATCCTTGGGTGCTGGATTCGATGGATGACTTCTTGGCAGCCAGGGTTGTGTTTGCCGACCCACCCTTCGGGCCTTATGACTATTTGGTTCCAGAATCGATGCGGTCGGCCATCCAAGTTGGTGCTCGGGTGACGGTGCCGTTAGGCCGAGGCGGTCGTAAGATGATTGCATGGTGCATCGACCTAATTAGTGGTCGCTCGGGCCGATTAGAAACCACTCGCGAACGCTTGAAGGCCATTGAAACGGTGCTGGATTCGCAGGCGTTGGTATCGCCATCTCTCTTGAAATTGGCGAAATGGATCAGTGATTACTATGTGACTCCGTTAGGACAAGTTATCGATACCATTGTTCCGTCGGGGGTGCGTAGTGGTTCGGGGACTCGTGAATTTACTTATTTCAACATTAATCCTGATTTTCGAGGCTCTTGGAGCGAACAAAAACTGACGAATCAACAGCAAGCAGTGATGGAATACTTGAATCGATTTTCAGTGCCTTTGACCTCACAACAAATTACAAAGGAATTAGGCTGTACACTAAGCCCGATCAATTCACTGAAGAAACGTGGCTTACTGCACTGGGAAGTTCATCGTGCGCATGCTCAAGAGTTTGCGGTTGCTCATGAAGATCGCGAGAAACCGTTAGTTTTGAATGCCAGACAATCGCGTTGTTTGGATTCGGTTGTCGATTTGATGGAGCGGAAAGAGCATCGGACATTCTTGTTGCATGGTGTTACCGGCAGCGGTAAAACGGAAGTCTATTTGCAAGCGATTGAAAAGGTCATCGCCAGTGGTCGCCAAGCGATTGTGCTGGTGCCGGAAATTAGTTTAACTCCGCAGACTCGTCAGCGTTTTCGACGTCGATTTGATCGAGTGGCGCTGTTGCATAGTCAACTAACTGGCCCGCAGCGCCACTGGTATTGGCAGCAAATCGCGGCTGGTAAGGTGGATGTTGTCATTGGAACGAGAAGTGCAATTTTTGCACCCGTTCAACAATTAGGGTTGGTCATCATTGACGAAGAGCATGATGGATCGTTCAAACAAGATAAGGCTCCACGTTATCATGCGCGAGAAGTCGCAGTGTTTCGAGCCAAGATGGCAAGCGTACCGCTCATTTTGGGCTCGGCGACGCCATCGATCGAAGTTTGGCAGGCTGCCAAAGAGGGGCGTTTCGATCTGTTGTCGATGCCTGATCGAGTTGAAGATCGTCCCTTGCCGACCGTTTCAGTGGTCGACATGAGGACTGCTACATCGCCTGGTACTGGACACAGTTCGATCAGTCGTCCGTTGCACAACGCGATTGATGTGACATTGAAAGATGATGGGCAGGTGATTCTGCTACTCAATCGTCGCGGGTTTTCGACCTGCATTCAGTGTCCCAGTTGCGGCGACGTGGTTCAATGTAAAGATTGCGATTTAGCGCTAACGCACCATCGAGATTCGGAGATCGCAATTTGTCATTTTTGCGATTTCGAAATTCCGGTTCCCAACGTTTGCCCCAATTGCCACTTTGTTGGCATCAAGTTGTCCGGTTTGGGAACCCAGAAGCTAGAAGCCGAAGTTCGTCGTCGATTTCCAGATGCTCCGTTGTTACGAATGGACACTGACACGATGCGAAAGCCTGGTTCGCACGAGCAGGCATTGAATGAATTTCGGCAGGGAAGTGTTAAGATTTTGCTGGGAACGCAGATGATTGCCAAGGGATTGGACTTTCCTAATGTCACCCTGGTGGGCGTGATTAACGCGGATACTGGGCTGCACATGCCTGATTTTCGTGCCCGCGAACGTGTTTTTGGCTTGGTAACCCAGGTGGCCGGTCGTACGGGACGGGGGCCCAAAGGGGGCCGAGTGATTGTGCAGACGTACAATCCAGAAGATCCTGCGATTGTCGCAGCGTCGCACCACGATTACTTGCAATTTGCGGCAGATGAATTGGTTGTCCGGCGGTCGTTGGGTTACCCCCCTTTTCGCAAAATGGCCAGAATTGTGGTCAGAAGCGAACGGGAAGAGTTGGCTGAAAACGCCATTGAAACGCTGGCCAAGATGATCCAGGCATTTTCTGAAACAGAAAACTTGGACGCTGGCAACCACTTGCTGCTGATTGGTCCGGCGCCGGCACCTGTGACGCGGTTGCGGGGATTTTATCGCTTCCACATGCTGGTAGCCGCCAGTCGCGACTCTGATTTAGGTGCGATTATCGGCAGTGCGACTAAGGATGTGGATTTCCCGGACGAAATTCAATGGATCACAGATATTGATCCAATGGACATGATGTAGACTTGAGTTACGGTTAGAATAAGCAGTCGAGGCCGCAAGGCGATCGATTGGAATGAACTAAGAATTAGGCGGTGAGAGCGATGCATCTGGGACTTGTCAAACGTATGCTAATGGAGACCGACAAGCGACTTCTTTGGAAGTTGTCTTGGAACATGGGCTTCAAAGGGATGCGAAGTATTATGGCGCATCGCCGTCGCCTGAAACGCGGTGAATTTTTCCCACCTTATCTCTACATTTCGATTATCAACAGTTGCAATCTTCGTTGCCAAGGATGCTGGGTAGACGTCGCCGCAAAGCAACAAACGATTGACGTCCCGGCCTTGAACAAGATGATCACCGAAGCCAAAGACATGGGTAATGCTTTCTTTGGATTGTTGGGTGGCGAACCGTTCATGCACAAGGGGTTGTTCGATGTCCTAGAAGCCCACCCTGATGCTTATTTCCAAGTGTTTTCCAATGGTCACTTTATCACTGACGAAGTAGCAAAACGTCTTCGTAAGTGTGGGAACGTGACCGTGTTGATCAGCGTTGAAGGAACGGAAGTTGTCAGCGATCAGCGACGAGGCAAGACGGGTGTTTATTCTAAGACAATGGCGGGAATCAAAAATTGTTTGAACAATAAAGTTATGACTGGGGTTTGCACCAGTCTGTGCCAATCCAACTACGAGGAATTGTTGCAAGAGTCTTGGATCGACAATTTGATCAAGATGGGTGTCTTGTACACTTGGTTTCATATCTACCGACCCGTTGGTCCTGATGCGACCGAAGAACTGTGCCTGACTGCGGATCAGCAGCGTCAGGCTAGACAATTTGTCGTGGACATGCGGTGCAAGAAGCCCATCATTATTATTGACGCTTATTATGATGCCGACGGGAAAGCGTTGTGCCCTGCTGCCACCGGATTCACTCACCACATCAATCCTTGGGGCGGCATCGAACCTTGCCCGATTATTCAATTTCAGAAGGAGACGATCCATGATGATCGTCCGTTGAAAGATAAGTTTAACGAGAGTGCCTTCCTGCGAGATTTTCGCGAAACCGCCGCAGGCAGCACTCGAGGCTGCATTGCATTGGAGCGTCCGGACTTGATCGAGGCCCTGGTGGCTCGGCATGGTGCAGAGGATGGGACCGCACGCAAAACCGCTTTGGATGAAGTGCAACGCTCAACACCTAGGCGATCCCAATATGCTCCTGAGGTGGAACCCATTGCCGAGAAAAGCTGGGCGTATCGTTGGGCGAAACGTTTCGCATTCCATGATTACGGTGTCTATGGCAAGCACTTTAAGCCCGAATCTTGGCAAGATCCTACGGGCAATCAAACGGGAACTGCCCCGTCTCAAACGCCTGAATCTTTGGTGCAATTAGAAACGACTCGGAAGTCGTAACCGCCCTGCTGCTGGGCTCCAAGTACCGGTTGGTTGTTCGGAAATAGGCTGGCCTGCGATGCCCGCAAAGTTTTCGTAATCGGCACCAGTGGTGTTTCGATCATTGTGTGGCTGGGGACAAGGCCACACCAGCGTTATGACCGGACTCCGGTGCAAGTTCAAGCTGAAGTGAACCCGATCTAAATCGATGAGGTATTACTCTCTTCGAAATTGGGTCGGACATCGTGAATCGTTTTCTAAAATTCGCTGCTTTGTTATCGGTAATCCTTTTGGGTTCGTGGTTGCTGCTGCACCGTAAAGAAATTAAGAATGTTGCGGACGTGGTCGCATTGGCAAAGAAACAGCTTGATCAGTGGCAGAAGGTTGATCCTGTGGGGTGGACCACAGTGCCAAGTGCGCGTCCAGATGGCACGATCCGAATTGCATCGTTCAACCTGCACAATTTTGGTCCAGCCAAAGCCAAACGCCCTCATGTGTTGAAGTTGTATGCTCAGATTATTCAGCAGTTTGATCTAGTGGCTTTACAAGAGATTCGTACTCAAGACACCAATGCGATTGCCTCGTTGATTGATACCGTCAATCAGGGGGATGGCCACTATGCGATCATGACCAGCCCCAGGATTGGGCGGACGCACATCAAAGAACAATACGCCTATATCTACGATACCCGACGGGTTCAACCGCTAGGTGCGCCGTACGTGGTTGCGGACCCGGATGATTTGCTGCACCGCGAACCCTTCGTTGGTTGGTTCCGAGCCAACGGTGTGGATGCCAAACGAGGCTTTACCTTTGCATTGGTTGACTTGCATATTGACCCTGATCTAGTTCAAGAGGAGTTACGGTATTTGGCCGATATTGTTCGAGCCGTGAAGAATGATGGACGCTACGAAGACGATGTCATTCTGCTGGGCGACTTCAACGCATCGGACAATGATTTCACACCCGCACTGGTGGGTACCGGGTTGACTTGGTTGGTCCGTTCCACCACCACGAATACTCGTTCCAGCGAACAGTATGACAACCTGATGATCAATCCGACGGCGACAATCGAATTTACTGGACGCAGCGGTACGTTCGATTTCATGCGGCACTACAACTTGGGACTTGCTCAGGCCTTGGAAGTTTCGGATCACATGCCTGTTTGGGCGGAATTTTCCAATGAAGAAGGACGCAGTAGCGGCGTGGTTGCGTCTGTGACCGATGCTACCCCATTGCGTTAGCTTATGATTCTAAGGCTGACCAGAATTTAATTTGGACGATGATTGCAATCTCATGCGAAGTGCGTGACAGCCAGTTTGTCTGGTCGACTTTTGGTCTCGCCTTGCTGACCAAGTTTGTTGGCTTGTGTTAGAATGCACTGCCGGGACACCTTTGGGACTGTTCACCTTTGGGACTGTTCACCTTCGGTGCTGGCTGCTTGGTCTTGTCTTCCGTTTTGGGTGCGAATTTCGTCGCGACGCCCTGCCCTATTTTTATTCATCGAGCGGCAGATGAAGTTAAACTGTGTTTACTGTGGCAAGCTGTTTTCTATTTCCGCCGAGCAATTGGGTGGACAAGGTCGTTGTCCGCATTGCCAGGAAATTATTTATCTTCCCAAAGCAGAAACGCCCGTCGCTGCGGTTGATACTCAATCGCTACACGCGTCATCGTCTTGGCATTACTTGTTTGCGATCGGCATGGCAATCTTATTGCATATGGTCTTATTTATTGTGCTTGCAATCACCTCTTGGGGCAGTCAAGGCGATAGGTTCACAAGCAGCAGCGTCCGAGTGAAAATAGGCAGGCCAACTCCCAGGGCTACTCAGGTCAACGAAAAGAAGCAGTGGGATCCTAGCCCAGCCGCATCGATGGCTGAAATTCCTATGCAGCAGCTTCAGAACGCTTTGAATCAGGTTGATTTGGCGGCCTTAAGTCGCACCCAGGCGGCATCGGAAACGAACCTTCAATCGTTTGATAATAGTGATTTGTCGGCGTTGATCTCCGGCGCCGAGTCATTGGAGGCTGATCTTAGCGAAGATTTCGGAGCGTTGCTAAGCCGCTTGAAACGTGACGGTTTAGATGTTGTCATTACATTTGACAGCACCGGAAGTATGGCCGGTGAAATCGAACAAGTTAAGAACCGGATTCGTCGCATCGGAAGAACGCTGATGGAGATGATTCCTCAGACCCGAATTAGCATTTGTACCTATCGCGACCAAACAGATTTGTACGTGGTCAAAGGCCTACCACTAACACGAAATTTAGACCAAATTCAACTCTTCTTGAACGACATTTCCGCCGGAGGTGGCGAAGATGACCCAGAAGCGGTGGAACGCGGTCTGCAATGGGCAATTCACGAGAATTATTTCAACCCAACGGCACGCAAAGTAATCTTAGTTTTTGGCGATGCGCCGCCTCATGCAGCCAAACTACAAGAATGTCTAAGTTTGGCCGCTGAATTTCGCAAGTCGCAAGGCGGAGTCGTTTCGACGGTGACTTGTCGAAGTTCGAAATGCTTGGAATCCTTTCAGCTAATTGCGCAGTTTGGCGGCGGTGAAGCCTTTTTGACTCGGGATGAACGAGAGATCGTGTCGCGATTGATGGTTTTAGTGTTCGGAAGCCAGCATCAAGAGAAAGTCTTGCAGGCGTTTGAATTGCTTGACCGTTAGCCCTGGAAGATCAGCGGTCGATCGCGATCAATAGGTGAAAATGCGTGGTAGGTCTCAAGTAACCTGGACATGAATATTATGATTTTGCCGTCGAATTGATGCTTTACGGACTGAATTGCTAACAAGTCAGGGCTAGAAGGCGTTCGTGCCCTTGTTATACTAGTTCTGCCTTCACAGGGTAGTTTTCCGACCGCCGTGACGGTTATTCGCCTGATTTTGGCGTATTGTGTGCCCTTGTTCTGTATGCTCTTGTTCAATCTCTAATGGATGTTTGAGAACGATATGTCACTTCGCTTGACCCACCTAAAGCAGCTGGAAGCCGAAAGCATTCACATCATTCGCGAGGTTGCGGCTGAATTCAAGAATCCGGTCATGCTTTACTCAATTGGCAAAGATTCGGCGGTAATGTTGCATCTGGCGATGAAGGCATTTTATCCTGCCAAACTTCCGTTCCCTTTGTTGCACGTGGACACCACCTGGAAATTCAAGGAAATGTATGAATTTCGTCACAATTATGTCCAAAAAGAACTGGGTTTGGACTTGATTGTTCACATCAACGAAGAGGGTTTGAAGGAGAAGATCGACCCGTTTAAGTACAGTGGTAAGCACACTAACCTGATGAAAACGGAGGGCTTGAAACAAGCATTGGACAAGCATCAATTTGATGCTGCTTTTGGTGGCGCCCGACGAGACGAAGAGAAATCACGGGCCAAAGAGCGAGTCTTCTCCTTTCGAGATGAATTCCATCGTTGGGATCCCAAGAATCAGCGTCCCGAATTGTGGAATCTCTACAACGCTCGAGTCAACAAAGGTGAAAGCATCCGAGTTTTCCCGATGTCCAATTGGACAGAATTGGATGTTTGGCAGTACATTCACTTGGAGAGCATTCCAATCGTTTCCCTCTATTTCGCGGCGAAACGTCCTGTTGTTGAACGGGATGGGGTGTTGATCAAAGTCGAAGACGAGCGAATGAAGTTGTTGCCTGGTGAGGTTCCGCAAGAGAAAATGGTTCGTTTCCGAACTTTGGGCTGCTACCCGTTGACCGGAGCTGTTGAATCAATGGCTACAACGTTACCGGAAATCATTCAAGAGATGCTTTTGACGAAGACTTCCGAACGGCAAGGTCGCGTGATTGATAACGATGACGAAGGCGGCATGGAAGATAAGAAGAAGGAAGGTTACTTCTAAATTTATCGCCTAGCTTGTTAGTCGTTCATGGTTTTACGATTTCTTATTCAATTGCCTGAAGCATAAAGAACTGCCCCATGTCTCATCATTCCGACTTGATCGCATCCGACATCGAAGCCTACTTGGATCAGCACGAGCAGAAGGAATTGTTACGGTTTATCACCTGTGGAAGTGTCGATGACGGCAAGAGTACGCTGATTGGGCGTTTGCTTTATGATTCGAAGATGATTTATGAAGATCAGTTGGCAAAAATTCAGAAGGATTCGATAACCCACGGCACAACTGGTGGCGCATTCGATCCTGCCTTGTTGACCGATGGATTAAAGGCCGAACGCGAACAAGGTATCACGATCGATGTTGCCTATCGCTATTTCTCGACGGCCAAGCGTAAGTTCATCATTGCAGACACCCCTGGACACGTTCAATACACCAGGAATATGGCCACAGGCGCCTCGACAGCCGATTTGGCGATCATCTTGATTGACTCGCGGCATGGAGTCATGGAACAGACTCGCCGGCACAGTTTTATCGTTTCGCTCTTGGGTATCAAGCATGTTTTGGTCGCCATCAATAAGATGGACTTGATGGGATTTAGCGAGACCGTGTTTGACGATATTCGAGAACAGTATCGCGAATTTGCCACGCGGTTGGATATTCCCGATGTGCATTTTATACCGATTTCTGCACTCAAGGGCGACAATTTGGTAGATCGAAGTAAATCAACAGATTGGTACACCGGGCCCACTCTGATGGAATTTTTGGAGAACGTTTACATTGGTTCGGATCGAAATTACGAAGATTTTCGCTTTCCGGTCCAGTTGGTCAATCGTCCGAACTTGGACTTCCGAGGCTTCTGTGGAACCGTCGCTTCGGGTGTCATTCGCAAGGGCGATGAAATTATGGTTTTGCCTAGTCGCAAGACAAGTCATGTGAAAGAAATCGTTACGTTTGATGGCCCGTTGGAAGAAGCCAGCACTCCGTTGTCAGTCACGTTGACCTTGACAGACGAAGTGGATGTTAGCCGCGGTGACATGATTATTCGACCAGGGAATTCACCCAATTTAGAGCAACGATTTGATGCCATGATTGTCTGGATGTCCGAACAAGCAATGGTTCCGGGTAAGAATTATTTGATCAAGCATTCGACCAAGACGACGACGGGGCAGATTCAGACTTTGAAGTATCGGGTGGATGTCAATAGTATGCAACGTCAGGATGCTCCGACCCTGCAGTTGAACGAGATTGGCCGTTGCACGCTTCAATTAACCGAAGCGATCGCCTTTGATGATTATCGAAGAAATCGTGGGACCGGTTCGTTCATTGTGGTGGATCGCATTTCCAACACGACGGTTGCCGCAGGCATGATTCACCCGCGCAAAACCGGAGAGGATCGTCGCGACCATTGGGATGATGCGGCGACCGAGACACTTCAAGTCGAGGTGGGTGAATTGACTTCCGATCAACGGGAGGCTCGTTTTGGTCAGAAGGCGGTAACCGTTTTGATTACCGGTCGGCCAGGGGCAGGAAAGACTTCGACGGGCTTCGCTTTGGAGAAAATGCTGTTCGAATCAGGGCGCGCCGTTTCATTCTTAGACGGTCAGCAAATGCGAGCTGGCATTAGCCGAGATCTAGGGTTTAGTGTCGAAGATCGATCCGAGAATCTTCGACGGGTTTCGGAAGTGGCGAAGCTGTTCAATGAAGCTGGTTTGGTTTGTATCGCCGCGATGGTTGCCCCTAGTGAGGCGATTCGTCAGAAGGCAGCCCAGTTGATAGGAACCGAACGATTCTTGGTGGTGCATTTGTCAGCCGACGACGAAACTTGTCGCACGCGTGATCAAGAAGGCAATTACGATCACGAGCGTCCGGAATTGGCTTATGAAGTGCCAACCAATGCTGACCTAGTGATCGACACGGCGAAGACTGATTTGGCGACCACGGTTGGAAAAATCAAAGCGTTGCTGGTCAAGCGGGGTATCGTTCCCGAATAGGCCAAGGTTGGCCAACCCAGGAGATGCCACTCTTGATTGCGTACCTGCAACGGTCTTTTGGGAAGGTTGCCGGCGAATGTTTGCGTGTAACGCTGGGCGGGTGAGCGGAACAGCCGTCGCTTTACGCCAATCTCGAAGTTGGGCTGAGCTTGTTCCGGTCGACCTTATTTCGGTGGTGTTAGATCTAATTCCAATTCAGGCAGCGGTGCCTGAAGGTTCGGATTGGGTGGGGTCATTTCCTGGCGGTTGTCTGCCTTCGATTTAAGCTGATCGATTTCCCGCTCCAGTCGCCGAATGATTTCCTGCTGTGCGCGTAGCGATTGTTCTAGCTGTTGAACTCTTTGTTCCGCTGGTGCGGCATTGGCAGTCGAGACATTACTGACGGTCACGCGACTTTTGTTATCTCCAATGGTTTGAGCGTTGTTCGACGTGCCTGCCCAGGAACGTTGAATTTCCGGTGTAGTCGGGAAGTCGACGATCGCAGCATCATCTTTAGCGGTTGATGCTGAGGTTGACGCCACAGGGCCGTTGAATGTCATCATTTTGGAAGCCGAACTTCCATTTCGGGTGAAGTAGATTTCGAATTGATCGTCCGCTTGCAGCACTCGCGAGATGCCGTCGATATCCGCTACCTCATTCAAGTCCAAGCCAGCAATGCTTTGAAGCACATCGCCTGGCTGGATACCGATTGACTGAGCAAGCGAATTTTTGGTGACTTTTTGAACGCGAATTCCTTTGCCCTTGTAATTCGGATCGGCAAGAATTCCAAACGTTTGCGAAGTAGGGTCGGTTTGACTAAAACCGTCTGTTGGTGTCGTTTCAGGGCGGATGCGAGGCTGATTTTTCGGTCCGATGCTTAGCGGATTTTGAGGGACATCAACGGCGTCTGGATTGCCAAGTCGATTGCGTTGTCTAGTGGATTCAAGCACGCTTGATATGCCTGGTCCCGTTTGACCAATCGGTACATTGTTTCTGTTGGACGCATTGACTAATGTTGGATTCGTTTTCGCGGCACTACCACTCGGGTCGGTGTTCGGATTGTCGCCGATGGATCCCCCAAACGATTGCTTCAACTTTTGCTGGACTCGTTCGGCATCGCGCTGCATTTGCTCCCGTGTGGCTTCGAAAATTTCTCGGCTTCGTTGGGCCAGCTTCTTTTCTTTTTCAGCCAGATCTTTTGCCAGAGTTTCCGCACCATTGTCCTTTTTCTTGTCCTTTTTCTCGGCATCGGAACGATCGTTGCCAAAAAGACGCTTGAGTATCGTTCCGTTTCCAAACGAGCCCCGATCTTGAATTGCGTAAGCTTGCCCAGGTGTGGTCATCGCCAGCGAAAACGTGGCTGCCGCAAGAAGTAGGTTCAGCAAGTGAAGTTGAAATCGGATTTTCATCGTGTGGTCACTCCCAAATAGCTTAATTCGGCTGCCCATTCCTTTGTTACTTCGGTTGTTACCGGTATTACAACACAGGAAATTGCACTTGCCGAACTACTGCGGATTTCAGGACCAGTCCACTTAATCGGCATAGGTTTACCAGGCTTCGCAGGTTCTTGAAGAATTAGCCTGACTAGAGTGACAAATTAGCCTGAATAGAGTGACAGGGCACAGTGGCTAAGGACGACCGCTTCGCTAGATTTGGCCGGCGACCGATATCACGGGAGCTATTTCAGAAGAGAAACGCTATTCTCCCGGCAAGAAACGATAAGAGACTCGTGAAAACACGAGGGGATGTCCGAATAATTGTTGAAAAGGTTGGTGTTTTCTGAATATTGTGTAGGTTAATGATTCTTGGATTGACTTACAAGATTCTTCGCCCGCGATGGATGGGCTATCCCGTCTTCGACTCCAAAGCCAAGGCCTTAGGTTCAGCTTCAGGTTCAGCTTCAGGTTCAGGTTCAGGTTTCCGCTGGAGGGCTTTGACCAACGCGCCTAGATCGCGGTGGCCGGATATACGACGGAACCCTTTCTCCACTTCTAATAGCGAGAACGATAGCCAACGTGACGCTTGCTCCGTCTCGGTCCGAAAACGCGTCACATGCCCCAGTTTGCGACGCGTGTTGCGAAACGAATTCACGACCGCGTTGGTACTCAATAAGCTGACGCCCCACTCCCTGCCGCAATCGCGACACATTCGAGCGACAGGTCCCGTCAGTTTCACCAACGACATTTGCGGCTTGGCGAGTGCTGACGCCAGCCTTGAGTGCGGCGGGAATCGAAGCATGAAGTTCGCTGGGATCACTGGCCGATTCGTAACTCCGCAGGATCACTTCTTCGCTGCCACCATCCGATGTTCGCTGCCTGATGTTCGCTGCCTGACGCGAGGGCGAATAATTTCTTCACGTTTGCCGTCCATCTGAATCCGCCCGGTGCTGCTACCCGAGCGGAATTTGTCACCGCCGGTAGGCAGATGTTTCGGGCCGCAAAGCAGGCTAACCTCTTGGGCCATCACGCGGCAAATCAAGTCGCGAACATGGCCGCGAATAAAGACCCGAAATACCTTACCAGCTTCGCTATCTGAAACTTGCTCCAGCTCACCAAACAAACTAAACTCATTCATGGTGGTCTCCTCAACGGCTACTAAGCGTTGTCTAAAACTTGAGACTTTCCGACTGAGCAAGTTTGCTCAGTGGGAAACCCATTTTCAAATTTTAAGAATTTTGGGGACGCATCAGTTCGTTATTCACTCACCGAGTCAAAAAGCTCCCAAATCTTCTTCTTGAACCAAAATTGAACATCAGTGTCTAATCCGTTCCAGTGCTCATTCCAGTCCCGACATCCTCTTGATGCAGATTCTGACGGCTTGCTGCCAATGAGCTTTTCCCGCCTATTCATTATTTCGTCAAACAGATTTCGCGACTCAATCGAAGGGAGGAAGTCATCCCTTCTAAGTTGCAATAAGTTCAAATCGATCGCATTGAACAGTCCTTTGGATAGGACTGTACAGTCATATACGACTTCGACTGCGTTCTTGACACGTTCGCTAACGTTATCATTTTTCATCGTTAACTGATTCCCAAAAAATGTGTGATTGCCCTACGCCAGGATTTTAACATGGAATAAAAATCCTTGCTTTTCTTGCTATAGGGACACCAAACCAAACCACTTTTCGAAGAGAATCCAGTCGATGAGTGTGTTGTGGAATTTGGGAAGATCAATGTGAAAAACGCCTTCGAGGCACCAGGCGATGGAAAGACGTGGCCAGTCGTAATGCTGAAGACTTAACGCGTCGAATGCGGTGTTGATTCATGACAAAACTAAGATATCAACAATGTTGCGAATCGCCGTTTCTCCAGCTAACAATTGGAAGGCATGTCCAGGTGAAGGTTACCAAATGGGATGTGGCGAGTGCCGCGCATGATTGATAGATTTTCGTTCAATGATTTGGAGTTAACTTTTTATTTTGCGTGACGTTTCCTTCTCAAACCAAGGGGTTCCCAATGAAACCGGCTTCCTATTTCCATGGTGCGTTGTAGCAGCGGATGACTGAAGAATTACACTTGAACGGTAAGGCTTACAAAACCGTTGACGGTTGCCGGCGAGCGATTCCGCAACTGATCGAATATTGCCAAACACCACAGCACTAAGCGGCCCAGATTGAACCTGCAACTGAAACACGCGGTTAGAAACCAGAACATCAGAGGGACACTCGTCCAGTGCGCCACATCCATTCTTCTCGAACAAACGTCTTGAACAACAGCACAGCGGTCGCCTTACGTCATTACGCGATGGTGTCGGACGCCGATATTGCCGCCGCCGCAGCTGAACCCGCTTTCACAGCACGCTGCATAAGTGCTGCACAAATTTCAAAACCAGGCGAAATCGAAGCGAAACTGGCCGAAACCAAAACCGCACAAAAACCGCACTAAACAGCCTGGAAACAGCACTAAAAGGCACGAAAAAAGCGTTTTGAAACTCTTATTGAAAAGTTTCAAAACGCTTTCGATAGCGGCATATTGCCCGAACGACTACGCCGCGATTGCTGTGGCTCGGATGTCTTCTAGCAGCCTTTGGATGCGGTCGATTTGGCTTGCCGTGAAGATTGCGTCAGGCCCTTGTGGGGCGACGTCCGTGAATGGCGATTCGTACAGCAATGACACATCCACGATCCCGTGTTCGACCAATTGATTGATGATCAAATTGATAAACTCGATCTGATTCGAATTGTAATCCGACCCCGCCAAGAATTCTCCGAACAGCGTCTTGGCAACACTTCGATCCAGCCCCACCAACGACCGAACAAAAACACCAAAACCGCCCTGGGTGGAACCAGAAAACCATCCGAAACCGCCAAATCCAAATCGTAAGCGTCGGTCGGCACACCATCTTCCAGATCAAACAACCCGTAAGTGTTACGGTCAACCTCATCCTTGGGCGTTGCCGTCAGTCCGACCAGCAACGAATCGAAATAATCAAAGATCGCTCGATACTTTTGAAACACGCTCCGGTGAGCTTCGTCGATCACGATCAAATCAAAGTGCCCCACACTAAACCGCTTCTGCCCTTCTTTGGTTTCGTTGATCATGCCCATGATCGTCGGGTAAGTCGACAAATAAACGCGACCTTCGGTTTCCTTTTCCGTCACCAAATTCACCGGCGACGAATCCGGCAAAAACGCCTTGAATGAATTAGTCGCCTTTTTGTGGTTGCGGCTCCGCCAATTCGTGAAAGATCGGATGCATCCACGCGGGCGCCAGGGCAAGGTCTTTGAGCAGTTGCTGTCGCTGCTTTAACGGAATCTTGGCCTTCAGTTTGTCGATGCGCCTGTGTCACATGGTCTTTGCCTAGCGAGCGAAAGGCCTGAATGATCAAACCGCTCAATCACCCCGCCGTCGCCATGTTGCGAGGCGTCGTGCGGCGAAGCTGGATCGTCATCGGCCCGATCTTCATCGTGCGAGATTCGCCCTCGGTCAGGAACACGATCTTGGCAGGAACCTGCTCGGACAGGCCAAGTAAGTTGAGCGCGTACGCCCCAGAGGGTTGCAGCCGAATGCGGTCGCGTTGAGCCAACGCCTTGGTAATCGCTTCGATCGTCGGCGACAGTTCACCTAACAGTGGATCCACGATCGGGTAGTCGTAGACGCCTCGCGCCAGTCGCCGAATGCTGCCAGATGCCGCCAATCGGGACAATGCCTTGTTGATCGCCGTCCGGGGGGCAATGTCAGAAAAGTGGTTCGGCATGAAGACAGAACCACGACCGCCGCCACCAATGCGTTTCAATAGGCGTTTTCCTATGTTTTCATCCATTTTCTACCTTTCATCTCGTCAGAAAAAGACACCTGTTTTTCTGACAAAAATAGTCTAGTAAAGTTACCCCCATTAGCCGATGGGCGTTAGCCCCGGTTTTCAATGCCTGGGAACCGCGGCTAATGCCGTGCGGCTGATTATTCACTTCAGCATCCCTCGCAATTGCTTCATGCCAGCATTAATCTTCTTCTCAATGCTCTGCAACTGATCGAATATTTCAAACGGGGCGCGGTGGTCGACTTCCTTGTAACGATTGATCGACAGGTCGTAACCTTGCTCGACGATGTCCGACTTCGGCACGCAAAAACTCTCCGCCGTCCGATCGCTGAAACCCGGTTTCCGATGGGCGTTAGCCCCGGTTTTCAGCGTGCGGGAACCGGGGCTAACGCCCATCGGCTGATGAAACTCTCGCCACTTCGCGACGATGTCCTGCAAGTTGTTCTTGGCGTGTTCGTCCTTGGTCAGCTTCACCGTCGGCGCGGGGCCTTGCTTCTGGGGCGGTAACAACTCCGTTCGCTTGTCGTCCAGCTTCTGATCCTCGACGATCATCTTCCGCAGCGTCTTGTGCGCCGTCGACGAACCAAACAGCACACCATCCGGAACAATCACGGCTGCTCGTCCGCCCGGCTTCAGCAGGCGAATGATTAAGGCCAGAAACAGCAACTCGGTCTTCTTCGTCTTAACGATCTGCAACAAGTCCTTGGCACAGCTTTCGTAATCCAGCGAGCCAGCGAACGGCGGATTAGCCAGCACCAGCGAGTACCGTTCTTCCTCGCCTCCGTGTTCCTGGGCCAACGAATCACGGTAGACGATGCTGGGATTCTCTACGCCGTGCAGCAGCATGTTCATGCTGCCGATCCGCAGCATGGTGCTGTCGAAGTCAAAGCCGTGGAACATGTCGCCATGAAAGTGCTTTTTCAATTTCGCAGCACGCAGCACTTCGGGATGTTTTTCACGCATGTATTCGCCCGCCGCCACCAGAAAGCCAGCGGTGCCACAAGCCGGATCGCAGATCACGTCGCTTGGGATCGGGGACGTCATTTCGACCATCAACTGGATGATATGCCGAGGCGTACGAAACTGGCCGTTCTGGCCCGCTGTGGCGATCTTGCCCAGCATGTACTCGTACAAGTCGCCTTTGGTATCGCGATCCTCCATCGGCACCGCGTCGATCAAGTCAACGACTTTGGCCAACAGCGCCGGCGTCGGGATGGTGAACCGGGCGTCTTTCATGTGGTGGGCATAGGTCGAACCATCACCGCCCAGCGTTCGCAGAAACGGAAAGACGTGCTCGGCCAGGACTTCGAACATTTCCTTAGGCTCGAAGTGCTTGAACCGCGACCAACGAAGGTCTTCGTACGGACGCTTCCTATCGTCCTTGCCTTCCGGGAACGTCCGGCGCTCCATCGGTTTGTTGGTGCGGTTGGCTTTGTTTTCTGCCAGCGTTTGCAGGTCGTCTAAGCTTTTGATGAAAAGTAGGTAGGTGATCTGTTCCATCACTTCCAGCGGATTGGAGATTCCACCGGTCCAGAACGAGTCCCAGATCTTGTCGATTTTGCTTTAAATTTTACCCGTGATCATGTGCCAGGTCAGAACTTCCGTTTAATGAAGAGGGCCTAAATCAATTGCGTAAGAGTGGTCCAGTATAGCAATACCCTGGCGGGACGTTCCCATCCCTTGCACTACTTCGGCAAGATTTATGGGCGGTCACAGGATTCAAATAATCCTGATGGGGGTGCCTTGGAATAACATAGTGTTCAATTTGTTGCTGATCTTCAATTCTCCTCGAATCCCATAAGCAACGTAGGTTAACCGTTGTGTGACTCAGCCATCAGACTTTTCAAGTTCGTGAATTTTTTGCATGACAGCGTAGAGAGTCGCCACTTTCAGCCTGCCCTTTTCGACTAGGTTACCGATCGGCACTTTGACTTGCCAATCACATACCGCAAACGATGGCGAACGTAAGCCAGTTGAAACATTGCCCGTTGAATTCCAGGGTAAAGTTATCGAGTAATTAGATGAACCTGATTTTGAAATCGCAATGCAAACAACAGTGTCAGGGTTACACCCAATATCTTCATTGGAAGAAACAACCACCAAAGGCCGATTGGCTTTGGGGTTCACCCCGTTAGGATCATGCATTTGAACTATGTTGATGACAACAGATCCCCTGCGTAAGCCCAAAACAGCATCCAGTTAATTGAATGGATCGAAGTCTTCTTCATACCACGATTGTGGTGGAACGTGCTTCTCCGCCAACTTACGAAGGTTGTGATCGCTGATCCGGTATTGATTGCGTTTGGGCCGGCGTGGCTTATTGGCGTTTGTCAGAAAGCCCAGCGATTGGATCACCTCGAAAGAAATACTGCATGTCACAGACTTACTTGCAGCAACCGCCGTCATCGGTTGCGTTTTCTGGGTTTGATTTTTCGCGGGTCCTTCGATCTTACCTGATTGTTCAATTATGCTAGGCATCTTTCCGCCCTTCTTCCATTTGTTCCATGGTCACTGCCAGTAGTCGACGTGACATCACTAAGTCGTCGCCAATAAAAAGCTCGAAATGGTAAAGTCCAGGTTTTGGCAAATCAACATTAATTTGGATCACACTTTCAAGCACCGCCACCGGATTATCACACGATGGAAAATCAACTTCGAGTTCGAAAACCGGTTCAATTGCTTGATCAACCAAGTGATCGCTATGAACCAGCCGAAGAACTTGCTTTCTAGGTCCATCGACATCGGTCAACGAAATATAAATGCTCGCATCCAGCCTAGCAGGATACTTTTCCGCTACCAACGAACTGAAGGTTCCAAGTAGTGTGAACTTCCCAGTCGCCGGATCTGCGTGAATGTGATCGCAAATCACCATTGCCAAACAGTATGGATCAGACATCCCGCCTCTTAACCTTCATCAAACGCATCTAAGACTCTATTTCAATGATAGTCCATTCCAATCATCAATTGTTGATATCGTCCACAGAATCTTGAGGCCCGTTACAAATGTCGACATTTGTCAAAGTCCAAGTTTGAACCTAAATTCAAAGATTCGCCCAGAATGGCGAAAACAACCAACCCGCTAGAAGAACCCCGCGTTATAACCAGGAACCAGAGCCAGTGCTAACTTTACACTCGCAAATTGCGTGTTGTCTGTTCCGTTTGAAGTATCTGCTTGGCCTCATAATCGCGGACCATCTCTGCGGCATTCTGCCCGACCCAACCGCCCGACCCAACGGCTCGGCTTCCACCACCTACACCGACTTGCCTTTGGCATTGACGCACATGGCATTGACGCACATGGCATTGACGCACCGTCCTAGAATGCCACTTCGAGAAGTACGGGTCTAAATCAAAGTTCGTGATTCAGGATGCAGAACAACGATCGCCCGAAGCGAATCTACGCAAGAAGCTGAACGCCTACATCATTCGTTCAGGGAACGCGACCTGGACCAAGCCCTTCCAGAACCTTCGGGCCAGTTGCGAGACGGATCTGCTTAGTCGGTTGCCAATCCACCAGGTCACCAAGTGGATCGGCAACAGCACAGCGGTCGCCTTACGTCATTACGCGATGGTGTCGGACGCCGATATTGCCGCCGCCGCCGCTGAACCCGCCTTCACAGCACGCTGCATAAGTGCTGCACAAATTTCAAAACCAGGCGAAATCGAAGCGAAACTGGCCGAAACCAAAACCGCACAAAAAACGCACTAAACAGACTGGAAACAGCACTACAAGGCACGAAAAAAGCGTTTTGAAACTCTTGTTGAAAAGTTTCAAAACGCTTTCGATAGCGGCGAGAGGGGTCGAACCTCCACTCCCATAGGGAACTTGATTTTGAGTCAAGCGCGTCTGCCATTCCGCCACACCGCCAAATTCTTGGATTGCCAACAGTTGAATTGCCAACAGTTGAATTGCCAACAGTTGAATTGCCAACAGTTGAATTGCCAACAGTTGAATTACCTGCACCCTAGCTGACTGGATGAAATCGTGATCGATTCCCAAAGAATTCTACGGGATAGATCTCGGCTCTTAGACAAGTCTAATCGCCGCATGCTGGCAAACGTTAAGCTGGCAGGCTTAACGAGTCTGTTTTTATTTCGGAAATCAGTAACCGATTAGCTTAGCCTAAATTGCTAACTAATCATAACTTGATCAGGAACCAGTTCTACGATCGCAGAACGAGGCTCCTAATTCACCCAACTATTTAATTATATGCCAGAGCGGTCAGTCCTTTCAAGCCCCCAAATTTCCAAACCGGGGTGGGTAATCCGATGGTGCTGGTCCATTTGGATTTTCATTTGGGTTATCAAGTCGACTAATCGTTACGCAGTAAAGTGATTAATTGACCGCGTAGTACCACTTTACCGATCATCAAAGACGCCAGCACGCCGACGCCCAGAATCGAGATCAAGGCAATCGAAAGACCCAATATAGGCACGCTGGCTGATCCGGTTAGCCAGTGCGGCAACACGCAGACAGTTGCGCCAGCGATCCCGCTTAAGAAGCCTAAAATTATTAGTCTTACGGTCTCGCGAGAAATAAGCCCTTGAATCCGCCTGCGGTCAAAGCCGATCGCTTGCAATAAGGCAAATTCACGTTTCCGTTCAAGCATCGAGCGAAATTGAGCGACTACCAGGCCGATGGTCCCCAAAAGTAATCCCAACGACCCCAGACTTTGAAAAGCGCTTAAATACGTATTTTGAACCGCCATGTAATTGGCCAATTCGTTGTCCGCAGACTTTGCCTGCCAGCCATAGGATTTCAAGGACGCTCCCAATTTTCGGAATTCCGTCTGTGCGGCATCACTTTGGGCGGTCGCAAGGAAGTAGCGATTGCCAACCTGGTCAGGAAAGACTTTCAAGAAGTCGTTGGGGCCAACAATTAAGGCGCCTTGCAAGAGGGAATTATCCAGCAGCCCTACCAGTCGGAATTCAACCGGGCCCGCGTCTGGAAAGTCGATCGTGAACTTGGTGCCTGGCAAATAGACCTTCAGCGCGTACCAAGCGGTATTCTTATCGATGATCACAGAAATGGGTTGCTTCGCATCTTCGGTATTGCTGAAGTTCTGAGCGGCCGAATCGTCCAGTAAACGCCAAGGGTTGATCGCGGCCTGTTGAGTCATTGCGGTTGTACCTGCCCAGGCGAAACTGGGAACCTCCTGACTGTTAAACCGATCAATGAACGCTTGACTGGCGCCTAGGACCTGCGGTTGTCTTGCTTGAAATGGATTATTACAACTGGCATGTTCCCCGTCATGGAACCGAAATCCAAATAGCTTCAATTCCGATTGGGTCGATTCTTGAGGCGAAGTCGCTTCGACTTCTCCGGCAGAAATCAGTTCATTACGAGTTGTCGATTGGCCTAGATCTTTAAGGATCCCAAGATCAGTGGTGACCACCAGGTCAAAGCCCGCCGTTCCTCGGATCGACGGTGATAATCGAAACGCGGACACCGCCATGATCAGGAAAGTTGCCAGCCCTACCAGGCCAATAATGATTAGTGAACGAAGCGGCTGTCTGGCAAGGTTCAGTTGATCGACTACTGACCACGAAAAATTATCGTGAGCTTGTTGTTGGACCAAGCGATCGTATATCGTCGTCAACGCGGCCATTAATGCAAAAAATCCGCCAGCTAGGAACGCGACCGCTTGCGCATCGCCGGCCGCAAAAAAGCCCGCCAGCGAAGCAACGGTCGCAAAGCCAATCATTGAAATTCTTGTGTAAGTTGCGTGCCACCATTTTGGTTTCTGTGCCGCGGATTGGTTGTCATTCCAACCACCGCTAAGCAGCGAACGGGTGGAGGTTTTAGTGGCTTGTTTCACCGAAAGCCAGACCACACCCAGGCAGACTGCTAGGCTTCCAATCCCACCCATCCCGATACTAAGCCAAGACCAATGTAATTGCAGAAATGGTGAAGCGACCGCGCCGACCCAAGCCGTTCGCATCAAGAGAGTGATCACGCTGGCATACGCTATGCCCAAGATCGTACCGACGATCATTCCAATGATTGTCGACGCGATCGATTCTTTGATCCAGATGCTGCGAGCGGTGAATTCGTCAAAGCCAATCGCTAACCACAATCCCAATTCCTTGGAACGCTGTTGCATTCCCAAACGAAAGAACAAGGCCAGTAGCATCAAAGAGGCGGCGATCACAAACATGCTGAACATCAAAAAGAGTACGTCAAAAGGTGTCGAGCCTTGCGAACCTGCCAGTCCCTGCAGTTTTGCTGGAATTACTTGAAATCCAAGTTCGTCCAGGTTGCCTGGGATTGCTGCTGCTAGTTTCTGCCGAAGCTGATCTTCACTGGTTGCATCGCCTGGCACTCGAAAGCTGGTGTAGCTTCCAAACCGATTTTTCCAAAGTTTTAGTCCAGTAGAACTGGCGATGAATGCCTTGGGCGTGGTCCGGTAGTACTCCCAATATTGATCGTCTTTTGATCGCAAGGAACTGGATGTGTCGAAAGGCAAGTCCCAGGCATCAATCGATGCCGCGTCGGTGATTCCTGGGACTTCAGGCGTCAGCCATGGATCGTTGGCCGTGGTTGGCGCTGTTTTGAATTGGGCCGGAGTGACTCGTCGCCCGCGGCTTTGATAAGGTTCCGACGGTACGGTCGCTTTGGCAATGTCGACCAAATTTAGGTCGACCGTCCGTTCGATCTCTTGCCCGTCAATGGTTTCAGGTTCGTAGAATTTTACCTGGATCGTTTGGCCAATTTTTGCCCCAAGATCTTCAGCAGCCCACTGTCCTAACACAATTTCATTATCTTTGAGCGCCGCGATGGTCTGGCCTTGCAGATTTTCCAGGGGAAAATCCGCGTTCAAATCAAACGCGGTTAGCATCGAAAAGGGGATTCCTGAATCTTCGGTTTCGTTCGGTGCGACCGAGTTGTCCGTCAACGAAATATGATTGGCCAGATAAGTTAGGACCGTTTGCTGGGGTAGACCCTCAAGGGCTCGCTCAACGGCGGATTGTTGCCCAGAATCAATGAGCAAACGATTGGAGCTGATGCTGTAATAATCGAAGATGGTCGCAACCTTCAATTCATTGTCTGTTGTTGATTTTTTCCCTGCATCAGTCTGTGAGTCCGTGCTTTTAGAATCATCCAGGCTGGGATATGTTTGTTGAACATGAGTGATTTTCAAGCCCACATCGGCAATACTTGGAGCAAACGCGGCGATGGCTTCTTGGGATAGTTTAATACTGACCGGGGTTTTTATCGATTCGCCAAACACGAGAATCGTATTCAGTAGTTTAGCCTCTTTCCTGGCGTCTTGGCTGGCATCGGGAATCGCCTTCCGAAGAGTATCCAATTCCAAGTAAGCAACTGCTGGAACTTCCGTGCTTGGGATCAACGAAATTCTTCCAAGTCCGGTGTCTGGAATGATTTTGACCAGCTTAAGGCGAAGAATCGATGCCACCGTGTCGTCCTTGCTGGCGATGAAACTTTCAGTTGGAACGTCTGATGGCTTTCCTAATCTCAGCGAAAATAATTGTCCGATGTCCGCGTTGGTCAAACCAAGTTGACCAGCCGCTGTTTGATTGACAATGATTTCGTTTGAATCCGGAGCGATGATCTTTTCGTCCGACCAATTTTTATTTGCCAATTCCGGCGTCATTCCCCACAACGCCACTGACGCCCAATCCTGCACAGTGGCCCGACTTGCCGAAGACTTGCCTGGAGCTTCAGCAATCGCTGCCTTGTTGGACTTCTCAAGGGTTGCCGAGGGGAAGTGGATTGTTGAAACGGCCGACGAAAAAGCGTTCTGGAACGGCGTGCTCTTCGTCCATTGATTCACCGCCACGTCATCAAAAAATGTCCGAGATAAGATCACGTGATCGATCGGGCCCAGGCGATTGAACGTCAAGTCACGCAAGGAACCTCGCATGCTGTCGCCCACCGTCAACGCGCCAGTCAACACCGCCGTGGTGACAGCCACCGCCAATGCCATGGCCAAGTGGATTTGCCAATAGTGAAATAAGCTTTTTCGAATCAACGTCCAAAGGTTCATGATTTCACTTCGCGGGTTGAGGAATGCAGTGTTGTTCACTTGGAAACCAAAACGCAGGGTGGCGTCGGATTTGTGAGAAGTTCAACCAAGTTGTTCGTGGATTATTCCGCAGGAAAATTGCGCAGCAATTCAAAGGTAAAAAGGCCCGATTTGTGGCCGTCGCTAAAGCCGATGTTGTAGGCATAGCTTCCTGCGGGGGCCATCTTGTCAACGGCAAGCGGTACCAGGTCGGCTTCACTAAGGATCGTCAGCGACCGTAACGGCTTGGGGCCGCCTGTTTGGGCGGCGGCCGATTTTTCGTTCGATCCTTGAGTCATCGACCGAGGCCCATGCTTTTCGCGGCAAGTAGCGCATGGGCAGGCAGCCCGCAGCGATTTTGCCTTGATCTTCTGCGTCAGACC
>JBDNHU010000423.1:0-6052 GCA_041688615.1 Mariniblastus sp. | reverse complement strand
TTTCGAGTCGGAAACACGAGCGACATATCGCAATTCGTTGCGGATGGGTTTAACCGTGAAATCAACCTTGGATTCAACAGCCTCGCAAGCCCCTTGCTCTATGTCGGCTGCATGGTAACCAATGGTCAGCTACCTATCAAAGAAGGCTCAACAAATACACGATCGAGGATTCCGATTATTTGGGCATGGTCTGGACTGGGCTTTCGAAAGGCCTGAGCCATCTGAACCAAAAATAATTCCAAGACGCTTATCAAGAATTTCATTCCGCTTGGCGCATGATAGTTTGGCGATTGGTGATCTGGGCTCCACCATTTTCAAGTCTCAATTGGAGCATTACTGCGTTACGGAAATGGGCCGAGAGCCTTGATGCAACTGAGTCGCGGGAACAGAAAAAGTTGACTAGAAAAGCAAACCGGTCACTCTGGATTAGCCTTCGTTTGTCACGAATCTACATTAGTTAGCGAGCCCACACGCTTCGTGAAGCCGGCCTGATTTATGAACTCAAGCAAAAGCCAGCAAAAGCCTTGAAGAAGCACTATCAGAGCATTACGATCGCAGAGAAACTGGACGGTCAGTGGAACCGCGCTCTCACTCTCAAAGAGATTGGCACGAACGAAAAGTTTCAAGGCCTGTCAGGTGCTGAAGAAAAAATCGCTGAAGCCAACCACTACCTCGACCAAGTCAAGAAAGACACTGCGGCTATCGACTGGATAATGTTAGGGAGTGTTTCCAAAACGAATTCTCGTACCAACATTTACCTCAGGCCATCTGATGTACCCATGTTTAACATAGGCTTGATTATCTTTGTACACGCTGGCCCTATCCCCCACCGAAAAATCACGTCTTGCATAGGGCTCGGGAGATCGTTTAACCCGTCAGCACGTAACTCCACCGATCAACAGCCCGAATCTAGACTTGCCCATCCCACCGCTTGGCAGTCCAAGCCCTGGGCCAAACCAGAGCATGGGGCCAACAAGCCGCCGAAAAGACCCCTATGCCAGATGCCCTTCGCTTCCGCGATCTCCACCGTGTTTGCCGGGATGCTGAACTAGGGTTTTCTACTCATCGCACGAACTTTAGGGCTTAGCATTCGGACGATCCAACCAGGCTTCGGATACAATTCGAAGGCACGCTGGGAACCGATCTGAGCTTTCAAAGTAAGGTCGACAAAAGCAAGTAACCGAGCTGTTTCCTTCCCAACGGGCATGGGTTGGGAAGCAATAGCCACGGCCGCGCGAAAGTTGGGGAACCGCATCACGATTGTATCCTGCCGAAATTCAATCGTCGCCTGATGGCCGGCAGTGGCGACATTTAATTCGCCGACCATTAAGACTTTGGGGACGTCCCTTTCTCACCCGTGCTGATTCGGATGCCGCCATTAAATGTCCACTCGGCATGTTCAGCTTCGGGGCCCGTCCCGCTCGGGATCCGCACCTTAAGATCCTCAAAGTCATATCTGATTTCGGCATTGCTGCCGGTCAGCCGATCATACAAGCCAATTGCTAAGTCAGGCCAGTTTT
The DNA here is from genome assembly GCA_041688615.1 of Mariniblastus sp. Classification (GTDB taxonomy): domain Bacteria; phylum Planctomycetota; class Planctomycetia; order Pirellulales; family Pirellulaceae; genus M30B19. Next base: position 4,532 of record JBDNHU010000423.1, on the reverse strand, counting down.
TTGTGTGTTCTACGCTCATCTTCTCTATCCAATATTGAAAAATGGTCTTGATTCAATCCCGCCAAACAAGCAGGATTGGAAAGCAGGAAGTTGTAAGTTGGGCATTTCGTCGGCTATCAGCAAGCTTTAAAATTCCTGCGATACCGTCTACTGCTGAAAAATCTGTCCAGTCATTCAACGACCAGGTTGGCACGGGAAACCGGATGCAAACGAATATCCAAGAGGGTTAAAGTTCCTAACCTGTGCGGTTCGTAAAACCGCTAGGTCGTCACAATTCTTCGAACCTCTGGACCCCGAACTTCAGCCTGCCTACGCCACACTCTTGTGCGGAAAATTTCAAGCATTTGCACTCCGCACTGTTGGTTCGGCCCGCAATTTCCCTCACCCACCACGAACCCCAATGCCCCACAATTCGGTACAGGTTTTGCAATCTCAACGAATGTGTTATCAGTGTCACCCGTGAAAAGTCACGCTTGCCAACAAATTAACTGGCAAGGCTTGCGGAAATATTATGTTTCGATTGTGTTTAATCGACGCAGTGTTCCGAAATTTCTCGGACTTCTGGTCAACGGTCGCCGAAATACGCTGGCGAGTTATCGTGTTCGCCAGCAAACGGTTTAAACGGAAGATAAATACGAAACGCTCCCTAACCGCAAATAAAGCTGAACTTAATGACTTACGCGAGATCCAGACTATGGCTAGGAATCACAGGGGTTGGATCGGTCGTCACGTTGGCCACTTTCTCTCTGGTGTCCGGCTTGCCAAATCGTTTGCTATCCGTAGAGCCAACAAGCTTTGGTCGTGAATTGATTCAGCTGGCAAGTGTTGCGGCCTTGTTTGTGCTGTGGCTGGTTCCGCTGGATTTCTTGGGCGGATTTTGGTTACCCAAGAGGTTTAGGAAGTCGGACGAATCGCTGGGCTCATGGCTGGCGGGGTATGGACCGGCGGTTTTGGCACAGTCGTTTCTCTTTGTTTTATTTGGGAACTTGATCCTGCAATTAAGTCAGGCTTTGGGAAGCGTTGGAGCCGTTTTAGCGATCTCGGGCGGTGTCTTGCTGTGCCTGCTGATTCGGAATCTATGGATATTGCAGCGTCAGGTAAATTCGGAAACATCTGCCAAGACGCTACTGGTGGCTACGGCGATGATACAACCTTGGGGAATTTTTGTCCCGCACACGGTTGTTGTCAGCCATCGCGACATTGGTTTTACCGGCGGCATTATTGGTTTGGGGAAACGTGCCAAGATCATTATTCCTGAACGTTGGCTATCGTTTCCACCCGAACAACTGGCGACCGCGATCGCTCGGCGTGCAATGGCGATTAACAGCGGCAGTTACTCGCGTGGCCTGGCCATCGCCTTCATGTGGAACATCGTTGGATTTATGTCTTGTGCGTTACTGCCTGGCGCAGGCTTGACTAGCGTTGCCGGCTTGGTGATGACCATCTGCGGGTTCACCGTTTGGTCGTTCCTAGGCCTGTTGCTTTTGCCAACCGTTAGTCGAAATGGGTCACTGAAAATTGACCAGCTGCTGGTGCAACAAGGTACGCCGGCTGAATTGATTTCCCAGACAGCATTTCAATTGGATCAGTTGCAAGATGGTGAACCAGAACGCCCAGCGTTCATCGAGGCGATTTTTCATCCGGTACCGAATGTCAGTAGCAGAAATGGTTCTGATCCGATTAAAGGATTGGCTGCTTGGAACGTTGCTCGTACCACACTGTTTCTGTCGTGGGCATGCATGGGCTTCCTCTCGCGATCGGTTCATTGCAACGTCGGGCGTCCTGAACTGTGGGCAATGTTGCCAACTGACTAGGCCTGTTGCAAGCGAAGGACGATTTGGAACGCCAACACTTCTGTAAGACGGTACTTGCGCACGCTCTGCAAGCAACAACCGTACCCTGTGACTGTAGCCACAGTGGGTCACATTCTCTCGCGGTCGCTGTCTCTGGCGGTCACATTCTCCCGTGTTTGCGGTCTCTCGTCGTCACTGACGCTTCTGTTATTGGAATTGTGGCTTCTGCCGCTGTTATTGGGTCGGCCCGGTTCCCGCGAATCTTCCTGCTGCCTGGGAGACAGTTTTTAATCTCGTGATGTACAGGCGTGCAGAAAATTAGGCTTGCATGCAGGTGCGGATAGGTGGTATCTACGATCCGAAGGCATTCTTGTGATAGCAATTTCAGTTCAGACTTTGCTGTCGGCAAGATTCTTAACTTAAGTGCACAATGAATTCTATAATTCGATTCTGTCTTCTACTATTGGTGCTTTCGACGACACTGGGTTGCCGCACGTTTTCGTGCCCGCCAACTGATTCCTATTGTCTGCCGACCAGCAATGATCCATCCGGTCGGGTTGATAACGAGCAACGAATGGGGGTGGCGGTCAGAAGTGAGATTCCAGGCGAAGTTGATTGCCAACGGCCTGTTGTGGCGGTTTTGCCCGGCGTTCCTGAATCTGTAACGCTGCCTTTGGAAAGGGTTCCAACTGATCAGAAACCAAACCAGCTTTACGTAATAGATCCCGAACCGCAGAACATTTTTGCCTTGAATTTTGCGAGTGTCCAGTTGTCGGGACCTGGGAAACGTCCGACGGTTATATTGGGGCAAGATAGTGGCTGGGGTGGCCGCTCGGTGATTGATCCAATGGGTGGACTGGGCCTGGCAGAATCCAACGATTCGGGTTTGGGGGCCTTCCAAGAATACCCTGTCGCATCGTTTTTCCAGCTAGAAGATGCCGCCGGCCAATCGGAACTGGAATTTCGATCCCAACGACCTGCTGTGTTTTCATTAAGCGGCAAGGTGATGCAGGACTATCGCAACTTCTATTCACCGGGATCCTTGCAATTCCTGGGTGCCGGTTTTTTGGCGGGTGCAGCGATGGCGAACACCAATGTTGATCGAGAGATTGATGAATGGGCGTATGATCGAATCAAGAATAATCCGTCGGGCCACTGGTACAGATTCGTGCATGGCACCAAAGACTTGGGTGACGGAAGGTACACATTGCCGTTGTATGCCGGCGTTTGGGCTTTGAGCCAGTTAACCGATCAATCTCCCGGCATGGAAATGGCTGGCGAATGGGGTCAGCGATCGATTCGCGGATTCGTGGTCGGCGCGCCCTTTGTTGCGGTCACTCAAATGGCCACCGGCGGTAGTCGCCCTTATGAAGTTGCAAGCGAATCCAATTGGCGTCCGTTTCGCGACAATAACGGAGTTAGCGGACACGCATTTATGGGATCCTTGCCGTTCTTAACTGCGGCGATGATGGCGGATGACGTTCGTTGGAAATCGGCGTTTTTTTTAGCTTCCTTCGCGACCCCCTTGTCGCGACTTAGCGACGGAGCCCACTATCCATCGCAAATCTTCCTGGGTTGGTGGGCGGCCTGCGCTGCGGCACAAGCGGTCAGTCAGACCCAGGCCCCCGATCGAAACTTCAGAATCCTACCCTATTTTGCCGACGATGGCGGTGGTGTGATGTTCCAATGGGATTACTAATCAAGTGTTAGCTGTTGTAGTCCATCCAGCAGCAAGAGTCCCAGTCGCCATCGCTTTGTCACGTTCGACAATCACTTCGCTTTGGATTTTGAGTCCGCTGGTTGCGGTGTGTATTTGAAGCTACGAATAATGAGTTCCTGCGGTAGGTTGTGGGCTGGACCGGCGGTGGAAGGTTGTTTGTCGTCTTTGCCACCGAATCACCAAAAATTAATCAATGGGTACTCCGTCAAAAAACGAAAATCGGAAATCAAAAGTTGAAAATCGTGGTCGGAAAACTAAACTGTGACTACTGAGTGTCGGCGTTTTGCGATACCAGCCTGGATGACCCACCGGCGCACTGCGCGTACCGTTCTTTTTGGCGGCTGGTAAAGTCGGTTCGTCTGCTTGGCGGGCTTGGGCTTTTTGCTTGTGGGTCGCGGATTTGCTTTGACGTTCCAGACGAAGTTCCAGCTGGAGTTGTTCGATTTTGGCTTCCAGATGCTGATTCTCAGCAAGCAATTGGCTGTTCTGCTTAAGTTGGAGATCGATCTGAAGATGAAGTTGCCGATGGCCGTCTTGAAATTGGCCGGCTAACAACACCAATTGACCAATCGCCGCACCGCCAGCATGCGGACAATGGCTGACGTGGGGGCAGTCATAATCATGTTTTGGGTAGAATGCAAACGACACCGGCGACTCCTGGACCGATCAAAGTCATCTATCTCCAAAATTAAAGCCAGACCAACCTCTCAAAAATTCGGTAACGGAACTAAACGGTTACTCCCCTTTTCTTTGCCAATGATATTCTAACCCAATAAGGTGGACGTAAAGCTATAACTGGAAACTAGCACTAGCAACTTCGGTCCGTCCTTGGAAAGCCTTTGCCGTTAAGGTGACAGGCGCTGTCGGCCACGAACTTAGACTTTGGATCGGTTAGCTTAAACTCGCCGTTGTAACCTCCTGATGTAGATGTAAATGAATCCTGTTCTAATTGAAGTGTCCCATCGGAATGTGTCAATGACTTTGAGACAACATATTTTTGTAATTAGTGTGTGGTGTTG